>NZ_CP013200.1:2778736-3087485 GCF_001445575.1 Arthrobacter alpinus | reverse complement strand
GATGTTTTCCTTGCTGACATTTGGCCGAACCCGGTTGAGGTCCAGGAAGTCATGGACGCCTCGATTGACCGCGAGATGTTCACCAACTCCTACGCCACCATCTTCGATGGCGACGATCGCTGGAAGGCTCTGGAAACTCCTGAAGGCAACGTCTTCGAGTGGGATCCCAAGTCCACCTACGTGCGTAAGCCCCCGTACTTCGAGGGCATGAAGGCAGAAGCTGACCCGGTTCAGGACATCGCCGGCGCACGCGTCTTGCTCAAGCTTGGCGATTCGGTCACCACCGACCACATCAGCCCTGCAGGTTCCTTCAAGTCGGAAACCCCGGCCGGACAGTACCTGTTGGCTAACGGTGTGGAGCGCAAGGACTTCAACTCCTACGGCTCACGCCGTGGAAACCACGAGGTCATGATTCGCGGAACCTTCGCGAACATCCGTATCCGCAACCAGATCCTGGACAACGTTGAAGGTGGCTTCACCCGCGACTTCACCCAGGCTGGCGGACCGCAGGCGTACATCTACGATGCATCCGTCAACTACCAGGCTGCCGGCACCCCGCTGGTAGTTCTGGCTGGTAAGGAATACGGCTCCGGCTCATCACGTGACTGGGCTGCCAAGGGCACCGCATTGCTGGGTGTGAAGGCAGTTGTCGCCGAGAGCTACGAGCGCATCCACCGCTCCAACCTCATCGGCATGGGCGTCCTGCCCCTGCAGTACCCGGCCGGCGCCAATGCCGAATCACTGGGTCTGACCGGCACCGAGACGTTCTCCGTCGAAGGCGTCACCGAGCTGAACAACGGCACCACGCCCAAGACGCTCAAGGTCACCGCAGTTGCAGAAGACGGAACCACCGTAAGCTTCGATGCCGTTCTGCGCATCGACACTCCCGGTGAAGCAGACTACTACCGCAACGGTGGCATCCTTCAGTACGTCCTGCGCCAGATCTCCGCAGGGAACTAGTCCCCACCCGCCGGCCCAGAAATCGCTGACGCGATTTTTGGGAACCTGGCGGGCGTGGGCCCAACCACGACCTCCCCAACTTAAGCCGCTGGCGCGTCTTGAGTTGGGGCCCCTCGGTCGCGTGGGCCCAACGAGTTCGTTCAGATCCAGCACGTGGGACCACTGTGTTCGGTTAGATCGGGCTTGGGACCAACGTGTCCGGAGCGATCCGGCGCGTGGGGTTCATCACTGTGGAGCAAGTTGTAAGTGAGAAATGCCGCCGTTTCTGGTTTTCGCTAGGGTTTGTACCCTAGCGAAAACCAGAAACGGCGGCATTTTTCGTCAAAAGTGTCCTCGCGAAGCGCCGCGGACGCGATATTGTTAGACGTTGACCGTGCACCCAGGAGGTAACCCATGGGACTTTTAGAATCCATCACGCACCCGCGTGACCTGAGCCGGCTCAGTGAGCAACAAATGGAGGAGCTGGCCCAAGAAATCAGGGGCTTCCTCATCGCTAACGTGTCCCAGACCGGTGGCCATTTGGGTCCCAACCTGGGCGTTGTTGAACTGACTCTGGCCATCCATCGAATCTTTGATTCTCCGAGGGACAGCATCGTCTTTGACACCGGCCACCAGTCCTACGTTCACAAGCTGGTGACTGGCCGGCACGATTTTTCCACCCTGCGTCAGCAAGGTGGGCTTTCCGGGTACCCGGAACGTGCCGAGTCTGAGCATGACATTGTGCAGAGTTCACACGCTTCCTCATCATTGTCCTGGGCCGACGGCATTGCCCGCGCTCACCAACTCCGGGGCGAAGATGATCGCTACGTGGTGGCCGTCATTGGCGACGGCGCCCTGACCGGCGGCATGACGTGGGAAGCCATCAACAACATTGCCGCTGACAAGGACCGCAAAGTTGTCATCGTGGTCAACGACAACGGACGCTCCTACGCCCCAACAGTGGGTGGCGTTGCAGATTACTTGGCGTCGCTGCGCCCTGCCATTGATCATGTGCGGACCCACAAGAAGTACGAGGCGTCCATGTACTGGGGTAAGAAGCGCCTCCAAGACGGCAACGCCGCCGGTCGCTTTGTGTACAAGAGCTTGCACGCCGCCAAGAAGGGCGTCAAAGACTGGTGGGCACCCCAGGGACTCTTTGACGATCTCGGCATGAAGTACGTGGGACCGGTTGACGGCCACGACGAGAAGGCCATGGAGTCAGCACTGCAGCTGGCCAAGAACTACGGTGGACCCGTCATTGTGCACGCGTTCACGGAAAAGGGCCGCGGCTATGCGCCGGCTCGTGCCGATGAGGACGACCAGTTCCACGCCGTCGGGGTCATTAATCCTGAGACGGGCCGTGCTCTGGAGGCGGCCAGCGGTAAGTCCTGGACGAGCGTTTTTGGTGAGGAAATCACCACGATCGCCGAGGAACGTGAAGACATTGTGGCCATTACCGGTGCCATGTTGCTGCCCATGGGGCTGGCCGGATTTGCGCAAAAGTACCCCGAACGTGTCATAGATGTGGGTATTGCCGAACAGCACGCCGTGACCATGGCGGCCGGGATGGCCTTCGGTGGCCTGCATCCTGTGGTGGCCATTTACGCTACGTTCCTCAACCGAGCCTTCGATCAGCTGCTCATGGATGTTGCCCTGCACAAGGCCGGAGTCACCATTGTGCTGGACCGCGCCGGTGTCACCGGGCCAGATGGTCCCAGTCACCACGGCATGTGGGATATGTCCATGCTGCAGATTGTTCCTGGGCTGCACTTGGCCGCTCCGCGTGATGCCGAACGTCTGCGCGAGGAACTCCGCGAAGCAGTTGCCATTTCCGATGCGCCCAGTGTGGTGCGGTATTCCAAAGGCAATGTCGGGCCGGAAATTGTGGCCCTCGAGCGTTTGTACGATGGCGTTGACGTCCTGGCGCGCTCAGTACACGAGATGCCCGGTGCCGGTGCGGACCCGCAGACAGATGTTCTGATTGTCAGCGTCGGAGCCATGAGCGAACTTTGTCTGGACGTTGCCAACCGTATTGGTGCCCAGGGCATCAGTTCTACCGTGGTTGATCCGCGCTGGGTGCTGCCCGTGGCGCGTTCCATCATCCAGTTGGCCTCCCAGCACCGCATCGTCATTGTGGTTGAAGATGGCGTGCGTGCCGGTGGTGTCGGCTCCCGGATCCGTCAGGAACTGCGGGCCGCCGGCATCGATACGGCCCTGAATGAGGTTGGCCTGCCCGTAGAATTCCTGGCCCACGGCACTCGTAGCCAGGTTCTGGAACGCGTAGGACTGACGGCACAGCGGGTGGCGCAGGACGTCGTCGAACAGGTCCTTGGTACGAAGGTTCCATTCGCGCGGCCGCTGCCAGGCCAGCCCGCCCCGCGCACAGGTCAGCTGCCGATCCTGTGACAGCTGTGCAAGAGTGCGCTGTTGCAACGCAGGACGGGGCGGATGTCCCGCGCGTTGGCGATCTGGTGGTGGCCCGCAACCGCAAGTATGACGGCACAGCGCACTGGGTGGTCCCCGGACATTATCTGGGCACGGATGAGTTTGGGCACTGGATATTTCAGGGCACCCATGAGTTCATTTCGCGTCCCGGCGCAGCCCTGTACACCGAGTCCGACGCGGTTTTGCTGATCCCCTTCACGGGTGATTGGGTGGCCACCTTCTATGACGAGGCGCATCCTGAAAAGGTTGAGTTGTACATAGATTTGGCCATTGACCTGCAGTGGCGCCGCATTCGCCCCAACGTGATCGAGTTCCACATGATTGATATGGATCTGGACGTGGTTCGCACGGCAGGCCGCGGGCTCTATGTGGACGATGAAGACGAATTTGCCCAGCATCGCATTGAACTGGCTTACCCCGACGAGTTAGCCGATCGCATGGAATCCTCCTGCGCGGAGCTCGTCACGGCTGTGGCCGGCGCCAATGCCCCATTCGACGGTCGCGATGCGGCCTGGTTCACCCTAGGAAGGACGTCGCGATCAGTATGAGCGATAACAGCAGCGAGTTCATCAACGAGACCATTTTGGCAGGCCTTGACCCCAACATTGTGCGCATGTTTAAGAAGGACGACGCCGGAGCCTTGGTCTTCCGTGAGGCGTGGGTTGACGCTGGGGGAGGCGAAGACAACGAAGATGCCGAAGAGAATGAAGTGATAGTCGCGCCGGAGATTTTCTTTGTCGTCAACCACGGCACCGTAGGACATGTGAGCACCTCAAAAGAGGTCGCCGTAGCGAGCCTCGAAGAGGCAGAAGGCATGCTGGCGGCCTTCTCCGAACAGAGTGTTGCCGACGGCTTTGCACCTTTGGTCCGTGAGGATCAGTTCTTGGTGGTGGCTCAGTTCGCGTTGAAGAACGATCGGGTCTCGGACCGTGACAAGCACTTGGCCTTCCGTGTCAAGGAATCCTTGACGGCCCACTTGGCGTGGCGTGGCAGCGGAGTGTTGGAAAAGATGGAGTTCACCGCAGCCGGTCACGGTCTCGGCAAGCTCAACGTGTACATTGTGGCTCCGGACGCGGCCCGCGCCGTAGCCAATGTCAAGGTGTGCATCCGCGAAGAAAAGCTCGACTTCACCAAGCTGACTGTGGCCACCGGACCCATCGGTGATGTAGCGGCACTTCGGGCCAAACACAGCCCCACAGGAACCACCCACTTCAGCCTGTAGCGGACACTTGGTTCCCGCTCTGAATGGCCGAAGGGAAGTTTTCGGTACAGTGGAACCATGATTGAATACCGAGCAGTAGGCCGTTCCGGACTGACCGTTTCCGCTGTGGGCCTCGGGTGTAACAACCTGGGCCGCAGTGGGACGGCGACACAAACGCAAGAGGGAAGCAACGCCGTCGTGCATGCCGCACTGGATGCGGGCATCACGCACTTTGACGTGGCTGATGTTTATGGCATGACGCCTGGGCTTAGCGAAACCATCCTGGGCAAGGCGCTGGGCACGCACCGTTCCGACGTTGTTGTGGCCACAAAATTCGGCATGGATACCCAGGGCGCCAACGGCGTTGATTGGGGCCATCGTGGTTCGCGGAAGTACATTCTGCAGTCGGTCGAGGCTTCACTGCGCCGGCTTAATACCGACTATTTGGACCTGTTTTATTACCACACCCCCGATGGTCACACTCCGATGGTGGAGACGCTCAAGGCACTGGATTCACTGGTTCAAGCCGGTAAGGTGCGCTACATTGGCCATTCAAATTTGGCTGGCTGGCAGATCGCGGACGCCGAACATACTGCGCGTGCGCTCGGCACCGAGCGGTTTGTGGCGAGCCAGAACCACTACAACCTTCTGGATCGCCGTGCCGAGCAGGAAGTGACGCCGGCAGCAGAGGCGTTCGGTTTGGGTGTAATGCCATACTTCCCCCTTGCCAACGGGCTGTTGACGGGTAAATACAAAGGTGGTGTGGTTCCCGTCGGCAGCCGCCTCTCCCATACGCGCCAGAACATGGTGACCGACGCCGATCAAGACCAGTTCAGCGCCTTCAGCGCTTTCGCCGCGGCCCGTGAGCTGACCGAGGTTCAGGTGGCGTTTTCCTGGCTGGCAGCGCAACCTGCCGTGGCCAGCGTCATTGCCGGGGCCACGAAGCCTGAGCAGGTGCGCCAGAATGCAGCGTCCGCCAGCTGGAAGCCCACGTCTGAAGACTTGGCGGAGCTGGATCAGATTTTCCCGCGGACGCCGAAGGTCGCTTTGTTCTAAGGTGTTTGCGTCAGCGCACCATTAACGTCGAATGGGGCGCCACTGATGAAGTGGCGCCCCATACGACATTAACCACGCGCAGGAGCAAAGTGTTGCCACTAGATGGAGACGGTGATCCATTCGCCGTCGATGGCTGCGGCGAAGCGGGGGAGGGCAGCCTTGGCCGGTCCGGAGACCACAGTGCCGTCGCTGCCCTTGAAAACAGAGCCATGGCACGGGCACTTGAAGTCTTCTCCGTGCGGTGCCACCTTGCAGCCAGCATGCGTGCAGATGTCGGTGTAGGCCAAAACGGTGGTTTCATCCGGACGGAACAACATGACTTCAACGTCGCCGGCCGTGGCCCCTGCTGTGCCTCCAACGGGCAGATCGGCCAGTTTGCCTACCTGGTGCGGGGTACCACCCGTGGGGACTTCGGCGGCAGTCTTGCCTTTGCCAGCTGCTGCGTTTCCGGCAGGCGCGCATCCCGCCAAGGCAAGGGCGCAGGCTGCGCCAGAGGCTGCAGTGGTGGCGCGGAGGGCCGAACGGCGGGTCAGGGAAGGCTCAAGAGTCATGGCTCCATTCTTTCAGTTGAAGCTGAAAGAAAGCCAAACGAGGCGCGCCTCCCGTGACTCTTCATTGTGTGGTCAAGCGAGCAAAGGCAGGCATCGTCGTGGGCAAGTGCTCTCACCTGATGTCTTAGCTATGCAGGAGCATTTGGTAGAGATTGTGATCCTGCCTTTTGCCGGCAATTTTCAGGTATTGCGGTGCCATGCCACTTTGTTGGACTCCTGATTTCAGCAGCACCCGCTGTGAGCCAGTATTGTCCAGGAGGGTGCTGGCTTCAATCCGGTGCAGGCCCAGATGCACACTTGCTGATTCGACTATGGCCTGGACAGTGGCGCAGGCCAGCCCCCGTCCCGTAGAACTACCAGCCACCCGCTAACTCAGAATGCTGTTCTGGAAGGGGCTACGCTCAATCCCGGCTAAGTTGAATCGGCACACCATGGCGTCACCTGAAAACAAAGCAAAAGGATGAGCGGTTCCGGACTCATGGGCGGCAAGCCGGCTGGCACTATCTGTAGCCTGCCATTCCTCCGTGTAGAACTCCTGTGGGCGGGATGGTTCCCAATACGCAGGGTGGTCGCGGTTGCGCACAAGGGCAGCGGCCAGCGCAGCTGCGTCATTGGGGACCAAGAGCCTTGCCACTGTTGGTCATTAGGAGTCTGTGTCACGGTGGCGGTATCACCCCCAGCTGTGGAGCCGAGCCTTGTTCCAGAGGAGGAGCCCTTACATCGTCTCATCGAACCCGGAACGACGCGCGGGCCCGCACCTTGGCAAAAAGGTGCGGGCCCGTCGTCGTACTTGCGCGGGAACAGCTAGGCGGCGGGGTGGAACGGCTTCCCATTGACGCGATGGGAGGCGCCCACGCGGTCCAGATACGGTGTGATGCCACCCAAATGCATGGGCCAGCCAGCACCAAGGATCATACAGAGATCAATGTCCTCGGGCCCTGCAACAACACCTTCGGCGAGCATGAGGCCAATCTCCTCCGCCAGTGCATCCTGCGTCTTGCGCAGCAGCTCCTCACCCGTGGAGGGAGTGTTGCCGAAGCTCAGCAAGGCCAGGGTATCTGCGGGAATCGACACGGAACCGTCGGCCGCGGTCTCCCACAGAGCCTTCTTGCCGCCATCGATGAGGGCCTGCTGATTAGCGGAGACGTGGAAGCGGTCGCCAAAGGCCGTATGGAGCGATTCGGTGACGTGCTGAGCCACAGGGATGCCCACCATGGCCAGCAGCGTGAACGGGGTCATAGGCAGGCCCATGGGACGCAACGCGTTATCCGCCGTGTGCGCGTCAGTTCCCTCGTCAAAGGCCTTGGAGACCTCCGCCATGAGGCGCAATAGCACCCGGTTCACCACAAACGCGGCCGCATCCTTGACCAATACCGCCGTCTTGCGCAGCGCCTTGGCCGTGGCAAATGCTGTGGCGAGCACGGCGTCGTCGGTCTTGGGAGCGCGAACAATTTCCAGCAGCGGCATGACGGCCACAGGGTTGAAGAAGTGGAAGCCCACCAGTCGTTCGGGGTGCAACAAGTCCTCGGCCATGGCCGTAACGGACAGCGAGGAGGTGTTGGTGGCAAGGATGCACTCGGGGGAGACAATGGCCTCCACCTCGGCGAACACGGCCTTCTTGACGGACAGTTCCTCAAATACGGCCTCGATGACGAAGTCGGCGTCGGCAAACACGTCCTTGGAGACCGAGCCCGTCACGAGCGCCTTCGTGCGGTTCGCGGCGTCCTGGCTGATCCGGCCCTTGGCGAGCAGCTTATCCACCTCGCCATGCACGTAGGAAACACCCTTCTCCACCCGCGCCGCATCAATGTCCGTCATCACCACCGGCACCTTGAGCTGGCGAGCAAACAACAGCGCAAACTGCCCTGCCATCAGCCCGGCACCCACCACGCCGACCTTGGTGACGGGGCGCGCCAGCTTCGGATCCGGCGCACCGGCCGGCTTCTTGGCCCGCTTCTGCACCAGGTCCAGAAACGCGTAGACGGTGTCCTTGAACTGCGGTGTGCCCATGAGCTCGGCCAGCGCCGCATCCTCGGCCGCGAAAGATTCCGCCTTCGTGAAGTGCTTGCCCTTTTCCAGCAGCTCAATCACCTTCGCCGGGGCCGGGGCGGCATTGGAGGTCTTGGCCTCCACAAACGTCTTGGCACGCACGACGGCGGCATCCCAGGCTGCGCTGTTTTCCTCGCTCAGCGGCTCACTCACCGCGTTGGGGCGGCTGACGCTTTCGGCGCCGGCAAGAACGCGGGCCGCCCAATTCAGGGACTGTTCCACAAAATCAGCGGGCTCAAACAGGGCGTCGGCAATGCCGAGCTTGAAGGCTGCCGGGCCGCTCAGGGTGCGATTGTTGGATAGGGCGTTCTCGATCATGACCTGCACGGCATTGGCCGGTCCAATCAGGCGGGGGAGCAGGTACACGCCGCCCCAGCCGGGCACCAGGCCGAGGAACGCTTCGGGCAGTGCCAGGGCGCCGGCACCAGTGGAGACTGTCCGGTAGCTGGCGTTGAGCGCAATCTCGAGCCCGCCACCCAGAGCCAATCCGTTGATGAATACAAAGCTTGGAACGCCCAAGTCATTCAGCGTGGAATAGACATCGTGGCCAAGCTGAGCCATCCATAGGGCAGCTTCGGGATCGTTTAGGCTCTTGACGGCAGAGAGATCTGCGCCAGCCACCAGGAAGAACGGCTTGCCGGTGACGCCCACACCAAGTATCTCCCCGCGAGCTGCCCGCTCACGTTGGGTTTCTAACGTGATACCCAATTCAACGAGGGTGTTGGGGCCCAACGTGGTGGGACGGCGATGATCCAGGCCGTTGTCCAGCGTGATCAGGGCAAAGGTGCCTGCGCTCGGTGCGCCGTCCACGCCGGGAAGGGCAATGTCCTGCACATACGAATGCGTCACGACCTCATCGGGGAACATTGCTGCGAGTTTGGTGAAGTCCTGGGCGCTCATGCTGCGCTCCCTTCAGTGGAGGTTGACGTGGTTTCAGGGCTGGGGGCAAAGTGCGGGTTTTCCCAGATCACGGTGGCGCCCATGCCCAAACCGATGCACATGGTGGTGATGCCGTACTGCACGGAGTGGTCTTCTTCGAACTGCCGGGCCAACTGGTTCATGAGGCGCACGCCGGAGGAGGCGAGGGGGTGGCCTACGGCGATGGCGCCACCATAGCGGTTGACTCGAGGGTCGTCGTCGGCGATGCCAAAGTGGTCAAGGAAGGAGAGTACCTGGACAGCGAAGGCTTCGTTGATTTCAAACAGGCCAATATCTTCGATGGTGAGCCCAGCCAAACGAAGCGCCTTTTCGGTGGCCGGCACGGGGCCAATACCCATGACCTCCGGGGCGACGCCGGCAAACGCGAAGTTGACCAGGCGCATCTTGACGGGCAAACCGAGCTCAGCGGCAGCCTCGGCAGAAGCCAAAAGTGCCGCCGTGGCGCCGTCGTTCAGTCCAGCGGCGTTGCCGGCACTAACCCGGCCGTGGGCGCGGAAGGGAGTGCGAAGCGCTGCCAAATCTTCAACCGTGGTGCCGGGGCGGGGCGGCTCATCCACGGTGTTGACGGTCCAGCCGGCACCCGGCTTGAGCGTAGCAACGGGAACCAGATCGGGTTGGATCTGCTCCTTGGCGTAGGCGGCGGCGAGCTTGTTTTGGCTGGCCACGGCGTAAGCGTCGGTGCGGTCCTTGGTGATTGCGGGGAAGCGGTCGTGGAGGTTCTCGGCGGTGTTACCCATGTTCAGGGCGGCCGGATCCACAATGCGTTCGGACATGAAGCGGGGGTTCGGATCGGCTCCGGCGCCCATGGGTGGTGGCCCATGTGCTCCACGCCGCCAGCGATGACCACGTCATAAGCGCCAAAGCCAATGCCCGACGCCGTCGTCGTCACCGCGGTCATGGCGCCAGCGCACATCCTGTCGATGGCAAATCCCGGCACGGACTGCGGCAGGCCGGCCAAGAGGGCGGCGGTGCGCCCAATGGTCAGGCCCTGATCGCCGGTCTGCGTGGTGGCGGCAATAGCCACCTCGTCAATGCGTTCGGCGGGGAGGGAAGGGTTGCGGCGCATGAGCTCGCGGATGCACTTGACCACGAGGTCATCGGCGCGGGTGTTGGCATAGATGCCCTTTCCCCGGCGCGGCCAAAGGGGGTGCGGACGCCGTCAACAAAGACCACGTCCCTGATCTGCCGATTTTGGCTCACGTCTAACTCCTTGGTTGCGTTCAATGGTGTTCACTCCAGCCCAGCCTAGCGGTGGAGAGTGTGTCGCAACTCATGTTACTCGTGAGTAACTTAGAGGTCAAAATGGCGTGATTTTGGCCCGGCGCAGCCTTAAACCACCTCGAGCGGTGAGTAGTGAGCAATGTTTACTATAAACATTGCTCACTACTCACCGCTCGAGGGAAGGACGTGCTGGAGTTAGCTATCGCTAGGCGTGATCGTCCTAAGCTTCCTTGGGTTCCCTCGGTGCTAGCGGCTCGGGGTTGTTCATGGAGTCGACCAGGAGAGCCGCCGTCTTTTCAATCTGCCAGTTGCGGGCACCCAGTTCAGCCAAGGCTTCGGAGATACTCTCCTCTGTTATGGTCGACGGCGGACGCCAGCACACGCGGCGCAGGTGATCCGGGGTCAGAATGTTCTCGGACGGGATGTTCAAGTCCTCGGCGAGTTGGCTCATCTTGGTACGGGCCGTGGCGAAGCGTGCCGCTGCCACCGGATCACGCTCGGCCCAGACGCGCGGCGGAGGGGGAGTGTTATTGGAGACCTGCAGAGATGGCAGATCCGTGCTGTTCTTGCCGGTCTGGATCGCATGCAGCCACTTGGGCGCGTCGCGCTTGGCTGAGCGGCCATGGAAGCCGGAGAGCGCCAATAGCGCCGGAACTGTGGCGGGCAAGCCCTTGGCGGCGGCAATGATGGCCGAATCAGGGATCAGCCTACCCGGTGCAATATCGCGGTGCTCGGCGAGCTTCTCGCGGGTCTGCCACAACTCGCGAACAGCGGCCAGCTGGACGCGGTTTCTGATGGTGTGCGATCCGGAGGTGCGCCGCCACGGGTCAACGCGGGGCGCAGGCACGCCGGCGTCCATCAAGTACTGGAATTCCTGGGCGGCGTAATCCAGCTTGCCCTCCTGCTCCAACAGGGCCAGAAGTTCTTCTTCGAGATCCACCAGGACTTCGACATCGAGCGCCGCGTAGCGCAGCCACGGTTCGGGAAGTGGGCGGGTGGACCAGTCAGCGGCGGAATGCTCTTTGGCCAGATGGAAGCCCAAGAGGGACTCCACTACGGCGCCCAGTCCTACGCGAGGAAGTCCGGCGAGGCGGGCGGCAAGCTCAGTGTCAAACAACCTGTCCGGCCACATGCCGACGCCGGCCAGACAGGGCAGGTCCTGGCTGGCGGCGTGCAGAATCCATTCGACGCCGCGCAAGGCCTCGTCGATGATCTTCAGGTCGGGGAACGCTTCGGGGTCAATAAGCCATGTCCCGGCACCTTCACGGCGGATCTGTACCAGCATGGCGCGTTGGCCGTAGCGGAAGCCGGAGGCGCGTTCCGTATCGACGGCGGCCGGGCCGCTGCCCGCTTCAAGGGCTGCAGCGCATCGCTTCAAGGCCGGCTCAGTATCGACGACGGCGGGAATCCCGTCGCGGGGCATGTCCAGATTCACTAACTCAGGCAGATCGCCCAGTTCCAGACGAACGCCGTCAATCACCACCGACGTCAGTGGAGTGGGGGCCAGATCTGTGCTTGGGCCGGCTGCCGAACCGGAGGGAGAGATGTCCTCAAGCCCTAGGGTGGCGGACCTGCGGCCCTGATGTGTTGTGGACATTTTGGCCCTGGCGCGGCTGTGTGTACTTGAATCTGCATTGGTCATGATGCTCTTAGTCTACCGAATGGCGAAGGAAAGCCCTTTAATGCTCGATTGGGGTAGGCCCAGACACTGTCCGCGATGTGATTAGCCGTTGTTTCTTGGGCGTCGTTGTGGCAGCAAGGTCACGCCGTCGGGCACTGGTGGCAGGCCTGCAAAGGTGCACACAATGTCCACCCAGGCATCCAGATGCGCACTCATGTCCCGGCCCTGGGGTGTCCATGAGGCCCGTAACTCAATGTCAATGGCGTCCGGGCGAGATGCCAGGGAGCCATAAGATTCCGAGAGGATGCGTGTGGCAGTACCGCCGGCGTTGTTGTACTGGGCCCGGTGCTCTTCGAGGGATTCCACCAGCCACGCCCAGGCAACGTTGCCCAACAGGGAGTCGTTGCCAATATCTGGCTCGAGCTGCGCCCGAATGTACGTGATAATCCGGAAGGTGCCGCCCCAGAGATCGGAGCCGTTGGGGTCATGCAAAAGGATGAAGCGCCCCGTGGCCAGTTCCTCTCCCTCTACGAGGACTTCCGCACCAAGAGCTACGCGAAAAGGGGCAAGCCTGACAGGAGCCGGTACTTCAGTCAGCGTCAGCTCACTGCGATGGGGGGCAGCACGCAACCCGGCCAAGGCTTCTTTGAAGTCAGCAGGTAGCTGGAGATCGGGGCTCACATCTGCAGGCTACGACCGGTGGGGGTCAAAGTGAGGAAGGCGCGCCGGATCAGCCGGTTCTGACGCGCCGGATCGGCCGGTTCTGACGCGCCAGATCGGGTCCAGCTGGCCCAGTCCGGCGCGCCCTCAAGCACTGAAACTTCAAGCACTGCAGTGCAACGCAAGCACCTGCAGACAGGACAAAGGAGCGCAGCTACTAGTCCTGAAGTTCCTTGCGGACTGCCGCTGCAAACATATCTATGTCCGCTTCGGTGGTGTCGAAGGAACACATCCAACGAACTTCCCGTGCCGCCGGATCCCAGTCGTAGAACTTGAAGTCCCGACGCAGCCGGTCGGCGACGCCCTCGGGCAGAATGGCGAAGATTCCGTTGGATTCGGTGGCCTGGGTGCACTGCACGCCGGGCAGGTCCTCCACCGCGGCGCGCAGCTTCGCCGCCATGGCGTTGGCATGGCCGGCCGAACGCAGCCAGAGATCATCACGCAGCAGCGCCAGTACTTGGGCTGAGATGAAGCGCATCTTGGAGGCCAGCTGCATGTTCATCTTGCGCAGGTAAATGAGGCCGTCGGCCGCCGTAGGGTTCAGCGCCACAATGACTTCGCCAAACATGATGCCGTTCTTGGTCCCACCAAAGGACAGCACGTCCACGCCGGCATCGGAGGTGAATTCGCGCACCGGAACACCTAAGTGGGCAGCCGCATTCGCCAACCGGGCACCGTCCATGTGGACCTTCATACCCAAGGAATGGGCGTGCTCGCAGATGGCGCGCACTTCATCCGGGGTGTAGCAGGTGCCCAGTTCGGTGGTCTGTGTGATGGACACGGCCAGCGGCTGGGCGCGGTGCTCGTCACCGAAACCCCAAGCTTCCATGTCAATCAGTTCGGGGGTGAGTTTGCCATCGGGGGTAGGAACGCTGAGCAGTTTCATCCCGCCCACCCGTTCCGGGGCACCATTTTCATCGTTGTTGATGTGGGCCGTGGCCGCGCACACCACAGCACCCCAGCGCGGCAGCAACGACTGCAGCCCCACCACATTGGCGCCCGTGCCGTTGAACACGGGGAACACATCCACCTCTTTGCCGAAAAGTGTGCTCATTTCCTCGCGTAGCCGGGCCGTGTACACATCCTCGCCGTACGCCGTCTGGTGCCCGCCATTGGCCGCGATCAGGGCTTCAAGGACCTCCGGGTGAATGCCGGAGTAGTTATCTGAGGCGAAACTGCTCACAGAGGGGTCATGGAATTGTGCGTCGATGTTCACGATGCCTTTCAGGTTATGAGTTGCTGTCAAGAATAATGCGTGCACCGTTGAGCTGTGCGCCAGGGGTGGCGAATAGGCCCGCCACAGCCGAGCCGAGCACGGCGACGTCGGTGAATCCAGGGAAGCGACGTTCGGGGAAGCGGGCGCGCATGGCATCATCGAGCAGCGCTTTCACCACAAGTACGACGCCGGCCGCCCCACCTTCCGTGCTCCCTTCACCGGCCGCTGTCCCTGCTCCGGTGCTCGTGGCTGGCCCTGATCCGGTTCCAGACCCCGCCCGGGGCCCCGTTCCCGACTCGGGACCGGTTCCAGCTGCGAAACCGGCAGCCACCGAGCGCAGCCACGTTTCCGCGGCCGCCTTGATCGAGGCGTAGTTGGCGTCACCGGCGCTCGGGTCGGTCACTGTGGTGGAGGAAACAATGGCCAGCCGGCCTACGGGTGAGGCCGCGAGGTCGTCGTAGAACGCCCGGCTCGTGGTGCGCAGCGTGGTCAACACGGTGGTGTGGAGGAAATCCCAATCGGCATCGCTTTGACCCGTGATCCCCTTCCCGCCTCGCCAACCGCCCACAAGATGGATCAGGCCGTCAACGGGCCCAAAGCCCTCGTGGATATCGGCCACCAGATCGGCCACGTCGTCGGGATCGGCAAGATTGCAGACCAGGGGGACGGCGCCGGGGGTTAGTTCGGCCGCCGCCTGGATCCGTCCGGCGTCGGATCCAACGCTCAGCACACGCATGCCGTCGCCAAGTAGGGCGCGGGCCACTGCCACGCCGGCGGCACTGCTGCCGCCGGCAATCACTACCAAAGGACTGTTCATGCTGCTAACACTACTCATCTAAGCGGCGCTGGTGCCGGTGATGCCCGCAGTGGAATCGATGACGGCACGCATCTTCTTATCCAAGGCTTCGTAGAACATGGAGAGCGGGAATTCATCGTCCATGACCTGATCGGTGATCTCGCGCAGCGGCGCCGTCAAGGGCAGAGCCGCAGGACCCTTCGCCCAGGTGGATGCCGGGTTCGGGGTAAGCGTGGCCGAGACCAGCTCATAGGCGGCCAGCCAATGTGCCAGCTTGGGCCGGTCGATCGAGCGCCAGTACAGCTCCTCGATCTCTTGTCCGAGCGCGATCACCACTGCCGGCACCTCTGCCCAGTCAATGGTCAATTTGGTGTCGGTCCAGTGCAGAACATGGTGCTGGTGCAGCCACGCAAACAGCAGCTGCCCGCCCAGCCCGTCGTAGTTGCGAACGCGCGTGCCGGTGATGGCAAAACGGAAAATCCTGTCAAAAATTACGGCGTATTGGACCAGTTTGGCGTGCTTGCGTGCCTCGGGGGAGGCGCTCGTATCAGCCTCCACGGCCACCGATTCCCGGTAGGCCGTGAGATCGCAGCGCAGTTCCTCCAGCGAATACAGGAAGTACGGCATGCGCTGCTTGATCATGAACGGGTCAAACGGCAGATCTCCGCGCATGTGGGTGCGGTCATGGATGAGGTCCCACATGATGAACGTTTCCTGCGTCAGGGATTGGTTCTCCAGAAGTTCGACGGCGTCAGCTGGCAATTCCAGTCGGGTCACCTCGGCGGCCGCCCGGACCACACGGCGGAACCGGGCGGCTTCGCGGTCTTGGAAAATGGCCCCCCAGGTGAAGGTGGGGGTTTCTCGGACGGAGACGCTTTCCGGGAACAGCACGGCGGAGTTACTGTCGTAGCCGGGGGTGAAATCAATGAAGCGCAGCGGAACAAAGAGCTTGTTGGAGTAGCTGCCAGCTTCCAGCTCGCCAATGAATTCAGGCCACAGGGTTTCCACCAGCACGGCCTCCACGAAGCGGGAAGTGGAGCCGTTCTGCGTGTACATGGGGAACACCACCAAATGCCCCAGCCCGTCGATGCGGTTCTCCTGGGGGTTGAACGCCAACAGGGAATCCAGGAAGTCAGGGACGCCCAGGCCCGCAGTGACCCACTTGTTGAAGTCGGCCACGGCCAGCTCCAAATAGCGGGCGTCATGTGGGAAGTGCGGGGCCAGGGCGTCCATGGACGCGGTGATGGTGGCGATCAGCGCCGTTGCGGCACAATGATCGCCAGCCTCCAGCACAGAACCGTCCTTGATCTGCAACTGCTGCAAATCCGTGGCAGCCGCTTTCAGGGCCAGCCACTCAGGGCTGTTGGCCACGTCGGCATAGTTGAAAGTACTGGAGGCGTTGCTGCTGTCAATGGTGAGGGTCATTGCCGGCGTCCTTGGCTCGTCGGGTACCGGATAAGAACCGGTGAGATGAAATCCGAGCGTAGCAATGGAATAGCAAGCCTAATGCAAAAAGCGCCTGAGCATAAGAGACTCTTGGTCTCGGTCGCTTTAGGGCGCTTCTGGCGACAGTTCCCGTGGGCCCTCGCGCAAAGTCATCGAGACGGAATTAATGCAGAAGCGTTCGTCCGTAGGTGTGTCGTAGCCTTCACCCTTGAACAAGTGACCCAAGTGCGAGTCGCAGGACATGCAGCGTACCTCAATACGTTCCATCCCCAGGGAGTTATCGTGCAGGTACCGCACCGAACCGTCTGCCAAGGGGGCAAAGAAGGATGGCCAGCCGCAGTGCGAGGAGAACTTTTCTTTGGACGTGAAAAGTTCAGCACCACAGGCACGGCATTCGTACACGCCTTCCTGCATGGAGTCCCAGTACTCGCCGGTAAAGGGACGTTCGGTGCCGGCCTGGCGCAGCACTTGATACTCGGCAGGGGTGAGTTCTTCACGCCACTGCGCATCGCTTTTCACAACGGCAGGGGCAGTGGGCGCGGCGGAATTCTCAGAACTGTTCATATTCATGCCAACGTTCAGGAGTCGCCAATAAATCCCGAATCCGAGTACAAATGCAAAACGGGCAGCCCCAGCTTGCGTTGTGCCTGATGGGCCCAGTCTTGGCGGAACGTGTCGGCCACGGCATGCGGCCGGGTCACCACCACCGCCTGCCGGGCATGAGCCTCGGTGACCTTGGCAACCAAGGAGGCAACGGCGTCGCCCTCGGCAACAGCGCCTGTGGCCGTAACACCGGCGTCCGCGAGCACTGCCAAGGAGGTGGCAAGGGTTTGGGCAGCCTCGGCTTGGACGGTGTCAGCATCCGGCTTTTCGCGGAACTCACGCAGCGCGCCGGGCACATCAAGCATGGTCAATTGGTCGATCACGTCCACGAAGAGATTCCGATGCGTGTCCGCCGGCACCAGCAGCACCAGCTCCACATCGTCCCCCGGTTCATAGAGGTTCGTGATGTTCGCTACGTCCGTGGACGTCAGGGGTTCTTCGGTCAGGATGATGATTGTCTCGCTCATTGCACCAGCTTAGGCGTCCATGCACCATAAACAATGGCAGGGCTCAAAGTTGTGCGAAGAAAGTTACGAATGTCCCCGGTGTGCCGCTCGACGGGCCGCCGGGCAGTGGGCACAATGGTGGCATGGCTACCTCTTCGCAGCAGTCCAATCCCTGGCTCAAGTGGGGTGCCCTCGGTGCCGCCGCAGCAGGGGCGTCCGCCGTCGTAGTGGTGACGGCAACATCCGCTCTGGCCGCTTACTTTGCCCGACGCATCGTGACTCCGGAGAAGCAGCGCGCTGACGATGTAGCCGTCTTGGCCGTCATCTCCGACGGTCCCAAACTGCAGATCGTGCTCGAGGCCACCCCAGATACCACTATTGAAGGCACCTACGGGCTGTTCTTCAACAACAGTGCCGCCCACGCGGTGATTGGCCGGATACTCTCTTACGTCCCGCGCGAAGGCAGCGTCACCCGCGAGGTCCTCTCCGTCCACGGCGGCGAGCTGCGGACCGCCACGGCCGGTTGGTGGTCCGGCAACCTCTACGCCCATCCCGAGGAGATGGGGCTGGCGTTTGAGGATGTGACCCTGAATCTGCCCGACGGGCCAGCCCCTGCCTGGCTGTTGCCGGCCCCCTCGCCCGGAGCCACGTGGGCCATCATGGTGCACGGCCGTGGCGCCACCCGTAGCGAGGGTCTGCGCGCGGTCCCCACCGCGCACCGTCTGGGTATGAATGCCCTCTTGATTTCTTACAGGAACGACGGCGATGCCCCCGCCGCACGGGACGGCCGGTATGGGTTGGGGGTCACGGAGTGGGCCGATGTGGAGGTGGCTATTGAGTACGCCATTGCCCACGGCGCCAAGGATGTGGTGCTGTTTGGCAACTCCATGGGCGGGGCCATCAGCTTGCAAACTGCGGATGTGGCCCGGAACCGCAAACACGTGCTGGCACTCGTGCTGGATGCTCCCGTCATCAACTGGGTCAATGTTCTAGCGCATCAGGCACAGCTGAACCGCATCCCGAACTTCATTGGTCAGTATGGCGAAGTGATGCTCACGCACCCGCTGGGGCGGCGGATCACGGGCTTGGCTGCGCCCGTGGATCTCAAGAGCATGGATTGGGTGACCCGAGCCGTGGAGTTGCGGACGCCGTCACTCATTCTGCACAGCATTGACGATGACTTTGTGCCGTATGAGCCCACCGCAGAACTGGCCAAGCGGAATCCCGAAATGGTGACCTTTGAGCCGTTCTCCAAGGCCCGGCACACGAAAGAATGGAACGTGGACCCGGAGCGGTGGGAAAGTGTTGTGGAAACTTGGCTGGCACCCCGCTTGGGTCGGCACAGCCTGCCCCGCAGTTAGGCCTTCCTATGGGCCTTCCTCGAAGTTTAGGCAAGCCGAGTGGATAGGACCGTTGCGTTGGACACTACTAACCATTAAGGGCGCAGCGAGGCGCTCGGCAGCACAGCTTCCTACGGGTGCGTAGGGCTACCGATTTTGGCCGTTGCGGCCTTGGTGATGGTGATCAGATCCGTCGGTGCCAGTTCGATGTCAAAGCCGCGGCGGCCACCGGAGACCAGAATGGTCTCGTAGTCCAGCGCAGATTCATCCAGCACGGTGGGGGAGTGCTGACGCTGGCCGATGGGGGAGATGCCCCCTAAGACATAGCCGGTGCGGCGTTGTGCAGTAGCGGGGTCCGCCATGGCGGCCTTTTTGTGACCCAAAGCTTGAGCCATGGCTTTCAGATCCAGGGTCCCATTCACAGGCACAATAGCAACGGCCAGAGTTCCTGCCACATCCGTCATGAGGGTCTTGAATACCCGGGCCGGCTCGATCCCCAAAACCGTGGCTGCCTCGATGCCATAATTGGTGTTGCCGGGATCGTGGTCATAGGGGTGCGCGGTAAATCTGATTCCAGATTTGGTGAGGGCGACTGTTGCCGGAGTGCCGGTGCCCGCGGCAGTGCTTTTCTTGGCCATGGCATCCATTATCGCAGCACAAAGCCCCGCCTCCCCGACTGAAGTGTGTCAGGGAAACGGGGCCTTGTGGCACCAACGCAAGCCACAGCGGCACAGCCAAGGCAGTACTGCCAAGACGGCACAGCCTAGACGGCACAGCCTAGGCGGCCGGGCGAAGCCCGCCATTGATCTTGCGCTTGACTCGACCGAGCATGGCGGACATGCCGCGCATGCGCAGGGGCGAAATGGCGCGAGTCAGGCCCAACTGTTCGGGCATGTCATCCGGTACGGCGAGGATCTCAGCGGCGGTCAAACCGTCAAGGCCCTCAAACAAAACCGAGGCAAAGCCGCGCGTGGTGGGGGCCTCTGGAGGTGCCTGGAAGAACAGACGCACCACCTCGCCGTCGTCCGTCTTTTCCGATTCCACTGTCAAAAACAGCGGCGACTGGCATTCCATCACCTGCTCCAGGAGCTCGGGGTGATCCTTGAGCCGGTCCGGCAAGGGGGGCAGTGACTTGGAGAAGTCCAGCAACAGTGTCAGCCGGTCCCGTTCAGTCAGTTCCTGGAAATCCTTGACGATCTCGGCCAATGCAGCTGGAAGTGCTTGTGAAGTAGTCATCGACTAAAGCGTACGTTTCTTTTCTATTGGGTGTAAAACGTGGAGGTTAGTTTGCCGAGTTGGGGAGTTCGCCACGTTCGGTGCCCACGGCGATGGGGACGCGAACGGCGTTGCCCCACTCGGTCCAGGAACCGTCGTAGTTGCGGACGGTCTCGAAGCCCAGCAGGTACTTCAGAGCGAACCACGTGTGGCTGGAACGCTCGCCGATACGGCAGTAAGCAACCACGTCATCGCCGGGAACCAAGCCGGCTTCGCCCAGGTACAGTGCTTCGAGTTCTTCGCGTGTGCGGTAACTGCCGTCTTCGGCGGCGGCGCGGGCCCACGGGATGGAGGCGGCCGTGGGGATGTGACCGCCACGCAGCGTGCCTTCCTGCGGGTAGGCCGGCATGTGGGTGCGTTCGCCAGTGTATTCCTCGGTGGAACGGACATCGATGAGCGGCTTGCCCAAGTGCGCTAGGACATCTTCCTTGTAAGCGCGGATGGGGGCGTCGTTGCGCTCTACGACCGGGTACTCGGCGGAGGGCGTGACTGCGGTGGCGTCAGTGGTGAGCTCGCGGCCTTCGGCAATCCACTTGTCGCGGCCGCCGTCAAGCAGGCGAACATCTTCGTGACCGAACAGGGTGAAGACCCAGAGCGCGTAGGCGGCCCACCAGTTGGACTTGTCACCGTACACAATGACTGTGGAATCGCGGGAGATGCCCTTGGCCTGGGCGAGCAGCGCAAAAGCCGCGCCGTCAATGTAGTCGCGGGTGACGTCGTCGTTCAGGTCTGTGTGCCAGTCAATCTTGACAGAACCCGGGATGTGGCCCGTCTCGTACAGCAGCACGTCCTCATCGGATTCAACCACCACAATGCGCCCGTCCTTTGCTGCGCCGTCTGCCAAGGCTTCGGCCAGCCACTCGGTGGAGACCAAGCGCTCCGGATGGGCGTATGCGGCGAACTTCTCGTTTGTTTCTAGTGCAACTGGCATGATGCCCCTATCTCTTATGTCGACGCTCATAGCTGGTGCCGTCCGGGAATTCCAGGCAGCCTCCTCCAGCAGTGAGGGGAAGATTGGCCTGCCGCCTCACGAGTGGGCAGCAGCTGAACCTCTCAATCAGCGTAACCACCAGAGACCCCCAAAGCTTCCTTTCGTTAACGCAACGCAATATGCCGTGGGTATTCTTAGGGAAGTGATGTGTGGGCTACCTTTGATGGCCCGTTCAAAAAATTCTTGATGATCGGAAAAGTTTCTTGGTACAGGTTGAGCAACTTTCCACTCGCCGCCCAGCGGTTTCAGTGGATGAACTGCTGGCGGGCTTCGTCCCATCGCCGCGTTTTGGTGACGTTTCCTTCGGCAGCTACCGTCCGGATCCTTCGCAACCCTCGCAGTCTGAGGCTGTGACGCTGCTGCAGGAATTCGCCAAGAGTTCGGCGAAGAAGCCGGCTGGTGGCGGACTGCGGAAACTGTTCGGCGGCAAGGCCAAGGCCAAGTCCAACAGCACCGGGCGTGCCGGAATTTACCTTGACGGTGGATTCGGCGTCGGCAAGACCCACCTCTTGTCATCGCTGTGGCATGAGGTTGAGGGCCCTAAAGCCATCGGTACTTTTGTGGAGTACACCAACCTGGTGGGGGCACTGTCTTTCCGCAAGACCGTGGAGGCACTCAGCTCCTACAAGCTGGTATGCATTGACGAGTTTGAACTCGATGACCCGGGGGACACCGTCTTGATGTCACGCCTCATGCGTGAATTGGCCGACGCCGGCGTCAAGCTTGCCGCCACCTCCAACACGCTGCCGGGCTCTTTGGGCGATGGGCGTTTTGCTGCCGTTGATTTCAAGCGGGAAATCCAGGTATTGGCTGACCAGTTTGAGATCCTGCACATTGATGGTGAGGACTTCCGCCACCGCGGCCTGCCCACACCCCCGGAGCCTGTTGCCAACAGCGACCTCGATGCGCGAATGCGCCGGGACTTCGCCGGGAGCACGGTGGCCGTTGATGATTTCAGTGTCCTGGTGGACCACCTGGCAGGAGTGCACCCCTCTCGCTACCGGCAGATGCTCTCCGACATCGACGCTGCGGTGTGGCGCAACGTCCACACCATCACCGAACAATCGGTGGCTCTGCGCTTTGTGGTGCTGGCCGACCGGCTGTACGACAAGGATGTGCCGATCCTGGCCAGCGGTGTTCCCTTGGATCAGCTGTTCACCCCTGAAATGATGACAGGTGGCTACCAGAAGAAGTACTTCCGCGCCGTCTCGCGTCTGACAGCCCTGGCCCGTGAGGCCCAGGAAATCGGAGACCGTCAGCCTGTCGGCTAACGCGGCTCCCTGTATCCATCTGGGAAACGCGAAAGGCCCCGGTGCCGTCTCTCGACGGTACCGGGGCCTTCTTTGACGCCATTCAACAGGGCGAAGGGGTCAGACTACTTGCCTGCGCCATCGATAAAGTTCGACGCGGCTTGCTGGACTCCGTCCACCTGATCCTTGAACTTGTCGCCGGTCTTCCCGTCAACAAAGTCCCCGGCCTTCTCGATGCCACCCTTGATGGCATCTTCGTTGCCGTTGATCAGTCCTTCGGCCTTGCCCTTGATATCGTCAAAAATAGACAACAGGCACCTCCCTTCGCTCCTGGGGCCATTGGCGCCCCAACTTTTCTTAGCCTAGTGTCTGCGCTCACGTTGTCAACGATATTTCCGGCAGTTTTGCCGACAGCTGACACGATCAGGGCAGGCTACGGGTCGATTTGCCGCCGTTAATCACCTCGAGTGTCCACTTAATGTACGTTTGGAGCCGTTTCTGGCCCGAAAGCGTACGTTAAGTGGACACTCGAGGCAGGTACGGGGCCCAAAGGTGGGATTCTGGGCTCGGTGGCTCGGTGGCTCGGTGGCTCGGTGGCTCGGTGGCTCGGTGGCTCGGTGTGACTGGCGGAGGCAGCCTCGGATGATGGACTCAGTCTTTGAGCCGGGTTCCCAAGAAGCTGTTGCTCTTGAACGTGTGGATGAGGCGCTTGATGGTGCCGATCAGGCAGACAGCCCCGCCGCCCACAACCGCCAGAAGCAGCACCATGAGCACGGCGGTATTCTCTGAACTGCCAGGAACAAGAGGGGTTGCCATGAGTCCGGCAAGCCCCAACAGCATGATCGAGCCGCCTATCAGCATCAGTTTCATTCCGGGGCGGGTTGCTATTTTTTCAGTCATGCACCAGATCCTAGTCGGCGTGAGCGGCGGGACCGCTACGGTACGCCGCCTGATTCACACCTCGCAATAGGGCACGAAAAAGCCCCTCCGGCCAGCGTTTGTGCTGGTCAGAAGGGCTTTTTACTTGGTGGGCGATACTGGGTTCGAACCAGCGACCTCTCCGGTGTGAACGGAACGCGCTACCACTGCGCCAATCGCCCAATCCAGTACACGTACCCGTTGGGTGTGTGTTGGTTGGTGCGTTGAAAACAATAGCTCAAACTTTCCCCTACTCATAATCGCTGTCTTCGAATAAGGGGCGACGGCGGCCAGGCCACCGAGTGCGCCTCCAGCCAGTTCGGCAATGAAGCATAGGACTGCCGCTGTGGCCGTGGGAATCATGACTCGGCTGAGTTGGCGATGCGTAGCCAGGACGTCTCGTTTCCCACCCTGGGCCGCGGCAATCCGGGCGGATCGACGGCAGGGGAGTGGCCGGCGTCGTACTTCAGGAGACTGGCGCCTGAACGAAGGAGACGTGGAAGCTGCGCAAAAGGAGCCGCGATGTGACGAGGGCCTCAGGCTCAATTTCTTCCAGAAAGGCCCAAAATGAGCCAAAATCGGTCAGAATGAGCCCCAAATGACACCCTTGTAATTCGAATAATGCAGGCGAAATCCGCGCCAATTCAACGAACCACGACGTTTTATGCTGCTCAACCAGGTTCGGGGGAGTGTTCGATTTGGTGTTTGGGATTCTGCTCATGTAATGTTTTCACCGCAGCAACACGGACTACCGAAGCGGAAACGCCGAGGGACGGAAATGAAGCTCATGTGGTCGTAGCTCAGCTGGTAGAGCACCACCTTGCCAAGGTGGATGTCGCGAGTTCGAATCTCGTCGACCACTCGCATGACAACGTTCAGTATTCACGGTGGGGTGGCCGAGAGGCGAGGCAACGGACTGCAAATCCGTGCACACGGGTTCGAATCCCGTTCCCACCTCCATGGCTGATCCAGAGTATGTTGCTGTATAGTACAGCGGGATGCCTTGGGCGATTGGCGCAGCGGTAGCGCGCTTCCCTGACACGGAAGAGGTCACTGGTTCGAACCCAGTATCGCCCACGAATGAACTCCAGCGTTCATTTGTTGTATGTAGTAAATGTGGTCGTAGCTCAGCTGGTAGAGCACCACCTTGCCAAGGTGGATGTCGCGAGTTCGAATCTCGTCGACCACTCGGATTGTTGTGTGTGACTGCCGGAATCTTTTACGGTTCCGGCAGTTCCATGCAAGAGACCAAAGTTTCATGGAAATGAAAACTATGGGCGATTGGCGCAGCGGTAGCGCGCTTCCCTGACACGGAAGAGGTCACTGGTTCGAACCCAGTATCGCCCACGAATGAACTCCAGCGTTCATTCGATGTATGAAGTATGTAGTACCTGTGGTCGTAGCTCAGCTGGTAGAGCACCACCTTGCCAAGGTGGATGTCGCGAGTTCGAATCTCGTCGACCACTCCAAGAGCGAAAAATGCCGGAATCCTTAGGGTTCCGGCATTTTTCATTTCTCACTAGTTTGAGTCCTGGAACAACTTGTCCACAGCCCGCGTCCCAGAGTCGTCGCGGTGTGGGACGGAAGTGGAATAGTAGAGGCATGACAGCTCCAGCTTTGGCACACAGCACAGAATTAGGGCGTATGTACGCCCGTTCCCTGCAGGACCCGCCCAAGGTCCCCTCCATCACCACAGTTATTGGGCAGCAGTCCACCTCCCTGGACGGATGGATTGGCTACATGGCGGCAACAGCGGTCTCCAAACACCCCGATCTGAGCTCCGCGGTGGGAAATCCGGGCCAATTGCGCACTGTGGTTCGGGACAGCTCCAACGCTGCTGAACAGTTCCGCGATGCCGCCGCGGCCCGTGGCGACCGCGTTCATAACTACTGTGAACAAGTGGCCCTGCGCGCCTTGGATATGCCCCACCAGCTGGTCGAGGCCAAGGAGGCGCTGGCCGAAAACGGCGAGGATAACTTTGCGCTGCGCTTTGATCACTGGTGGAGTGAATACAAAGTCCAGCCGTTGCGCCCGGAAATCACCGTATGGAATGAAACTCTGGGCTATGCCGGGACCTTGGACCTCGTGGCGACCATTGGCGGACGCCTGTGCATCATCGATTACAAGACCAAGGGCACCGACCGCAATGGTCAGGTCAAGAGTCTAGATGCCAAGGTGGTCATGCAGCTGGTGGCCGGCATGAAGGCCGAAGAGTCCATTGTGGATGAAGCCGCCGGCACCTGGGAAGCGTGGAAATACGGTCAAGACCCCATCCTGCTCGGAGTGGCCATTGGCGAAACAGAAGTCCGCACGCTGCAGGCCAACCCGCAGGTTCTCAAAGCACACTGGTTCAAGTTCGCTTCATTGCGGCGAGTGTGGCAAACCTCATTGGAAGCGGCGGAAGCGGGCACTCCTTTGCTCGATATTGCGCCTCCCGGGCAGTAACCGCCAACTAGACTTGTCCCAATGCAGTTCCATAGGCCTGATTCGGCCTGCGTCAATTCCAAAGTGAGGTGCCCTCCCATGGCCATCCTGAGCATTCGCATCATCGGCGACCCTGTCCTGAGAACAGTTGCCGAGGAAGTGAGCGAATTTGGCCCTGAGCTGGCCAAACTGATTGATGACATGCACCAGACCATGCGTGATGTGCGCGGTGCCGGCCTGGCTGCACCCCAGATTGGCGTCAACAAGCGCATCTTCACGTACAACGTGGATGGCCATGATGGGCACATCATCAATCCTGTGCTGGTGGCCAGCGACGATTTTGCCCCCGGTGAGCCCGAAGGTTGCCTCTCCGTGCCCGGGCTTGGCTACACCGTTGCTCGCCACCGCTGGGTGCGCATCACCGGTGTGGACCTGCACGGTAAGCCTCTGGATATGGAAGCCACCGGCACCTTGGCCAAATGTTTCCAGCACGAAACAGATCACCTCGACGGCAAACTGTATGTAGACCGCCTCGAAGGCGAGGACCGCAAAGATGCGCTCCGGGCCATTCGCACGGCCAACTACCACGAGGTCACTGATGAAACCGTTGCCAAGCGCGCCAAGACCGTGGGCTCCGCCTTTGGTGGCTCCTTTGCTGCTGGCGCTGGGGCCGCCCAATGAGGGTCCTCTTTGCCGGAACCCCCGCCGTAGCGTTACCGTCCCTGGAAATCCTGCGTGAGGCAGGGCATGAGATTGTCGCCGTCCTGACGCGCCCGGACGCGCCGCTGGGCCGCAAAAGGGTCATGACGCCGTCGCCCGTGGCCGCCCGCGCACAGGAACTGGGCCTACCCGTCATTAAGGCAGACAAGATCGACGCCGAGGCTGCCGCGGCCATCGCCGCCGCCGCACCTGAGGTGGCCGCCATTGTTGCCTACGGCGCCTTGATCCCAGCATCCGCGCTGACCCTGCCCACCCACGGCTGGATCAACCTGCACTTCTCACTCCTGCCGGCCTGGCGCGGCGCGGCACCCGTGCAACACTCCGTCATCAATGGCGATCAGATCACCGGCGCCTCCACGTTCCTGCTCGAAAAGGGACTGGACACCGGCCCTGTCTACGGCACCATGACCGAATCGATTCGGCCTACGGACACCAGCGCCGCCTTGCTGGACCGGCTCTCGCACAGCGGAGCAATCCTGTTGGCGCAAACCATCGACGGCCTCGGCGCCGGAGCCCTGAGCGGAGTTCCCCAACAGGGTGAGATCACGCTGGCCCCCAAGCTCACACTCGAAGACGGACACGTGGCCTGGGGCGAACCCGCCTTGGCCATCAACCGCCGCATCCGGGGCGTCACCAGCGAACCCGGAGCATGGACCATGCTGGCCGGACAGCGTTTCAAACTCGGGCCGGTGCTGATGCGTTCGGACGTGAGTGATCTGGCCCCCGGGCAGCTACTTGTCACCGGGAAAAACGTCTTGGTGGGCACCGGATCGCACGCGGTGGAACTCGTTGACGTGCAACCTGCAGGCAAAAAACTTATGAAGGCAACAGACTGGGCCCGCGGCCTGGGCAACAAGGAAGATGTGGTGTTTGAATGACCAGCGAGCAAGGCGGGCGTTCCAGCCACCAGAGCAGCCAAAGCGGTGGTGGACCCTCCGGTCACGGCCAGAGCAACAGCCAAGGCGGGGGTGTCCGGCGTCGTGATGATTCGGGGCGCGAACGTAACCGCAGCACCGGCCGCAACAGGACAGAGACCTCACCTGGCCAGCGCACTCGCGTAGCCGACCCCGCACGGTTGGTGGCCTTCGAGGTGCTCCGCGCCGTCTCAGCCGATGACGCGTACGCCAACCTGGTGCTGCCGGCCCGCATCCGCAAGCACGGATTGGACCGCCGCGACGCCGGTTTCGCCACCGAACTGACCTACGGTGCCCTGCGCGCCCAAGGCACCTACGACGCCATTTTGGCTACCTGCGTTGACCGTCCACTCAGCGAGCTGGACCCTGCCATCCTAGACGCGCTGCGCATTGGCGCCCACCAGCTCATGGCCATGCGCGTGCCCACCCACGCCGCCCTGGACCAGACCGTTGGATTGGCCCGCGCCGTCATTGGCGCCGGACCGTCAGGCCTGGTCAACGCCGTACTGCGCAAGGTTGCCGCCAAGGAACTGCCACAGTGGATCGAGCAGCTCACCGAAGGTATGAGCGACGAGGTCAAGATCGCCTCCATCGAGCACGCTCACCCCGAGTGGATTGTCCGCGCGATGCGCCAAGCACTGGTGGCTCATGGCCGCGACGTCTCCGAGATCACGGCCCTGCTGGAAGCCGACAACGCCGCCCCCGTGGTCAATCTCGTGGCTTTGCCGGGTCTGGGCGATCTCTCCGAAGCCTTCGACGCCGGCTTCACCCCGGGCGAGCTCGTGGCCGATTCCGCGCTCTCATCCGGTGGCGATCTGGGCCGCCTGGATAGCGTCCGCGATGGCACCGTCCGCGTGCAGGATGCCGGCTCCCAGCTGGTGGCCCGCGCCTTGGCGGCCGTGATGATTTCATCCGAAAAGGCCGACGGCGAGGAGCGTTGGCTCGATCTGTGCGCCGGCCCCGGTGGCAAGGCAGCCCTGCTGGCTGCTCTCGCCGCCGAGCAGGATGCGTGGTTGCTGGCCAACGAGCCGGCTCCGCACCGCGCCAAACTCGTCTCGCAGGCATTGGCAGCCGTTCCGCAGAACAGCTGGACAGTGCGCACCGGCGATGGCCGTGACATTGGCAAGGAACATCCCAATGCCTTTGACCGAATTCTGGTCGATGCCCCGTGCACCGGCCTTGGCGCCCTGCGCCGCCGGCCGGAGTCGCGCTGGCGCCGGAAGCTCTCCGATGTCACCGAGCTGGGCCCGCTGCAGCGGGAGCTGCTCACCTCGGCCCTGGACGCTGTCAAACCAGGGGGAGTGGTGGCCTACGTGACCTGTTCTCCCCATATTGCCGAGACCATCGCCGTGGTGGAAGACGCCATGCGTAAGCGCCCGGAGCTGGAACTGATCGATGCCGGTGCCGCCCTTGACGCTGTCAGCATCAGTGGATCTGTGGAAGCCGGCAACACTACGTCCGCCGTCCCCGGGCACCGGATGATGGCTCAGCTGTGGCCTCACATTCACCAGAGCGATGCCATGTTCTTGGCGCTGATCCGCAAGAACTAGCAATCCCGCCACCCGTTCAATAATCCCCGCAGAATAGATGAGGTAATGTCCGTGAGCCGCCCACCCCTTGCATGCTGCATCAATCCCAGCATCCTGTCCGCCGACTTTGTCAATCTCCAAGCTGAACTCGCCCGGATCTCCAACGCCGACGCCGTTCACGTTGACGTCATGGATAACCGCTTTGTGCCGAACCTGACCATCGGCCTGCCCGTGGTGGAACGGATTCAGCAGGTCAGCCCCGTGCCGTTGGATGCGCACCTGATGATCGCCGAGGTGGACCGCTGGGCGCCGCTCTATGCCGATGCCGGCTTGGACTCTGTTACGTTCCATGTCGAGGCATCCGATGCCCCCATCAAACTGGCTCGGGAACTGCGGGCCAGGGGAGCGAAGGCGGGCATGGCGCTGCGCCCGGCAACCGCCGTCGAACCTTATTTGGACATGCTCGAAGAGCTGGACATGCTGCTCATCATGACTGTGGAGCCTGGCTTTGGTGGGCAGGCATTTTTGGACGTGACGTTGCCCAAGATTCGGCGCGCCCGGGCGGCCATTGAGGGCAGCGGCGTTAATGTGGCCATCCAGGTTGACGGCGGTATCACCGAGGAAACCATCACCCGCGCAGCCGAGGCTGGCGCTAACGTGTTCGTCGCCGGCTCCGCCGTGTATGGCAAGGCATCGCCTGCGGAGGCCATCGAGTCTCTGCGCGCCAAGGGCCAGCTGGCCTTCGGCTAACACTCTGCTGCAACGAGTGCGGGCGCACCGGGAATAAACCCGGTGCGCCCGCACTTGTCTATCCATGAAGCTTGGCACCTAAAAAGGTGTCATAATAAGAAAAAGTCGCCCGCAACCGCGGGTGCGCAAATGCAGTATCACGTGCTCCGGGGTCGGTGTAATTCCGAACCGGCGGTTATAGTCCGCGACCCGCGCGCAGTCAGCTGGAAACAGCCAGGCAGCGCACGGTTGATCTGGTGAAATTCCGGAACCGACAGTTAAAGTCTGGATGGGAGAAGCACGATACAGTCTTGGCCGTCAGGTCAGGGGTGTGGTGGAGGCATGCTATCCACCGGCATCCTTGTACCCTGTGCGCCTTTTCTGTACGTTACCCCCGGAGCCATCGCGGTCTCGAAAGGGCAAGGTAACGATGGACTTTCTGCGATGGCTCTTTGACGCCAAACTTGAATTCGCCGGCGGCGGATTCCTGCTGTGGCGAGAAGTCATAGGAAACCTTTTTGGGCTCGCCAGCGCCCTCGGCGGTATGCGCCGTAAAATCTGGGCTTGGCCGGTGGGCATCATCGGCAACGCACTGCTCTTCACCGTCTTCATGGGCTCGGTCTTCGGCTCGGCCGACCACGTGAATCTGTTGGGCCAAGCTGGCCGCCAAATCATGTTCATCGCCGTCTCTATTTACGGCTGGCAGCGCTGGAATCAGACGCGCCACCAGAAGAACGACGACGGCACTCACGTAGGCGACGCCGTCGAGCCTCGCTGGGCTGGAGCCCGGGTACGGTTGCTCCTGGTTGCCGCCATGGTAGGTGGCACGGCCATCCTCACCCCCATCTTCACGGCACTCGGTTCTTACGAACCGGTGTGGGCCGACGCTTGGATCTTCATGGGTTCGCTGTTGGCCACTTACGGCATGGCCAAGGGCTGGGTTGAGTTCTGGCTGATCTGGGTGGCCGTGGATCTGGTGGGCGTGCCGCTACTGTTCAGTGCCGGATATTACGCCTCCGCATTCATGTATGTCTTCTACGGTGCATTCACTTTGGTTGGTTTCTTCGTATGGTGGAGGGTGCGGCGCACCACCGATGCCGTAGCCCGGAAGGTGTCAGTTGACGCAACGTTCCCTGACATTACTGTGAGCAACACGGCGAGCAAGAGAGAGGCCAAAAAATGAACTTCGGCACAATAGACGATGTTTCCTTCAAGAATGAGCCCGAACACTTCACCTCCGCGGAGATTCTGGGCATGGAAACGGCGCTCTCCGCAGCCCGTCAAGGCGTGCGCAGCTCCAACCCGCTGGTGGGTGCTGTCATCATTGACGCCGACGGAACGTTTTTGGCCATTGGCCATCACCGTGGCGCCGGTACAGCCCATGCCGAAGCTGACGTCATCAACCGGCTGCTTGGAACGGGCGTCAAGCGTGACCTCTCTGCTGCAACGCTCATCGTGACCCTGGAACCGTGCAGTCACGTTGGCCGCACCGGTCCGTGTACACAGGCTATTTTGGATGCTGGGATCGGCAACGTTGTTTACGCAGTAGCGGACCCGCACATGCCGGCTGCCGGTGGGGCGCAAATCCTCCGCAACGAAGGCATCAACGTGCGCATGGGCCTCATGGCCGCAGAAGCAGAGGATCTCAACCGACGCTGGTTTGTGGCTGTCCGCGAAAACCGTCCGTTCATTACGGCCCGGCTCGCTCAGACCGTTGACGGCCGGATCGCCGCCGTTGACGGCACCAGCCAGTGGATCACCTCGCAGGCTTCCCGCCAGGACTCGCACGAATTGCGAGCCCGGGTGGATGCCATTGTGGTGGGCACCGGAACCGTCATGGCCGATAACCCGCGCCTGACAGCACGAGCAGCCGATGGCTCAGACGCGGCGCAACAGCCGCTCCGAGTGGTCATGGGCATGCGTGAGATTCCGGCGGACGCCGCCGTGAGAGGTGTCCAAGGCACCCCAAGTAGCCCGGACCGCTTAGGCGATGACGACTTCCTGGCCCTGCACACTCACGATCCGGCCGCCGTCGTCCGTGAACTCCACGGACGCGGGGTGGGCCACCTCATGATCGAAGGTGGCGCGATCATCAACGCCGCGTTCCTCGCCCAAGGGCTGGTGGATGAGCTAGTGGTCTACCTCGCACCAACCCTTCTGGGATCAGGCATTCCCGCCCTCACCGACCTCGGAGTCGGCACGCTGGAGCAGGCGCAGCGCTGGGAATGGGATGCCACCACAACCGGACCCGTAGAACTACTGGGTCCGGACCTGAAATTGACGCTGATGCCGGCCAAGGTGCCCGCCAGCGAGCAAGGAAGCTGACATGTTCACTGGAATTATTGCGGGCCGAGGCACAGTCCTCGCCTTGAAGGGCGCTCCCGAAGACGGCAGCGCAGTATTGGTTCTCGAGGCCGGCGCGCAGCTGGACGGCCTGGAACTGGGCGGATCGCTGGCCGTCAACGGCGTGTGCCTGACCGCCACCCGACTGGTAGGGGACACCATCGAGATGGATGTCATGGGTGAGACGCTGACACGGACCACCACCGGCGGTCTTGCTACGGGAGATGTGGTCAACCTCGAACGCTGCGTGCCTGCTGGCGGACGGCTCGACGGGCATGTGGTCCAAGGCCACGTAGATGGCACCGGTGCACTGCTGGAGCGAGAAGATCTGGGCAACTGGGAGCGTTTGCGTTTCTCGATCCCGGCAGAACTCTCCCGTTATGTTGCCGAGAAGGGCTCCATTGCTATTGATGGTGTTTCCCTGACAGTGACGGCAGTGAGTCCTGCCACCGAACCCGAACAGTGGTTTGAAGTCGGGCTGATTCCGGTCACACTGGCCAACACCGGCTTGGGCGAGAAGGTTCCCGGCGGTGCCGTCAACTTGGAAGTTGACGTGCTGGCCAAGTACACGGCCCGGCTGCTGGAGTTCCGCGGGGTGGCCGATTCCCAAGCTCCGGTCCAGGCCCCGACGTCCACAGAAGGTGCGTCATGAGTACTATTCTGGATCCGGTTCCACTCGCTATTGCGGCAATGGCCCGTGGTGAAGCCGTGCTGGTGGTGGATGACGAGGACCGGGAAAACGAAGGCGATATCATCTTCGCCGCCCAGCACAGCACCCCCGCACTGATGGGCTGGACCATTCGTTACAGCTCCGGCGTCATTTGCATTCCCATGGATGAGCGCCATGCGGACCGCTTGGCCCTCCCACCCATGGTTGCGGTCAATCAGGACGCCAAAGGCACCGCCTACACCGTCAGCTGCGATGCGGCGCACGGCATGTCAACGGGCATCAGCGCCACTGACAGGTCACTGACGGCGCGCGTCTTGGCAGACCCGTTGTCCACACCGGTCTCCATCACGCGCCCCGGCCACATCTTCCCACTGCGGGCAGTTGCTGGGGGAGTGCGCCAGCGCCCTGGGCATACGGAAGCGGCCGTGGACCTGTGCAAACTGGCAGGCTGCGAGCCCGTGGGTGTCATTGCTGAAGTGGTCGATGACAGCGGTGAAATGGTGCGCCTGCAGGGTCTGCGTCAATTTGCCGACGAGCACTCTCTGGTCTTGATTTCCATTGCTGATCTGGTGTCTTATCTGGCGGCTCTGGACACTGCTGCTCCGGGCGCTGCTGTTCCGGGTGCAGCTGCTCTCGAAACCGCTGAGGGTGACCATGTCTGAGGAATGCCTAGTCACCGGCGGGCCGGTGGTTGCCCTGCCAACCCGCTTTGGCACGTTCTCCGTGCAAGCATGGATTGATGCAGGCACGGGCGCCGAGCACCTGAGCCTCAGCGCACCGGGCGAAGCTGCTTCAGGTGAGCCAGCGGCAGATGAGCTAGGCTACACCGGTTCGGCAGACGCCGTCGTACCTCTGGTGCGGCTGCATTCGGAATGCCTCACGGGAGACGTGTTTGGCTCCTATCGTTGCGATTGCGGCGAACAACTTGACCACGCTCTGGAAGAAATTCATCGTCGCGGCGGCACTCTAGTGTACTTGCGCGGACATGAGGGGCGGGGGATTGGGCTCGCCAACAAGATCCGTGCCTACAGCTTGCAGGAATCCGGCGCCGACACGGTGGAAGCCAACGAGCAGCTGGGCTTGCCTGTTGACGCGCGCGACTACTCGGCGGCGGCGGGCATCCTTGCTGCCTTGGGGCTCACCCGCATTGCACTGCTGAGCAACAATCCCCTGAAGGAAGCTGATCTGGCGAGCCGCGGCATCGAGGTGGTGGCCATGGTGCCGGCGTTGATCCTGGCCCGGACGGAAAACCTTCGCTATCTAGAGACCAAGCGGGACCGCATGCACCATGCGCTCACGCTGGGTGATTCAAGCGCTTCTCATAGCGCAGCAGTTACCCACACCATCAGTGACACAACGGAAGGACCCACAGTATGAGCGGCCACGGAGCACCTGTTATTGGATTTGACCCGGCAGAAAAGTCACAGGCGGCAGGGCTGAAGCTAGCCATCATTGCCGCCAGCTGGCACACGGAAATTATGGACGGATTGTTGGCAGGTGCCTTGCGAGGCGCGGCCGATGCGGGTATTGAAAACCCGGTGGTGGTCCGGGTCCCCGGCAGCTTCGAACTGCCCGTTGCGGCTGTCCGGCTGGCGCCGAAGTTTGACGCCGTCGTGGCCCTGGGCGTGGTCATCCGTGGCGGTACGCCGCACTTTGAGTACGTGTGCCAGGCGGCAACTTTGGGGTTGACCGACGTCAGCACGCGCACGGGCGTGCCGGTGGGCTTCGGCGTGTTGACTTGCGATACCGAGGAGCAGGGTATTGCCCGCGCCGGGTTGCCCGGCTCGGTGGAGGACAAGGGGCATGAAGCCGTCACGGCCGCGCTGGCCACCGCGTTGACGCTGGCAGATCTGGGCGTTTAGCTGGCCCCGGCACTTTGAAGCTGCGTCCGGTTATGTAAGAACGGTGCGCCACTCCTGGAGTGGCGCACCGTTACCGCTTAATGGCGCGCGGCTTCAGTGCGGCAAACCGCAGGAGTGTTTATGCACCAAACTGGGACTGGGTTCTACGCATAAGTTCAGTGGCTGGCCGGCTCTGTGAGATTATGCGCCAAACTGGGACTCGGTTCTACGCAGGAGTGTTTATGCGCCGAACATGCCGCGGGTTCTGCGCATCAGCGAAGTGCCGACGCCCCGCAGCCGGACCTTGACAGGCGCGGGCGCCCTCAAGCTGTCCGCATGCTGGACTCCGGCCGTCTCAAAATCCGCGAACCCGAGCCAAACCCAGTAAGGTGGACTGCGTGAAGACCTTCGAATCCCTTTTTGATGAGCTCAGTGCGAAAGCCGCAGCCCGGCCCGCTGGCTCCCGTACCGTCGCCGAACTTGATTCCGGCGTCCACGGTATCGGCAAGAAAGTGGTTGAGGAAGCCGCCGAGGTGTGGATGGCTGCCGAGTATGAATCGGAAGCTGACTGCGCTGAGGAGATTTCCCAGCTGTTCTACCACCTGCAGGTCATGATGATCGCTAAAGGGTTGACCCTTCAGGACGTTTACAAGCATCTCTAGCCACATGCCGTGGCTGCTGTAACCGACCCCTGAATGAAGCAATAAGGCATTGAAAACCTTGCCAACAACCTTTTCGCTTGAAACTACCTGAAAGAATTGATTTACATGCTGCGTGTTGCCGTCCCCAACAAGGGTGCCCTGTCCGAAGCCGCTTCAGCGATGTTGGCGGAGGCTGGCTACCGTCAGCGCCGCGACTCCCGCGAACTGGTCATGGTTGACCCCGAGAACAACGTTGAATTCTTCTTCCTCCGTCCCCGCGACATTGCCGTTTATGTTGGCGCAGGCACCTTGGATGTTGGCATCACCGGCCGGGACCTGCTCATGGACGCTCAGGTTGATGCCGAGGAGCTATTGCCCTTGGGCTTTGCCAAGTCCACATTCCGCTTTGCCGGCCCCGTCGGCGACTTTGCTAGCGCAGCCGAGCTTGAAGGTAAGCGTCTTGCTACCAGCTACGACGGCCTGTTGCGTGAATACCTGGCCGAGCTGGGCATCAACGCTTCGGTGGTCCGCCTCGACGGCGCCGTAGAATCTTCGGTGCGCTTGGGCGTTGCCGATGCCATTGCTGACGTCGTAGAGACCGGCAGCACCCTCAAGGCCGCCGGCATGGAAATCTTCGGTGAGCCCATCCTGAGCTCCGAGGCGCTACTCATTGGCCGCCGCGGCGTCACCCCGCCTCCCGGCCTGGAAGTTCTGATCCGCCGCCTGCACAGCGTCTTGGTTGCACGCCAATACGTGCTCCTTGACTACGATGCCCCCAAGACGGTTCTGGACCGTGCCACGGCGTTGACTCCCGGTTTGGAATCACCCACCGTATCGCCCTTGCGCGACACTGACTGGGTTGCCGTGCGGTCCATGGTTTTGGCCAAGGACACCAACCGCATCATGGACGAACTCTACGATCTGGGCGCCCGCGCCATCCTGGTCAGTAACATCCACGCCTGCCGGATCTAATCCACTCCCAGCGCCGTCCCATAACTTCAGTCACAGAAGGTACATGCCATGAGTGTTGCCATCCGAGTCATCCCTTGCCTGGACGTTGACGCCGGCCGCGTGGTCAAGGGCGTCAAGTTCCAAAACCTGCGCGACGCCGGAGATCCCGTTGAGCTCGCACAGCGGTACGACCGCGCGGGGGCGGATGAGCTGACGTTCCTTGACGTCACCGCTTCCTCCGGCAACAGGGAGACCACCTTTGATGTTGTTTCCCGTGCTGCCGAGCAGATCTTCATCCCCCTCACGGTGGGTGGCGGTGTCCGTGAGGTGTCCGACGTCGATAAGCTCCTGCGCTATGGCGCGGACAAGGCGTCCATCAACACTGCGGCGATTGCCCGTCCGGCCGTCATTGATGAGATCACCCACCGTTTTGGTTCACAGGTTCTGGTACTCAGCGTTGACGCGCGGCGCACCCAGGGCGGGATCACGCCGTCGGGCTTTGAGGTGACCACTCATGGTGGGCGCAAGGGCACAGGAATGGACGCGATCGAGTGGGCCAAGGAGGCTGCCGATCGGGGCGTGGGGGAGATCCTGCTGAACTCGATCGACGCCGATGGTACCAAGGAGGGCTTCGATCTGGAGCTGATTCGTTTGGTCCGCGCGGCCGTGCACATCCCCATCATTGCCTCAGGCGGTGCGGGTAAGCCGGAGCATTTCCCTCCGGCCGTCGCCGCGGGTGCCAACGCTGTGCTGGCCGCGTCAGTGTTCCACTTCGGACCGGACAGCGCCATTGCTGATGTCAAGGCCGCGATTCGCGCCGCGGGGTACGAGGTTCGCTAACGCTTCCGTAATTTTGGACTCGGCGACTCTTGGCCCGGCCGTGGTTGAAGCGGCGCTAGAGTCCCACGTCGGCGGTGCGCAGAAGTGCGACGGCGTCCGGCTGGCCTTCGAAGGTGACAAGAGCGTGGCCGGTGCGGCCGTTGGCATGCATCAAGAGTTCGCCGGGATCGCCAATAATAGCCACCGAAACCGGCGCGCGCTTGGCAACATGGCGAGGGCCTGCCGGGTTCACCAGCACAATACCCAGATCCACGCCGCGGTACATTAAGGCTGCGCGCTTGAGCAATTCCGCCCAGAGCACCTCCGAATAGCCCGGGTCCAGGGTCCGCGGGGCCCAGCGGTCCGAGGCGCGGCGGACGTCTTCAGTATGGATGAAGAATTCGGTCAGGTTGGCGACCTGGTCCACTGACTTCAGCGCAAAGGGTGACAACTTTGGTGGGCCTGCTCTGAACTTCTCCACGAGGGCAGCAAACGTTTCAGGAGTCTTGGATCTGTCAGCCAACTCTGCAGTGGCCCGCTCCGTTGCCTTCCGCCAAGGCTTGAGGACCAAGCCAAGCCCAACGCGCGGATTGTGTTCGCGCAGGTAGAGGTGAGCGGCCAAATCCTGGGTTAGCCATCCTTCACAGAGCGTAGGTGCTCCCGGACCAGCGGCCAGCAGGGTCTCGGCAAGTACTTCGCGGGATGGTTCTACAAATTGCATCACTTGTGAAATTAGCATGTATTGGCCCCGGATGGCATTCTGAACCGCCGCAATATGGCTCCCACATTCATAAATGGCCACGCCGCACCGAGAACTTCCGGCAGCGGCTGCGCGCCACCGCGCGCCACCCGCCGTGAAGCCGTCCAGCAATGACCTTTGTCAAGGGTTTGAGGCACTAGAATTGGCTGTGATGCAGCAAAGTCCAGATCCCCAGTCCTCGTCCGCCGCGCCCATGCCTGAAACGGGTGCAGAATTGTCGGCAGAAGTCGCCGCCTTGCTCAAGCATGATGGAGCCGGCCTAGTTGCCGCCATCATCCAGCAGTTCGACAGCCAGGAAGTGTTGATGCTTGGCTGGATGGACAACGAGGCATTGCGCCGCACCCTGACCTCTGGCCGCGTCACCTTCTACTCCCGTTCACGGCAGGAATACTGGCGCAAGGGCGATACCTCCGGGCATGTCCAATATGTGAAGTCTGTAGCGCTGGACTGTGACGGCGACGCGCTCCTCATCACCGTGGATCAGGTGGGCGCCGCCTGCCACACCGGCACACGCACCTGCTTTGATGGCCGCGGGCTGCAAGCCGTGGTTGGCGAGCGCAACTAGCCCCGCCGCCCAACTAGCCCCGCAAGAAGTTGCTTAATCCGTCCGCTTGAGTCAAGAAAGCCAAACATTTCATGCAAGATCTAGGTGTCATCAGCCCCTCCCTGACGGAGTTCCGTGAACTGGCCCGCACCCGCCGGGTCATCCCCGTGCATCTGAAGGTCTTGGCCGACGCGCAAACGCCCATCGGTCTCTACCGCGCCCTGGCCGCCGAGGCCCCCGGTACCTTCTTGATGGAATCCGCTGCCGTGGGCGGGGTTTGGTCCCGCTACTCCTTCATTGGTGTGCGTTCCAGCGCAACCTTGACCACGCACGACGGCGGTGCGTTCTGGCAGGGAACTCCTCCCGTAGGCGTGCCCTTGAGTGGGAACCCGGTGGCCGCCATGGAGGCGACGCTGAAGCTCTTGGCTACGGAGCGGTTTGCTGGACTGCCACCCTTTACCTCTGGCTTGGTTGGCTTTGTCGGTTGGGAATCGGTGCGCCATTGGGAGAAGCTGCCCACGCCGCCGCCGGATGATCTGAACCTGCCCGAACTTGCCCTAAACCTCATCGCCGACATGGCTGTCCATGACAACAACGAAGGCACCGTCCTGTTGATTGCTAACGCCATCAACGCCAACGGCACGGACGAGAACGTCGATGGTGCCTGGCATGATGCCGTAAGCCGCATCCATGCCATGGTGAACCAGTTGCGCCAGCCCGTCGCCCAGCCCATGTCGGTTATTGAAGTACCTGCCGCCAGCTTCGCCGACAGCGTTGCCGAGCAGTGGGATCGCAATGAGTACCTCAAGGCCTTGGATATCGCCAAGGAAGCCATTGTTGATGGTGAGGTCTTCCAAGTGGTGGTCTCGCGCCGCTTTGAAATGGTCTGCGAGGCCAGTGCCCTTGATGTGTACCGGGTTCTGCGCAACACCAACCCCAGCCCGTATATGTACCTGTTCAGCTTTGAAGATGCTAACGGCGAACCGTATTCCATTGTTGGTTCTTCCCCCGAGGCGCTGGTCAGCGTTCTGGGCAACGAAGTCATCACCCACCCCATCGCCGGATCCCGCCCCCGTGGGGCCACCACGGAGGAAGATAAGTGGCTGGCCAAGGACCTGCTCGCTGATGAGAAGGAACGCTCCGAACACCTCATGCTGGTGGATCTGTCCCGCAATGACCTCTCCAAAGTCTGTGTCCCGGGAACTGTTGATGTCACCCAGTTCATGGAAATTGAGCGGTTCAGCCACATCATGCATCTGGTCTCCACCGTGGTGGGCACCTTGAGCCCGGAGGCGAACGCCTACGATGTCTTGGCCGCAACCTTCCCAGCTGGCACGCTCTCCGGCGCGCCCAAACCCAGGGCGCTAAGTTTGCTGGACGAATTGGAACCCATCCGTCGCGGTGTTTACGGCGGTGTGGTGGGCTACCTGGATTTCGCCGGTGACATGGACATGGCGATCGCCATCCGCTCAGCGTTACTGCGCGGTGGCAAGGCCTACGTCCAGGCCGGTGGCGGGATCGTGGCGGACTCAGTCAATGAAAGCGAAGCGTTGGAAACAGTGAACAAGGCCGCAGCACCCCTGCGGGCCGTCTACGCCGCAGCGTCCTTGCGTACCCTCGAGGAGAGCATGGGCGATGTGTCCTCGGTTCTTCCTGACACTGGTCTTCTCGACGTTGCCAGTCTCGACAGTGCGGATCTCGACAGTGCTCGTTTCGACAGTGCGGGGGAGGCGCTGTGAGCTCCGACGCCGTGACGCCCAAACCCGTCCTCCCGCAGCCCGTTAGTTCCGAATCTGTGAACCCGCAGCTGCCCGTTGCTGACCCTGCCAAGCCCCACACCTCTGCCAAGAAGGTGCCGGCCTGGAAGCGTAAATCGACCCTGGTGCTTTTGCTGATTCTTGCTGCACTGGCTGTCTTTGGCACCACCACGCAAACCTGGATTCATGTAGCCATAGCTCAGGGCGAAGTGGCGCAGACCGATCTGGATATCCCGGGAAGTAAAGCTGCCGTGGCTGTCTCAGCGCTGGCCCTGGTGGCGCTGGCAGGCGCTCTAGCCATCACCATCACCGGACGTGTTGCCCGGTTCATCACCTCAACAGTGGTGTTCCTCAGCGCAGTGGGGGTGATCGCTTTGGCACTGGCCATCGTGGCAGATCCCGTCACTGCCGCCATGTCGGAGGTGGGTGCCGCCACCGGGATCGAAGCTGCCCCCTCGCAGGCCACAGCCACCGTGTTCCCGATCCTGGCGGCCGTTGCCGCTGCCATCTTGGCCATAGGCGCCGTGTTGGTGTTCTGGCTTGGCCGGTCATGGACCGTCCGGACCAAATATGACGCCGCAAAGGATCCATCCGCAGCGAAGTCCACTGAGCCAGTTGACGAGATCGACAGCTGGGATCAGCTCAGCCGTGGCGAGGACCCTACGGCCTAGTCACGGCACAAGTCCGCGGGTTGTCCAGCTTTGGGATTCCGCGTGCAACTAGTGGCAGAATGTATTTTAGTATCCGCGTTAAATAGGGAGATTTACCATGAGCAACAAGCCGTCTGCAGCAGTATCCGTGTACGAGAACGTTGACCACAGCATAGAACTGGGCCATGGAAACAGTCCGGCAGCCTGGAGCAGCGTCTTCGTCATGCTGGTTGGTGCACTCGTAGCGTGCATCGCCTTCGTCATTGGCGCAGACGCAACCCTGGTGTTCTGGATCGGTGTGGGTGTCATTGCTGTTGGCGTCATCCTGGGCCCGGTCTTGAAGGCCGCCGGTTACGGTGTTGGCGGAAGCAAGCTGCAGAACAACGGCCACTAGCAGTGAGTGTTCTGCTGGACATCATTGACGGTGTTCGGGAAGATCTCCGCGCACGCCAAGAGCGTGTGAGCCTGGAGCAGTTGCAAGAGCGCGTGAAGCATGTGGCTCCGGCGCTTGACGCTTGGGCGGCCCTCGGCGGTGACAAGGCTGTGCGCCCGGAGTTGCAGGTGATCTCCGAGGTCAAACGCCGTAGCCCCTCAAAGGGTGATCTGGCCGGGATTTCTGATCCGGCTGCTCTGGCTACCCTGTATCAGGATGGCGGCGCCAGCATCATCAGTGTGTTGACGGAGGAGCGCCGCTTCGGCGGATCCTTGGCTGATCTCGATGCCGTGCGTGCCGCTGTGCACATCCCCGTACTCCGTAAAGACTTCACGTGCGATCCGTACATGATCTGGGAAGCCCGAGCCCACGGCGCGGACTTGGTGCTGCTCATTGTGGCGGCCCTGAGCGATGAAGAATTGCGCAGCTACTTGGCGCTGACCCACCAGTTGGGCATGAACGCCGTGGTGGAGACGCACACCGCAGAGGAAATTGAGCGGGCCGTGGCCGTTGATGCAAAGATCATTGGCATCAACGTGCGCAACTTGAAAACCCTCGACGTGGACCGCGGCGTCTTCGCCGCACTGTCCGGCGGTATTCCCCACGGGAACATTGTCAACGGGCCGATCGTGGTGGCCGAGTCAGGTGTCCGCGACGTGTCCGACGTCGAACATTATGCAGCGCACGGTGCCCACGCCATTTTGGTGGGCGAGGCGCTCGTGACGGATTCCACTCCTCGGGAGCGGATCGCGGAATTCAAAAAAGCTGGGGCCAAGGTCATCAGCACCCGTTAGCATTGGGCCCGTCCACTCAGGACGGGCCCGTTTGCCTGCATGGCTGCGGCCTGAGCGCTACGCGTACCGGCCGCCAGCACCAACGACTTTCAGTGCACAATTATTCTTAGAATAGGACGGTGGAACTGATGGCTCAAGCGCCAGCAGCTTCGTCACAGGATCCCGCTGACATGGTGGATCCGGCAACAGCATTCCTTCAGGGCTCGGTCCCCTCAGGATCAGCACCGGAGCATTCGCTGCGGCACGCTCCCGGTCCGTACTTTGGCAGCTACGGCGGCCGTTGGATGCCGGAATCGCTCATCGCGGCCCTGGATGAAATTGAAGAGACGTTCGAAAAAGCAAAAATCGATCCAGAGTTCCTGGCCCAGATTGCGGAATTGAACAAGAACTACTCGGGCCGCCCGTCATTGTTGACAGAAGCCAAGCGTTTCAGCGAGCACGCTGGTGGTGCCCGGATCTTCCTCAAGCGTGAAGACCTCAACCACACCGGTTCGCACAAGATCAACAACGTTTTGGGTCAGGCTTTGTTGGCCAAGCGCATGGGCAAGACGCGCATCATTGCCGAGACCGGCGCGGGTCAGCACGGTGTTGCCAGTGCAACCGCTGCAGCCCTGTTGGGTCTTGAATGTGTGGTCTACATGGGTGCTGAAGATTGCCGCCGCCAGGCGCTCAATGTGGCCCGTATGCAGCTGCTTGGTGCCACGGTGGTGCCGGTGACCAACGGTTCCCAGACCCTCAAGGACGCTATCAACGATGCCCTGCGTGACTGGGTAGCGAACGTTGAGAACACCCACTACGTGCTCGGCACCGTTTCCGGCGCCCACCCGTTCCCGGCCATGGTCCGCTTCTTCCACGAAGTCATTGGCGAGGAGGCCCGCGGTCAGATCATTGATCAGATCGGCCGCTTGCCCGACGCCGTGTGCGCGTGCATTGGTGGTGGCTCCAACGCCATTGGCTTGTTCCATGGTTTCTTGGATGATGCTGCCGTGAAGATCTACGGCTTTGAAGCCGCAGGTGACGGTGTTGAGACGGGCCGCCACGCGGCCACCATCACGCTGGGCCGCCCGGGTGTGCTCCACGGCGCCCGTTCCTACCTCATGCAGGACGAAGATGGCCAGACCATTGAGTCACACTCCATCTCTGCCGGCTTGGACTACCCGGGCGTTGGCCCGGAGCACGCCTACTTGGCTGATCTTGGCCGGGTTAGCTATGAAGCCATCACAGATGTTGAAGCCATGGATGCGTTCAAGCTGCTGTGCCGTACCGAAGGCATCATCCCGGCCATTGAGTCTTCTCACGCACTCGCCGGTGCTTTGAAGGTTGGTCAGCGTCTCACCGCTGATGCAGAAAAGCCTGAAGACGTGGTGATCATCGTGAACCTGTCAGGTCGCGGCGATAAGGACGTCCAGACCGCCGCTGACTGGTTCGGTCTGTTGGATGAGGACGGCAACGTCAAGGGCACCATGCTCTCCACCCGCAGCGCCAAGGGTGCCGCGCACGGCGCAGGTGCCCAGGCCGAAAAAGCCCAGGCTGAAAAAGCTCAGGATCAAGAAGCCATGGATATCAACGCAGAGGATGCCAGCAATGAGTGAAAGCACTAGCGGCCCCGACGCTGCCGTGACGTACATCAGCAAGTCTCAAGCGGCCATTGAACGCGCCAAGGCTGCCGGCCGCAAGGCCCTGGTTGCCTACCTTCCCGCGGGATTCCCAGACAAGCAGACCTCCATTGACGCCGCCATTGCCGTGGCCCGCAATGGTGCCGACATCATTGAGATCGGTATCCCGTATTCGGATCCGGTCATGGACGGTGCCGTTATTCAGGCAGCCACCACTCAGGCTCTGGACAACGGCTTCCATGTAACCGATGTCTTCGACGTGGTGGCAGCCATTACTGCTGAGACCGATGCTGCCGTCTTAGTCATGACCTACTGGAACCCGGTTATGCGTATGGGTGTCGACGAGTTCTCACGGCGCTTGGCCGAGGCCGGGGGAGCAGGACTCATCACTCCGGACCTGATTCCGGACGAGGCCTCCGAATGGTTCGCCGCATCGGAAAAGTACGGACTGGACCGGGTCTTCTTGGTTGCTCCGTCCTCCACCCCCGAGCGAGTGGCCATGACCGTTGAGGCGACGCGCGGATTTGTCTACGCCGTCTCCATCATGGGCGTCACCGGTGCCCGGAGCTCCGTCTCTAGCGCGGCTGAGGCCGTTGTGGCCGCCGCTCACGATGCTGGCGCCGCAAATGTCTGTGTTGGTCTTGGCGTTTCGCGCCCCGAACACGTCCGCGAGATTGCAGCCTATGCCGACGGCGTCATTGTGGGAACCGCCCTGGTGGCTGCCCTGCGCGACGGCGGTGTGCCCGCAGTGGGTGCGCTGGCCAAGGAATTGAGTTCCGGCTTTGACGCTCCGTCCACACCCGTAAAGGAAAACGCCACCTCGTGATCTCCACACTTGTACAGCAGTCTTTGGGTAACGCCGTGGTGGCGTCGATCCCGGCACCCACTTGGTCCGGCTTTGACCTTGGCCCGTTGCGCATCCACGCCTATGCTCTCTGTATTCTGGCGGGCATTGTTGCGGCCCTTTGGCTGACGGACCGCCGGTGGAAGCGCCGCGGCGGGCCCGAAGGCTCCATCTGGGACATTGCCATCTGGGCCATCCCCTCGGGCATCATTGGCGGCCGGCTTTACCATGTGTTCTCCTCACCCGACGCTTACTTTGGCCCGGGCTACGACGGCACCGGCGATCTCTCCCTGATCCCACAGCTTTGGTTGGGCGGCCTAGGCATCTGGGGCGCCGTAGTTCTCGGTGTGGTGGGTGCCTGGATTGGTTGCCGCCGTGCGAACGTGAAGATTTCGGCCTTCATTGACGCCGCCGCTCCCGGTATCCTGTTGGCCCAGGCCATTGGCCGCTGGGGCAACTACTTCAACCAGGAACTGTTCGGCGGGCCCACCACCCAGCCGTGGGGCCTGAGCGTTTCGCCGGAATTCGTTCCGGTTGGCTTCAGCCCCGATACCCTCTTCCACCCCACATTCTTGTACGAGTGCCTCTGGAACTTAGCCGGCGTTGCGGTATTGCTTCTGCTGGACCGCAAGCTCAAGCTACGTAACGGACGCCTTTTCCTGCTCTACGCCATGATTTACACGGCCGGGCGCGTCTGGATTGAAATGCTGCGCATTGACACCGCTGAGCAGATCACCTTCTTCGGCATCACTGCCCGCCTGAACGTGTGGACAAGCATCATCGTCTTCGTCGTTGCGCTGGTGGCGTTCATCGTGATTGGAATGATGCGCCGCGGCAGGGCCGACGATTCCGTCTTCCTCCCCGGCCGCGAGCCCTCTCTTGAAGAGGTTGAGGCAAAGGCCGCTGTGAAGAACGACGCCGGAACTTCCGCCGCAAAGCAATCGTCCACTAAGGCGGGGACTAAGCCGGTAACGGACGCCCCCACCGCTTCCGCCACGGCAGAGGCCTCCGCCGCGCCAGTGGCACTCAAGACCGAGGCTGTCGCGGCAGATTCTGCAGCGGCGGATTCAAGCACGCCCGATTCGGTGAAGTCGGAGTCTGTGACGGCAGAGCCAAGCAAGGCTGAGGCAAGCACTCCCGCGTCAAGCATTCCCGAGTCAAACACTGCAGGTGTGGACAAGGATGCAGCAGTCAAGGATTCCTAGATTCCCTGATGGCTGTTCCTGGCGCCCACTAAGAACTGACGTGGCGCCCACGGACTGAGCGTCGATGAACTGATCGCTGGATCGATAACGAAGGTGGCCCCGATAGTTCGGGGCCACCTTCTTATTGGGCTCGACAACCCGCCAACACCAGCTCGTCTCAGCAGCTCAGCTCAGCCGTGCACCCCCGCGCCCGCCGAAACCCCATCCCGGCGACCGCCCTCAGCGCCCGCCGAATCCACGCCCCAGCAGCTCCGTTCATCGACCGCTCCGGCCCCGCCTCATCACCGCTGTAACCCTGCGGAAACCACGTCACTGTACCGCAGGCTCGGGATAGTTGCCCTCTTTGCCGACGCGCGCAACCCAAATAATATTACTGATCCTGCATGTGAGTCCATTATGTAAGATATGTTGTTTTGACTGATTCTTGCGGCGTTATAGTAAAAACCGCTGCACAGAATAACCGGCCCAAGAAGTCTTTGTTCATTGTGCATTTGCACTATTCATCGAGTTGGGAATATCCGCATCGCGGAGCACGGGCCAGAGACGTCCCCACCAACGCCCAATTATGGGAAGGACATCCCCGTCGTGACATTGAACCCAGCACATGACTCCCACCGGCCGCAGGCCATCTCACCGTTCACTCGCTTTGCCGGCATGCCCGAGCAGGCGGGACTTTACCGTCCCGAGTCCGAGAAGGACGCCTGTGGTTTGGCGATCGTCGCCACGCTGCGCGGCACCCCGGGCCACGACATCGTGCAGAAGGCCCTTGTCGCTTTGCGTAACCTGGAACACCGCGGTGCCGTTGGCGCTGATGAAGGTACAGGAGACGGTGCTGGCATCCTGACGCAGGTTCCCGATGAGTTCTTCCGCGCCGTGTCCGGCGTCGAACTGCCAGCACAGGGCAACTACGCCGTAGGTACCGCCTTTCTCCCCACAGAAGCAGCCGAACAGACAGCAGCAAAGTCCGGCCTTGAAGCTCTGGCCGAAAGCGAAGGACTGCGCGTCCTGGGCTGGCGAGAAGTGCCCATTGTCAGCGATCTGGTCGGTGCCAGCGCCTTGGCCTGCATGCCGTACTTCAGCCAGCTGTTCGTTGCTCTAGAGACGGAGCCTGCTCAGCCGCTGGACATCCTCAGTGCCAACGTCCTTGACGGCAAGGCCTTCCGCTTGCGCAAGCGTGCCCAGCAAAAGTTTGGCGTGTACTTCCCGTCATTGTCCTCCAAGACCATTGTCTACAAGGGCATGCTCACCACCGCTCAGGTGGAGCCGTTCTACCCGGACCTCTCCGATCCCCGCTTCACCACGAAGCTTGCCATTGTGCACTCACGCTTCTCCACAAACACGTTCCCCTCGTGGCCGTTGGCTCAGCCGTTCCGCGCCATTGCCCACAACGGTGAGATCAACACGGTCAAGGGCAACCGCAACTGGATGCGCGCCCGCCAGTCCACCATGTCTCACCCACTGCTGGGCGACACCCCCGAAGAGTTGTTCCCGATCTGCACGCCCGGCGCCTCTGACTCGGCATCCTTCGATGAGGTAGCGGAGCTGCTGTGGCTCTCCGGTCGCCCTATCACCGAAGCCGTCATGATGATGATCCCCGAGGCCTGGGAAAATCACGCCACGATGGCTCCGGCCCGCAAGGCGTTCTACGAATACCACTCGCTCATGATGGAACCGTGGGATGGCCCTGCAGCAGTGTCATTCACCGACGGCAACTTGGTTGGCGCCACTTTGGACCGCAATGGTCTGCGCCCGGCCCGTTTCTGGGTCACCGATGACGGTCTGGTGGTTCTGGCTTCCGAGGTTGGCGTTCTGGAGTTGGATCCGGCAACCATCGTGCAAAAGGGCCGTGTTTCCCCTGGCACCATGTTCTTGCTGGACACCGACAAGGGCCAGCTCATCAGTGATGAGCAGGTCAAGGCAGAGGTCGCTGCGGCTGCGCCGTACGAGCGCTGGGCCAAGGAAAACACTATCCAGCTCGCCGACCTGCCCGAGCGTGAGCACGTCATCCACACCAGCTCGTCCGTGCTGCACCGCCAGCGCACCTTCGGCTACACCACTGAAGAGCTGCGCATCCTCCTGGGCCCCATGGCCAAGGCCGGCGCCGAGCCGCTGGGCGCCATGGGAACCGACACTCCCGTCGCCGTGCTCTCCCAGCGTCCGCGCCTGTTGTTTGATTACTTTGTGCAGCAGTTCGCCCAGGTCACCAACCCGCCGTTGGATGCCATCCGCGAAGAGCTGGTCACCTCGCTGCACACCACCATCGGCCCGCAGGGCAATTTGCTCTCACGCAACAAGGTCACCGCGCCTCAGCTGGCACTGAACTTCCCCGTCATTGACAACGATGACCTGGCCAAGATCGCGAATATGGAATCGCCCATCGCGGCCGATGGTTCCGGTGGCGAGAAGATTTCCATGAAGGTTCGTGGCCTGTACAAGGTCGACGGCGGTGAGCTCGCCTTGCGTGCCCGACTCTCCGAGATCGGTGAGCAGATCTCCGGCGCCATCAACCGTGGCGTGCAGTACATTGTGCTCTCCGATAGGGACTCCTCAGCTGTTTGGGCTCCCATCCCGTCGCTGCTGTTGCTCAGCGCCGTCCACCACCACCTGCTGCGCAGCGCCAACCGCACCAAGGTTTCCCTGGTGGTGGAAGCAGGCGATGTCCGCGAAGTTCACCACGTGGCCGTGCTGGTGGGTTACGGTGCCGCAGCCGTGAATCCGTACCTGGCCATGGAATCGGTGGAGGAACTCATCCGCAATGAGGACGTCACCGGTGTAACGCCCGAGGAGGGCGTGAAGAACCTGATCAAGGGTCTTGGCAAGGGCGTTTTGAAGATCATGTCCAAGATGGGCATCTCCACTGTGTCCTCCTACTGTGGCGCACAGACCTTTGAAGCGCTGGGCCTGTCCCAGGACGTGGTCAACACCTACTTCACCGGCACCGTGACCCAGCTGGGCGGCGTTGGCTTGGATGTGATTGCCAAGGAAGTTTCGGCACGGCACATTCTGGCCTACCCTGTCGATGGCGTAGACGTTCCGCACCGCCCGCTCCTGGGCGGCGGCGAATACCAGTGGCGCCGCGATGGCGAACCGCACCTGTTCAATCCGGACACCGTTTTCCGTCTCCAGCACGCTACCCGCGAACGCCGCTACGATATTTTCAAGAAGTACACCGAAGGGGTCGATGAGCAGTCCAACAAGCTCATGACCTTCCGTGGCTTGCTCACGTTCAAAGATGGCGTTCGCCCGCCGGTGCCGCTGGATGAGGTGGAATCGGTCAGCAGCATTGTCAAGCGCTTCTCCACGGGCGCCATGAGCTACGGTTCCATTTCCCAGGAAGCACACCAGACCCTGGCCATCGCCATGAACCGATTGGGCGCCAAGTCCAACACCGGTGAAGGTGGCGAGGATGTTGAGCGCCTGTTGGATCCGGAGCGTCGCAGCGCCATCAAGCAGGTTGCCTCGGGCCGCTTCGGCGTCACCAGTCTGTACCTGACTAACGCCGAAGATATTCAGATCAAGATGGCGCAAGGCGCCAAGCCCGGCGAGGGTGGCCAGCTCATGGCCAAGAAGGTGTATCCGTGGATCGCCGAGACCCGTCACTCCACCCCTGGTGTTGGTTTGATTTCTCCGCCCCCGCACCATGATATTTACTCCATTGAGGACCTGGCGCAGCTCATTTACGACTGCAAGCGTGCCAACCCGAGTGCCAGGGTCCACGTCAAGCTCGTCTCCGAGATGGGGATTGGCACCGTGGCCTCCGGCGTCACCAAAGCCAAGGCCGACGTCGTTCTGGTTTCAGGGCACGACGGCGGAACCGGTGCCAGCCCGCTGAACTCCCTCAAGCATGCAGGCATGCCGTGGGAGCTTGGCTTGGCCGAGACTCAGCAGACGCTGCGTCTGAACGGTCTGCGCGAGCGGGTTGTGGTGCAGGTTGATGGGCAGCTCAAGACGGGCCGCGACGTTATCATCGCCGCGTTGCTCGGTGCTGAGGAGTACGGTTTCGCTACGGCTCCGTTGGTGGTGTCCGGCTGTGTCATGATGCGTGTTTGCCACCTGGACACGTGCCCCGTGGGTGTTGCCACGCAGAATCCGGAACTTCGCCAGCGCTTCAGCGGCAAGCCGGAGTTTGTGGTCAACTTCTTCGAGTTCCTCGCTGAAGAAGTCCGCGAACTGCTCGCAGAGCTCGGGTTCCGCAGCCTCGAAGAGGCCATTGGCCAGTCCAGCGTGCTTGATATCAAGGCGGCGCTGAATCACTGGAAGACCGCTGGCTTGGACTTGAGCCCCATCCTGTCCGACGCCGGTGTTCCCGCCGATGCGCCCGTCCGTCACTTGGTCAACCAGAACCACGAGCTGGAGAAGCACTTTGACCAGCAGTTGATCGCCATGTCCGCTGAAGCGTTCAGTGACCGGGCACCGGTGAAGATCAGTGTCCCTGTCATCAATACGGACCGCTCCGTGGGTACGCTTCTGGGTCACCATGTGACCAAGAAGTTCGGCATTGACGTGCTCGGTCCGGACACCATTGATGTGACGTTGACCGGTCAAGCTGGCCAGTCGTTGGGTGCGTTCTTGCCCACGGGCATCACGCTGCGTTTGCTCGGCGATGCCAATGACTACGTGGGCAAGGGCCTCTCCGGTGGTCGGATCACCGTCCGCCCTGACCGCAGCAGCCCCTTCGTGGCGGCAGAGAACGTCATTGCCGGCAACGTGATTGGTTACGGGGCCACCAGCGGTGAAATGTTCCTGCGCGGTCTTGTGGGGGAGCGGTTCCTGGTCCGTAATTCCGGAGCCACCGCCGTCGTTGAAGGCATTGGTGATCATGGTTGTGAATACATGACTGGTGGCCGCACCTTGATCTTGGGTCCCACGGGACGTAACTTTGGTGCTGGCATGTCCGGTGGTACGGCGTACGTCCTGGACCTGGAACCCAGCCAGGTGAACAAGGTGTCTCTGGACTCCGGGGAGCTGATGCTTTTGACGCTCGACGCCGTGGACCAGGAACTGGTGCACACGCTGTTGCAACGCCATCTTGATGAGACGGAATCCGAGACGGCAGCAGCCTTGCTGGCGGATTTCCCCGGCACCGTGGCACGTATAACCAAGGTGCTGCCGCGCGATTACGCAGCAGTTTTGGAAACCCGCTTGGCAGCAGCCGAGTTGGGCGAAGACCCGGATGGCGCAACTGTCTGGCAGAAAATTTTGGAGGTCACCGGTGGCTGATCCGCACGGTTTCTTAAACACTCGCGAACGCATCACTCAGACCCGCCGGCCCGTTCCCGTCCGCATCATGGACTGGAAGGAAGTCTACGAGGCTCAGGAAAAGGGTGTGCTGAAGTCCCAAGCGGGGCGCTGCATGGACTGTGGCGTGCCGTTCTGCCACCAGGGCTGCCCACTGGGAAACCTCATTCCCGAATGGAACGACCTCACGTGGCGCGACAAGGGTCAAGAGGCCATTGAGCGCTTGCACGCCACCAACAACTTCCCCGAGTTCACGGGACGGCTGTGCCCGGCACCGTGCGAAAGCTCATGTGTTCTGGGTATCAATCAGCCTGCTGTGACCATCAAGCAGGTGGAGGTCTCCATCATTGATGAGGCCTTCAACCAGGACTGGGTTCACCCGTTGCCCCCGGCCCGCCTCACAGGTAAGACTGTCGCCGTCGTAGGTTCCGGTCCGGCAGGGCTGGCAGCCGCACAGCAGCTGACCCGTACGGGCCACACCGTTGCCGTCTATGAGCGCGATGACCGGATTGGTGGCCTGCTGCGCTACGGCATCCCCGACTTCAAGCTGGAGAAGGAGAGCGTGGACCGCCGCGTGGCACAAATGGAGGCCGAGGGAACACGCTTCCGCACCGGTATCGAGATTGGCAAGGACTTGGGGTGGGATGAGCTCCGCCGCCGCTATGACGCCGTCGTGGTGTGCATTGGCTCCACTGTTCCGCGTGAACTGCCCATTCCGGGCCGTGCGTTACAGGGTGTCCATGTCGCCATGGATTACCTGGTGCAGGGCAACAAGGCTGTGGCAGGAGATGTGCAGCCCGAGCAGATCGATGCGCGCGGCAAGCACGTGGTGATTCTGGGTGGTGGCGATACCGGTGCTGACTGCATTGGTACGGCACACCGTCAGCAGGCCGCGTCGGTGACCACACTGGCCATCGGTGCTCAGCCGCCGCTGGAGCGCTCTGCCAAGCAGCCGTGGCCCACGTTCCCCAATCTCTTTGAGGTGGCTAGCGCCCATGAGGAGGGTGGCGAGCGGACGTACCTGGCTTCCACCGTGGAGTTCCTGGGCGAGAACGGTGTGGTGACCGGAATCAAGATTGCCGAGACTGAATTTGTTGGTGGCCGCAGGGTTCCCAAGGAAGGCACCGAACGCGTCATTGCCGCGGACCTGGTGCTCCTGGCTATGGGCTTCACCGGTCCGGAATCTGCCGAACTGGTGCACCAGCTGCCTGTGACGTTGGATGCTCGCTCAAATATTAACCGTGATGGTTACTACATGACCGACCGTGAGGGTGTCTTTGTAGCCGGCGATGCCGGGCGCGGCCAGTCACTGATTGTTTGGGCCATTGCCGAGGGGCGGGCGTGCGCGGCCGCCGTGGACAAGCACCTGATGGGGGAGACGTTCCTGCCTGCTCCTGTCTCACCTAGCGATTCAGCTATGAGTGTCTAGCGGCAAAGCGATAGGCTGTCTGAGGGCACCAAAGATTTCTGCTGATAAACCACACAATAGGTAGGTACATTGAGACGCGCAAAAATTGTTGCGACTTTCGGGCCGGCAATCGCCAGCTATGAGAACACACTTGCAGTACTGGAGGCGGGCGTAAACGTAGCCCGCATGAACATGAGCCACGGCGACTACGGCGTGCACCAGAACACGTACGAGAACGTGCGCAAGGCAGCCGAGGCACTGGGCAAGCCCGTAGCCATCATGGCCGACTTGCAGGGCCCCAAGATCCGCTTGGGCCGCTTCGCCAACGGCGAGGGTTACACCCTTGCTGTGGGCGATGTTTTCACCATCACCACCGAAGATGTCCCAGGTACCAAGGACATCTGCTCCACCACGTTGAAGTCCCTCACCGAGGACGTCAAGGTTGGCGACATCATGCTGATCGACGATGGCAAGGTGTCCGTTCGGGCCACTGCCGTTGACGCCGTGAAGGTTGTCACCGAAGTTACCGTTCCGGGCAAAGTCTCCAACAACAAGGGCATTAACCTGCCTGGCGTTGCTGTGAATGTCCCCGCCTTGAGCGAAAAGGATGAGAGTGACCTGCGCTGGGCGCTGGCGTGCGGCGTGGACCTGGTGGCCCTGTCGTTCGTGCGTGATGCAGCTGATATCACCCGCGTTCACGAGATCATGGATGAGGAAGGCCGCCGCGTGCCGGTCATCGCCAAGATCGAGAAGCCGCAGGCTGTTGCCAACCTGGAAGCCATTGTTGATGCGTTTGACGCCATCATGGTTGCCCGTGGCGACTTGGGCGTGGAGCTTCCTCTGGAAGATGTCCCGCTGGTACAGAAGAAGTGTGTTGAAATGGCACGCCGCTGGGCCAAGCCCGTCATCGTGGCAACGCAGGTTCTGGAATCCATGATTGAGAACCCGCGCCCCACCCGCGCAGAGGCTTCTGACTGTGCAAACGCAGTGCTCGACGGCGCGGATGCAGTCATGCTCTCCGGCGAGACGAGCGTTGGTGCTTACCCGATCGAGACCGTTAAGGTCATGGCTCGGATCATCGAAGCTGCTGAAGCTGAAGATGGCATGAAGCTGATCCCGAAGCTCGGTTCCGAGCCGAAGACCCGCGGTGGCGTCATCACAGCAGCTGCTGTGCAGATCGCTAAGCAGTTGGATGCAAAGTACATCGCAACGTTCACGCAGTCCGGTGATTCGGCTCAGCGTCTGTCCCGTCTGCGCCCGTCCAAGCCCGTCTTGGCGTTCACACCGGTGGAGAGCGTGCGTAACCAGCTGGCCTTGGCCTGGGGCATTGAGCCCGTTCTGGTGCCCATGGTTTCCCACACGGATGCCATGACCGAGCAGGTCGACGCCACGCTGTTGGAAAAGGGCCTTGTCAATGAGGGCGATCTGGTTGTTATTGCAGCCGGTTCCCCTCCCGGACAGGCCGGTTCCACCAACCTGGTCAAGGTCCACAAGGTAGGCGACCTCGCAGACCTGGGCAAGGCTGCTGCTGGCGACCGCGCCAACCGCGAAAAGATTGGCCCCTGGCCGGTCGGCTAGCATTTGCTAGTCCGTTAGGGAACGACGGCGGCACCCACCCTTCGCTTTTCGCGTTGGGTAGGTGCCGCCGTCGCACTTTAAGGGGAAGAGTCAGTGGAAAGCAAAAATGACACCGATTCCGCTTTCGGATCCTGGGATATCGGGATCAGAAAGTGGAATCGGTGTCATTTTTGGCTGGCAAGCTGCGGGGTGGGCGAGCTTGTGGAGACTTAGTTGACCTGGTTGATGATGGTCTCGGCAACTTCACGCATGCTGAGGCGGCGGTCCATGGAGGTCTTCTGGATCCAGCGGAATGCCTCGGGCTCGGTGAGGCCCATCTTGGTGGTCAGCAGGCTCTTGGCGCGCTCTACGAGCTTGCGGGTGGCGAACTGTTCCTGGAGGTCGGAGACTTCCTCTTCAAGGGCCTTGATCTCCTCGTGACGGGAGAGGGCGATCTCGAGGGCGGGGATCAGATCTGCGGGGGTGAAGGGCTTGACTACGTAGGCCATGGCGCCGGCGTCGCGGGCGCGCTCAACGAGTTCCTTCTGGCTAAAGGCGGTGAGGAGCACGACGGGGGCGATGCGGGCCTTGACGATGATCTCAGCGGCCGTGATGCCGTCCATGACGGGCATCTTGACGTCCATGAGGACCAGATCGGGCTTGAGCTCCTTCGCGAGCTCCACGGCCTTCTCGCCATTGTCTGCTTCACCGACCACGTCGTAGCCCTCGCCACGAAGGATTTCCATGATGTCCAAGCGGATCAGGGTCTCATCCTCGGCAACAATAACGCGACGTGCGGGCGAGGTGGGGGTTGTATCCGGCTGTTCTGACACAAAAAACTCCTTTAAAGGGGTGAAATACACCACATTTTGCGAATATTGAGCCCTAGGCGGGCTTCGGTTCCACAAAACAGCCTATATGCATGTAGAGTAGTTGCGCGCACTGGTTCGGAAGTGATTCAAGAACTGGAGCGTGATCTTTGTAACAGCGTTGATTTGAACGCTTTTGCTAAGGCCCAAGTGGCGGAACGGCAGACGCGCTGCACTCAAAATGCAGTATCGAAAGGTGTGTGGGTTCGAATCCCACCTTGGGCACATTTGTTCGAAAACCCCCTGGTGACAGGGGGTTTTCGTCTTTAAGTGTTGACAGGCTGTTTAGCGAGTTGAAATAGGTTCCTGCGAGTTCGTCTGCGGCGCTCTATTACATGCTGTTGAGGGCGATATGCACGACCGAGGGGATAACCAGGTTGCGTGTGCATTCAAAGAGGATTCCCAACGCGAGCCCGATGAGTGATTGCTGGGCGATGGTGATAGCTATCGCCGGAAGAAGCCCTGTATGGCCAGTGTTGCTGTAACCAACCCCGAGGTGCCAGACCCCGAACACGAGTGCCTGGAGGACCATCGCCCAACCTGGCCCGGTGAGAAGCCGCAGCCGCGTTTGGAGAATTCCACGGAACAGGAACTCCTCGAGGAAGCCATTCTGCATGAAGTTGGACGCGAAGCTACCCAATAGCCTTACGATCGAGAGTTGACCGCTGATCAGGATGTAGGCAATCCACGCGAGTGGCACGGCACAGCAGATCAGTAGGGCTCGACCTACCCGGTGGCCTCTGGAGAATCCCAGTGTCGGGAGGCGCGCACCAGCGAGCAGCAGCAGTATGAGCGGGATAAGGACGTAGGTGACGGGATTGATTAGGAAGGTGCCCAGCCCCTCACCGAACCATTGCTCACCTAGACGTTTGAGCCATTCGACCAGCGGTGTCCACAACGGGATGGCCAAGCTTTCTTCGACGACGTTGTGATAGGCAAGGTTGTTCCATGCGGTGAGTGAGATGATCACTGCCGCCAGCCCGAGCTGCGCCCACACCCTGCGGCGTGCTGGCCCAGCAACAAGTGTCGCCATGTGTTCGGGTTCAGTGGTTGCCGTCACAATCAGGCAGAGCACCAGCAGGACAATGCCGACTCCTATGCCACCGACCGGAATAGCTTGCCCTTCGACGAGGAGCACTAGGACGGAAGTGATCCACACTGCGGCGAAGAACCATGCGGGTTTAGAAGCGGACACGGCCCTCAACGCCCGAACGACGTTGCCACGAAAACCCATTTGCTGTCGTTCAGCCGAGAAACGCGTCAAGAGACTCAGCCAATTCCTTTGAATGCGTCCAATGCAAATAGTGGCCACCTTCGAGCACCACCAGCTCCGAACGCTCCAGTGCTTCCAACTGCTGTTCGTGCGCCGGACGCCACTGCGTGTTTGCGTCAATGAGTTGTCGTGACACGAACGCCAGCACTGGAAGTTCTCTCGGGTAGCCCAACCGTGCCACTGCAGCAAAGTTCTCTGCGGACCGGTTGTTCTCATCGATGACCGCCGGGTTGGCGTAGTTCCAGATCGTCATTAGGTGGATCTGCTCAATTTCCTGTTGGGAGTAAGTCTTGGCCGGCGCCGCGGGCGCCGTGATTTGCGGATTGAGTGCGCTCATCCACCGCACCCAGCCAATTGTCGAAAGGAACCGTTGCCCGAGACCCATTTTTGGTGGAACCGCGAAAGCCTCGGGAACGGTTCCGTCGATGGTTACGAGGGCAGATACCTCACCGGGGAATCGGTTCACATAGTCGAGGCTGTAAATTCCTGCCATCGAGTGGCCTATCAGGATGTAGGATCCGTTCACGCCAAGCGCCTTGAGGGTTTCGTGCAGCTCGGTGGAGATGTTCTCGACAGTTCGATCAGTGGCATCCTTATCACTGTAGCCATATCCGAACCGCTCGATGACAACAACGGTGTACTCGTCCTTGAGCTCCTTGATCAAGGGAGTGAAGTCCAACGCCGGTGAGGCGGTCCCGTAGCCGTTAAGCAGCACCACGGTCTGCTCACCTGTTCCGGTCACCGAGACATTGACTTCGCCGCCGTCGATGCTGACACGCTCACCATAAGGTTGTGCGGTTGCCTGCTCGTAAGCACCCAACGCCAGATTAGTGATAGTCGAGGTCGCGGCAAGAACGACGGCGGACATCCCGACGATCGCCAGTACCTTCAGCAGTGTCCTCATGCACGCTCAGTCGAACATCGTGTCGGGTTGGGCATATCCCACCTACCCCGCCCTTCTGGACAGGACGGACCGCAACGGAACCTTTTTCGTGTAAGAGATCGACCCGTACTGGAAAATGCTGACGGCTAGGCGGAGCATTACTGCTGCCGAGAAGAACAGGATGGCGATGACGATGATCGACTCAACGATCCCCAACGTGCCAAGTCCGTTGCGGATGAGCGCGGTGGTTGGTGCGGTGAACGGGAAGTAGGTGAAGATCTGCACGATGACCGCGTGCGGGGCCGAGACAACCAGGCCGATAACGTAGAGCGGCACGAAGATCAGTGCCATCATGACACCAATGAAACTGCCGGCCTCTTTGGCGGTCGGCATGGCTGCCCCAACGGCGACAAGTGTGGTGGTGTACAGGGAGAATCCTCCGAGCATGAGCAGGAACCCCACGGTCATGCGCACCGGGTCAAAGGCCAGTTGTGAGAGATCCAAGGACGGCAGGTTCAACTGGTCACGGAAGAACACGTAACCGATGACAACAGGCAGGGCGAAGACAAGGGCTTGCAGCAGTCCGATCATGAACAAGGTGATGACCTTGCCGGTAATCAGGGTTGTTGGTTTCAGTGTTGTGAGGATCATTTCCGTGACGCGGTTTTCCTTCTCCTCCAGCGTTGAATTCACCATCTGCCCTGCAAGCAGCATGATCAGCCCGTAGAAGACCAAGATGAAGAGCAGAGGTGGGACTGCAGAATTAAGGCCCCCGGCCTCGGCGGATCCTTGATAGGTCGTGACGTTGATTGTCGCGGGATGTTGGGCAATGCTGGCCAGTTGGGGTGAGCCGATCTTTTCCTGCACGGACTGGCTGAGCATCTCCTGCGCGACGGCGGCGTATTTTCCGTTCTCGAAGATCCCCTGATCAACTGCATAGACTTGGATGGGTTCCGTTACCGGGTCCGCGGGGAATGCAAAGTAGGCATCAGTTGTTCCCTCCTTGATGGCGTCAATGCCCTGGCCGGAACTGCTGGCTTGAACGGCACCGAACATGGTTGCGCTCTGGTCGGTGATAAGGCCGGAATCGTCGGTGTAGGTGACGCTAAACTGGGCGCTCTTCTGGGCGTCGCTGGTGCTGCTGGTGGCGGTGTTGCTGATGACGGTCAGCACGAGAATGACTGCTATGGCAGCGGGGAACGCCAAGGTTCCGAGCCAGAACCGCTTCCTGGTGATGGTCCGGAAGAACTCAAAGGAGATCACGGTGCCCAGATTATGCTGTGCCATGATCTCAAACCCCAGCCATCTCGCGTTGGTATGCAACGTTCTGGTCCCCGTAGATCTTTATGAAGATGTCGTCCAGGGAAACCTTGGTGACGGTGAAGCCGCGAACGCACACTCCGGCGTCCTGCAGCCCACGCAAAATGAGAGACTCATCTTCATCACCGATCAGGGCCAGTTCCGCATAGTTCTTTTGTTCCAGCTCCACCGAATAGTGTGGTGACACTGGGATCTGGCCGGAGTATTTGAGCCGCACCATCCTTCCCCCGTAGCGGTTCTGCACCTCATCGATGGTGCCGTAGGCCTCGGCCATGCCATTTTTCAGCAAAAGGACACGGTCGCACAGCCGCTCAACCTCTTCCATCTGGTGGGTGATCATGACGACGGTGGCCCCCGCCTTCTTCTGGTCGGCGATGATGTCCATGAGCAGGCGCCGGTTGACCGGGTCAAAGCCCTTGGTGGGTTCATCCAGAATCAGCAGTTCCGGATCGTTCATGATTGTCACCCCCAGCTGGATCTTTTGCTGTTCGCCGCCAGACAGCTTGTCAAGTCGGAGCTTGGCCTTGTCCGCCAGGGCCACACGTTCCAGATAGTCAAGGGACCACGACTTGGCCGTGCGGCGGTCCATCCCCTTGAGGCGGCCAAAATACGTCATTATCTCGATGACCGGCTCTTTCTTGTACAAGCCGCGCTCTTCCGGCAGGTAGCCCAAACGACTGCCATCTTCAGGGCTGAACGCCTTACCGTTGATGTGTAGTATCCCGGAGGTGGGCCGGTAGATGCCCAACAGCGCTCGCACCGTTGTCGTCTTGCCGGAACCGTTGCTACCCAGAAATCCAAACGTTTCGCCGCTTCTAACGTCGAACGACAGATCGCTGATAACCGTGTTGTCTCCGAAGTCCATCCCGAATCTATCAATGTGTACTAGTGCTTCGTCCATTGTGTACCCCGTTCTGTCGTAGTGGTGCGCGTTGCAGTTGCATCAGGTTAGGCCACCGCGGTCGAAGCTGTGTCGGTGACGACAGCCGCTCCTGTCTTGGTGAGGCTATGGCGAAGAAACAGGATGTAGGGGATCATCGCGATCGCGATGATCCCCACCGTCACAGAATCTCCAAGCACTGAGTGTGCCGTAATCGTGCCGCTCAAATTGAACAGGATGTGGAAGGCAATGCCTGGCATAATGCTTCCCGTAAGCACGACGCAGTATGCCAAGGCGATGCCAATGAGTACTGCCGCGACCAGTTGCAGGGCTTGCTCAGTGAGCGAGTACCCGCGCAGGAGATTTACGAGGTGGCCGATTCCGAAGGTGACGCCTGAGATGATGATCGCGCGGGTGAGGCTGCCGCGCGTCCGAAGCGCCTGGAGCAAGAAACCGCGGAACAGGAGTTCCTCGATGAATCCGACGGCCGCCACGAGGAGAAGGGTGAATCCGATGGTGTGCAGATCAAGGTTGAGCGCGAATCCCTTGGAGTACTGCAGAAAGGCGATCGCGAATAGCGGAACATAGAAGAGCGTGAGCGGCAGTGTTCTTGCCTGGACCAACCGAATGCCATAGAAGGAGAGCCGTCCACCACCCCACAGATAGACGATGAGAACGGCCGAGACGGCAACGAGCACCAAACTCGTGAGTTCCGGGAAGTCGAGCATCGCGCCAACGTTGTCGCCGAGGTTGACTGCGAGAATATAGAGCCCAATCCAGATCAGCGCGTGCCAGATGGGTTTGGTGTCCTGAAGCGTGCGCATGTGACTCCTTTGATGGGTGAACCGCAGCTGCGGTTCGGGAAGTGCCGTTTGATGGGGCTCAACGCTTCCGAAAAAGCACCGGGTACATGGAGGCAGACAGCACGCCTGCGATCACACCGGAGGTGGTACCTGTCGCCCAAGAATTAGTTATCCAGTAGGTGAGTACGATGACTGCTGCGGTTCCGCCCATTACAGCAGCAATGAACGTGACGATCCGAGCCGGGCTGTTTCGCCGCTGGCTGTCATTGTTCAAAATATCCTCCGAGTGCTGGGCAGCCCGCAGTGGTGCGGCAACGGTCCTTACTCTTAGTACATGTGAGCTGTCCTCTGCCGGCTAGGGCACAAGGTCCTTGGTGGTTGCTGGCGATGAGGGGCCGAAGAGCTCTGACCCTTCCGGCTGCGGGATGTCAAGCGCAAGGAACCGGTCATGATTTGCGGGGCCACGTAAACGTTCGTGCAGTTCGGCTGTGCTTGATGGAAGGGTACTTGTTCGATGCCTCAAACAATGGAATTGCCGAGCGTTTGTGGCTCAGAGGGCCGCCCGTGGTGCCACCAGTGCGGAACAGACCAGTTCCTGCTCATAGAGTCTGTGGCACCATGCTCTAGCAACGTTGCCGGGCTTGTCAGCGTGGCCCTGTAGCGACGGCGTGTATTGGGGGCCCGTTTCAGGTCTTCGAATTCCAGCCATCAGAACTTGGCGAGTTCACTCATGGCCATGTCGGGGCTGATGTCGTCGTCGGTAGGTGGGAGCATCGCATTGAGCTTGGCCAGGAGGCCAGCTTCTGCTTGCGCCCCGGTTGGGTCGGTCGATTGGTATATGCGGGGCTTCCTGCCGTAGCCGCGCATGGTTGCCCGGGCCCTCCAAGTGGTTGGGCCAAGCTTCCGGCGGGCTACTTTCCCACCTCAAGCCGAAAATGGGTGTGTTGACAGTGTCAACACTTTTCCTGTCGGACTGGTCCGGACTGCGTCGTACTGGGCCGCACTGCCGCGGTACCCCGCTACTTCCCTTTGTTAATAGGGGGTTTAGATCACGTTCGATCCCACCTTTGGCACAAATATTCGAAAACCCCCTGGTGACAGGGGGTTTTCGTTTTTAGGTGTTGACACGATGTTGACAGGTGATGACCGCCTGTTCCCTTGGGGGCCCTGTTTTGCGGCGTCTTGGTCCTCCGACGCTGATTTTGCTGGTTGCTTTCTCCCTTCTGAATATTTGGGGAGTCTTCCCCTTCACCTAATTCATGGTGCGTTAGAGCCTTAGCGACGTGAGTTGGGGACGTATAGAGTCCGGGACCCGAACACTACTGCTGCTTGCAGCCGTCCCTGAACTTCCAGTGAGGGTGTTCCCGGCTCGAGACCATTGATTGCCTGAGTGCCGGTGACCAATGTGTGTTGACGAGTCCGTATTGTTCCACTCGAATAGTACGAGCAATCGTATTGTGTTCATGAAATCGGCTCTCTACCCGACGGCGCCAATAAACGGCTGTCTAATTCCTTAGATGATGGTGGGCAGAAGCTCGTGGTTCTTGACAGGTGTGAAATGGCGGCCGTCGTGCGTCAACGATTCGCGGTGTTCATGGCGTGGTTTGGCCCGGGGCCGAACTAACTCTCTGCGGATATGTCGTGAATGCTTCGAATAACAGAGTCGTGCCCGTGGGAGGGATACCCCGGGACAACCAGGGTTACCTGGTCATTGGTGAATGCGTAGCGGGTAGCGACCGTGCCTTCTGCCTGGTTGGCTAAGTCTAGATGTTGCTGCCCGATCACATTAGTCATTTTCAATACTGATGTGGCGGAAGCCGGGGCCGTCCAGATTTGTAGCAGGTGCTCCTCGTGCTGGAGTGTTGATCTGCCATTTGCGTCCCGACCCCGACCGACCGAGGAATCCGTGGTGGCTGCCCGCCACCAGATGCTGTGCGGGCCGGCCCGGATCAGCCACACGACGGGTGTGCCGGAGAGGAGCATGACACGGATCCTGGGTCGCCACGAAGAACCCTTGCTGGCCTGGTTCGACCCGGTCACCGGCGAACTCATCCGCGCCCAGGGCGCCTCGGGGCGCCGCTACGAACGGGACCGGGCCGGGGAACTGATCCACATTGACGTCAAGAAAGTTCGGCCGGATTCCCGACGGCGGCGGGTGGAGGGCCCTGGGCCGGAAAGTGACCGTGGCCCATAAAGACAAGAAGGCCCGGATCGGGTTCGACTACATTCACGAGGTGATCGATGATCATTCCCGCCTCGCCTACGCCGAGGTCCTGGACGACGAGAAGGGCGCCCCGGTCGCCACTTTTGCAGGAAACTTTGCGGTACACGACAGTACCCAACGGTTCTTTTGCGCCTATGCCGTGGCGGGCCGATTTGCTGCCTCGGCTGCGGGGGATGCGCATGCCGGGGAGGGAAGGCTTCCCTTGCCCACGAATGGGACCCGCAGCCCGGTATGTCGTTCGTCAGCTGGGGTTGGCTGCTCTGGCAACAATTTCTGCTTCGAGGCGAGCGACGTCATCGGGCCGGCATAATTCAGTGGCGGGAGTCATGACAGTGGCACTTCCGGATGCGACGGCCGTTGCCAAGGCGGCGTTGACGGGGTAGCCCTGTGCGAGCCGCAGCACGAATGCAGCCAGAAAACTGTCACCGGCGCCGACGGTACTGACTACTTGGACGGATGGCACGGCCAAACGGATGACCCCCGCCTTTGTTGCAACAACAGCTCCGGCTTCGGCAAGTGTCAGTGCCACGCACTCTGCGGAACCGTTTTCAAGCAAGGCGGAGATGGCGTTGATGTGACTTTCTTCGGAGTCTAGGGTTGCTCCGAGAAGCTCAGCCAGTTCCCTGCGGCTTGGTTTGACCATGAAGACTCCTTCCGCCAGTGCTTCAGCGAGTGCCGGCCCCGAAGTGTCCACAATGCATCGTGCATCGGCCTGCCGTGCCAGGCGGGCGACGCGGGCGTAAAAGTCGTCCGGGACACCTGGCGGCAGGCTCCCGCTGGCGACCACGTAGCCTCCTGCCCGAATGGAACGTTTAGCCAGCTCCAGGAACCTGCGCCATTCGTTTTCATGGAGCTCGGCTCCTCTGAGGACGAAACGAAATTGTTTGCCTGTTGACGCTTCGTCGACCGTGAAGTCTTGCCGGGTATCACCGTCGACTGTGGCAACTAGGGCAGGGATGCCCTCGGCTTCCATCAGCTTGCGATACGTGTCCCCGGTTGTGCCACCTGCGGTGTACAAAGCCAAAGCATGCCCGCCGAGTCGATGCAAAACCCTCGCGACGTTTGCCCCGCCGCCGCCCGGTGCGATGTGGCTGCCGTTGCACCGGAGTTTGTGACCGCTGTAGACGAGGTCAGTGGATGTGCTTATGTCTAGTGCCGGATTCACAGTAAGGGTGAGAATTGGACTTGCGAACTGTGCCTGTGAGCTGTTCATGTTTCCTAGCATAGGAGACCCGTTCTCCTTTGAGCATCCCCATGCCAAGGATCAATTGTTTGTCGAGCGGGAACAGACTCAGTGGACCCCAGTCCACATCCAATTGGTTCTCCCTGGCAGTAGCCACTGACGAACTCCAAATTGGCCGCCTAGGTGATGGGCCACACCACCCGCGTGAGCCAGCTCGACGGATTTGTTTGCGTTGCAGGACTGCTTAGATAAAATTTACACATTGTGTCCGCGGGAGTACTGACTTCCGCCTGCATTCGCTGCTGGATCGGCCCGTATGTCTTTTTCAGGGTGTCATATGATCCCATGCGCATGGCCTCAAAGGGTTCGGTTGCCGGCAACGTGCTTTCCTGAACCTCTTCTGTTGCCTTGAATTGCCCGACAATGGGAAACCCAGCTTCGACGTCAATGGTTTGGCTGGGTATGCCGTGGTACCGCGCGACGGGGCTTGACTTCCAGAATCCCGTCCTTGAAGTAAGCGGTGATGTCTGCTTCGGTGACACCCTCAGGCAGTGGGATGCGCCGGAGCATGGATCCGTAGCGGAACTGTGAACGGTATGCACCGTCAGAATGCTTTTCGGAGTTTTCTTCCCGGTGGGCGCTGATGGTCAGGATCCCGTCGGTGACGGAGACCTCCACATCTTTGCCGGGGTCGATGCCCGGCAGTTCGGCCCGGACCACCAAGGTGTTGTCCTTTATTGACTCCTCCACCCACATGCCGGAATTCCCGGTGTCACCATCAAAGAGTCGCTGCATGGAGTCGAGCAGGTTGAAAGGGAATCGGGTGAACAGGTCAAATGGTGCAACCCAACGGGCTGCGTCCAGAGGCGTTCAGCTCAACATTTCAGACGTGGCGTTTCTCCTGATGTCGGGGCCGTGTCGGTCGGGGCGCGGTCGGTGCTTACAGTTCACGCCAGAGGGCGGCTGGCCGATAGAGCACAAAGTCCCACGCCGGAGCTGTTGGTGGCTGAGCTTGCCAGCATTGGGGCCAAAGGACACTGTCGCAGCCGACGGCCGGGTGCAACGATCAAGACGACCACCGATCAATGGTGGATGCAGGGTCCTGTGCAGCTTGAGTGGCAGGGTCAGGGCGAATAGCTGAGGAAGTGCGTTGTGGGTGGTCATCAAGAGCTCGGAGCGGGGTGTGCCAATGTGGCCCGGTTGTGGTGCGAGGATTGTGATACTGACGAATTCCTCATTATTGAATCGGTCACGTCATGTTCTTGTGCCATTGCGGGCGCCGTAGGCTTGGGATATTCCTGCCTCGAATGTGGGTGCTTCGCGGCACATTGCGTGCGGGTCAGCGAGGTGGGGGACGCGCTGGAGCAAATGGTCAGGGTCATGAGGCGATAGCCAGCCAGTACCCGGGCACCAAGAGAGGGACCCAGTTCCGGCGGGTTCCTCTCTTGCGTGGTGTGTTGTGCAGTTTCTGCCCTAGTGGGAGGCGGCAGCATTGTGGTGGGCGACGTTGCTTGGCTTGAAAGCAAAGCCCGTGGCAATGACCACGTCCGCGCCGGCGATCCATGAGATCCAAGCTGCCCCCGTCTGAGCCGTGTAGGACCCAAACCACGGTGCCAGAATCAGCGCCACACCGGAAACAAGCTAAACACCTTCCACCCAGACCCTGCCAGGGGCGAAAGGTTGACCACGCCGCTGACGGCGATCACAACGCCCAGGACCACCATGAGCCACCTGGATTGTGTGGTGTGCGCGGTCCAGATAGGTGACAAAGCGGCCACTGCGCCACCGACGAAGGCGGCCCAATCTTGCCACCGGTTCCATTTCTTCACTTGAATCTGCCTCCTCGAATAGATCCAGCGCGGGTGTGGGACATCACTCCTTTCAGACTGCCGCCGACCATCCCCAACGGTACAAAGACCCTTTCTTGGGCACTATGTTGGAGGGGCGCTGAGGCCGTATTGGTTTGGCCGGGCCGGGACTGTGGTTGGTGACTTTCGGCCCTACCATGCACAACTTGGCCGCAGTAACCTTCGTTGAGAAGGGGGCTAACAAGACTGGCCACTGCGGAGATTCGCCAGGCCAATGGTGCCCCTGCTGCAGGAGGTGGGACGGTTGATCAAGAAGTCCGTTGAAAGCTGCGGATTGCCCAGCAGCGACTCAGCCGATGACGAGGAACTCTTGTTGCTGGATCTCCTGCTGGCCTGTGACGATGTGCCAACATTCTTGGCCGGTCTGGCGGCCTTGGCTGCAACACATTATTCCCGCCTAGGGGCTACGGCGGAATGTGGCGTATACCTCCCCGTTGAGGGGAAGGCTGCAATCAGCGCCGCCAGCGGACCAAGTGCCGCAGTCCTGGTGAAGGACCACGGCATGACCGGAGGTGGACCTTGCCAGGCTGCAATTACCTCCTGTGATCATGTGCTGGTTCAGAACGTGGCACTGCTCCACCAGTGGCCTGAATTCTCGGCGGCTGCCGCTGCCGTCAACGTCAGTTCCGTGCTGGCAATACCGCTGGACTTGGGCTATGGTTCCCATGCTGTCTTGGCCGCTTATTCTCACCGCAACGGCTGTTTCAGTGCGTTGAGTGTTGAATCGGGCCTCCGGTTCGCCGAGTTGGTTTCACGCGTGTTGAAGTTGGTCTTGCGGATGGCGCAGCTGAGGGAGGCACAGGACCAGCTACCGGCAGGGATGCGCTCTCAAGTCTCCGTCACCACCGCTGTTGAAGTTGTTCATGAACGGGGCGAATTCCCGGGGGAGGGTGCTCGCGGAGCCACCGCCGTCAAGCAGGCCGGACGCACATGGGGAGAGCCGGGGCGCTGATGAACACGCCAGGCGCGAAGACCGTTGGATGGCAGAAAGGACCTTCTGCTCTAGGCAAAAAACCGCAACAGGCGTCGGATGGTTCCATGACAACAGGAGCAGTGCCAGCGACCCGTTGGCCCGTCATCCCCAAAGACAACACCGCATTTAGGGTGCGGCCAGACCTGGTGGACTGCGACCAGGCAGATGCCGCATTCAGCTGGGACGAGGCCAGGAATGATCTCGCCGGACGTGAGACCCTGCGTCTTGTCAGGGCTGACGGCAGCACGCGGCCCCTCACGGTGACAAACCTTGGCGACCTCGGCGTCGACAGGGTCTATGGCGTGATCTATCCGCCTCAGGTGGCCATGCTCGACTTCGGGTGCGTGACGGAACAGCCTTGGGCGCACAACGGCCTGCTCGTGGTGAGGCCCGCCGTCATCGCGACCCTCTCCGCGGGCCACCGGGTCAGCGACGGTCTCCGTGAGGGACGCTACCTGGCCCGCATTGATAAACTAGTGCAACATCCGGAGGAGCTATGACTGAACAAGAAGCCCGTGCGGCCGTCCAAGCCGCCATTGCCCAAGTCGCCCCGGACATCGCGCTGGCTGATTTTGATGACGCCTCACGGCTGCGGCAGGACCTTGAACTTGATTCCTTGGACTTCCTCCGGCTTGTGGAAACCATGGACGCCAGCACCGATGTGGACATTCCAGAGCGTGACTACGCATCTGTGGGAACCATCAGGGGCCTTATCGACTACCTTGCCGCCCGCGGCTGAGCAGCCATGAACATGGACCCCGGTTCACTGCCGGCGGGAGTATTGGTGATAGTAGGCGTTTTGGCCCTCGTTCAGCTGGCGCTGGATGTAGTTGCCTTGGTTGATCTTGCCCGGCGACCCAGGGAGTCAGTTGTCTTCGGCAACAAGTGGGCATGGGTGGCCATCATTGTCCTTGCCAATCTGGTCGGCGCCATCCTCTACCTTGCAGCCGGCCGCCAGCCCGCCTCGCCGCCCCGCGACCCGCCTCACCATCACGAAGGGACCACCCGGGCGCAGACCATCGCCGACGAGCTCTACGGCTTGCCCGGGGACAGGAATACCCCATGAGCGCCGCACTCGAGGTGGTGGCACTGACCAAGACCTACAAAGGCAAGAGCGTGCTCGACGCCGTCGACCTCACCGTGGAGGAGGGGGAGATCTTCGGTTTCCTGGGCCCGAACGGGGCCGGAAAGACGACGACCCTGCGTCTGGTCACGGGAATGGCGCGCCCAACCTCTGGAACCATCACGGTGTTGGGCCAGGAACTGTCCACAGCAGGCAACGCGGTGCGGGCACAGCTGGGGTTTCTGCCCGATGTTCCAGCGTTCTACCCATGGATGACGGCCATGGAATTTATGCATCTTGCCGGGGACCTCTCCGGACTCGATCACCGAGTGACCAAGTCCAGGACGGCGATGCTACTCGACTCCGCCGGCTTGGGCGGTGTGATGGGCAGGATTGGAGGGTACTCACGGGGCATGCGGCAGCGCCTGGGCATTGCCCAGGCGCTGATCAATGCCCCGCGGCTGCTGCTGCTCGATGAGCCCACCAGCGCATTGGACCCCATTGGACGCAAGGATGTCCTGGAGCTGATTGACACTCTGCGCGGGCGCACAACCATCTTCTTTTCCACCCACATCCTCAGCGATGTTGAGCGGGTCTGCGATTCGGTCGCCATTCTGGACCGGGGGCGGATCCTCACACAGGCGCCCATCCACGAACTCAAGGCACGGCATGGTCGCCACAAAATCGTGATGGAGGTGACTGAGGGTGCCGACGGCCTGGCGGCGGCCATCGCCCAACGGCCATGGGCGTTCTCGGTGGTGCGCGACGGTGCCGGCTCCTTTGAAGTCAGCGTGAGGGATGTGTTCAACGCCCAACATGACATTCCCGGGCTGGTTGCAGCCCAGCACGCCGGGCTCATCCGGTTCGAGGCGGGGGAGCAGGGGCTCGAGGACATTTTCGTCGAACTTGTCGGGGACGTGAAGGCATGAGAAGTTCGTGGGTCTTTGCCCGCAAGGAAGCCCTGGAGATCACTCGGACATGGAGAATCTACGTACTGCCATCGATCATGCTGCTTTTTGCCGTCACAGGACCGGTCCTTGCCAAGTACACGCCGGAATTGCTGGGCGCTGTCGCCGGGAGCCAATTCGCCTCGCTCCAGCTTCCTGAACCCACCGTTTTCGACTCTTACGGCCAATGGATCAAGAATCTGTCTCAAATTGTCATCTTCGCACTCATCATTATTTATGGGGGCATTGTCTCCGCCGAGCGCCGCAGCGGTACGGCCGTCCTGATGCTCACCAAGCCTGTGTCCCGGGCCACCTTCATTGTGGTGAAAGCTGTGGTGCACGCATCCTTCCTCGTCGTCCTCCTCGCGGGCGGGACCCTGACTACGTGGGGTCTGACAGCAGTGGTTTTTGGCACGGCGCCCGGACGCTCGTTGTGGTCAGCAGCGCTCCTTTGGCTGGTGATTGCCATCGTCTTCCTCTCCCTGATGACACTTTTCTCTGTGCTGATTCCTTCGGCGGCCGGCGCCGCCGGTGCCGGGCTGGGCGCCTTCATGGTGCTCTCGATAGGGGCCGTCTGGAAGCCTGTCAGCGACCATTCACCCGCTGGCATTCTGGAACGGGCTGCGGCCCTGGCCAGCGGTGCGGGGATTGACTTCCCACTGTGGCCCCTCATCAGCTCCATTGCGCTCAGTGTTTCCGCAGTCTTCCTCGCTGCGATCCTCTTCAGGAGGCAGGAACTCTGACGCGGGCAGGCGGGCAGGAGTGTGCATGTGTGGTTGGCTGCCTCGATGAACCCCAGTACCAGAAACTGTTAACAAGTATCGGACCGGAGAGTATCAGCCGCAAGAATCCAGAACAGCCACAAGAACAGCCCCGAAGTCAGGGACTGCCGGGGAGAAGTCAATTTCTTCCGGGCGCCTGTTGCTGCTTCAGCGGCGACAGTTGTGCTTGCGCTGCAAGCGCGTAAGCGACGGGAAGATCGTCGCTGCTCTCGACGAAGACATGGCCAATGATGAGCCCAGCGTCGGTTGGAGAAACAATCTGCGTCATGCCTGTGGGCACCGTTCCCTCCCAACCAGGCCCACTGAGAACGTAGTCGCCCGCTCTGGTTCCGGTCATCCGCTTGCCGATGTAGGCAAAATTGGTGCTGTGCGACGAGTCGGTAAACTGCACGCTGTAGTAGCAACCCGCCATGTCGGGCACATGCAGGACTTGGGGTCCGTAGCTCAAGTCAAGCCAACCGCCGATGTACAGCAGGTCATCGGCGCCGGTTGCCATCAGGCACCCGTACGAACCGGATGGGGAAGAGAGGGTGGGCACGGCGTGCAGAGTGTTGACAGGGATTGGGCCCTCACCGAACCCATGCCTGACAATCGACCTCTTGAAGCCATTGACCGTGAGCCGGGGCCGTAACTAGATGAAAGTCGGCGTGCCGAGCGCCCAGACGATGACTGCCGGTTCGCTGTGGTGAGGGCCGGTCGAACTTCAAGATGAGGCGGTTCATGTCACTGCGCCCTAACAAGGCGCGGCAATTCATAGCTGCCGTCAATGATTGCGGCGCCAGGAAGCTACACGCGAAATATCAGACTGCCCCCCCGGATGGAGTGGGCGCCTTGTCTGCTCGTGGGCGCCGGGCGCCTTGTGCTGGAGGTAGATGTCAACTTAACCATCCGTGTTCCGCTCGAGAGATGAACGGTCGCCAATAATTTGGCGATGTGATGATTTTTTCACCATATACCCGGCGGCATCGGTCGGAGTGAGCGACCAGAAGGCGTCATCCGGTGGGAGTTTCCCGTCAGGAAAATGCAGCATGTAGCCATTCCTGCCAGTAAGCCGCCGCCCTGAGCCATCCACAGCGGCCGTCCCATACGCAGCCTCCTCAACCACATTGACCACGGGCAGGGCTTTGTCTCAGGCAGCCCCCACCAGGAATCCGTTGCCAGGCTGGCCGCACTTGCGGATGGCAGTCCATCCATTGGCCGTGGTTGCAATCGACCGGCAGACGGCATTCATGACCAGGACAGCGCTCAAGAATGCCAGCACTGCACCGATGATTACTCCTTGCACGACGCCGGAGGATGAGAATCACGCCAGGGCAATTGCCATAACCGCAAAGTACCACACAGCCAAACTGCCCGTCCCGAACACAGCCATTCGGACGCTGGCTCACCGTTGCCAATGAAGTTGCTGTGCCGATTATGGTTGGGACGGCAGTCACGGGCCTGACGCGCCTCGCGTCGGGACAGGGAGTGCGATGTTTCAAGGAGAGGCCTAGACTGGGGCCGAAGAGACATTCCAATGGAGGTGTCATGGCGCGATTGAGTGTTCTGGACCGCTTTAGGCCCATGGGTGCGCCCGGCCCCGCAGGACCCTCGGGTGTCCCGGCAGTCGAAGCCCAGGGACCCGCCACTGAGTTGATCCCCGTGTTCGCCGCGCTCCACGCCGATGTCCAAGGGTGTGAAGAACTCGTTGCGGCAGCGCGCCGCCAAGCCGAACACGATGTAGCCGAGGCCCGGACGCAGGCCGCAGCGATCGTTTCGCAGGCCAAGCTCGACGCCGGCGCCGCCCGCGCGGAGGCTGCCGCCGTCGTTGAACGGGATGCCAGGGCCAGGGATGCACGGGACATGAACCGGGCACGCCAGGAGGCTGAATCCGTGGAAGAAGCCGGGCTGGCCCTCATTCCCGCCGTCGTCGGCAAAGTCACCAACTCCCTGCTTGACCCTCAGATTGCCGACCCGAAATGAAGGCGGACTGGGTTGCGGCCTCCGTGCGGGCCCGGTCCATGGCACAGCGCCGAATAGGTGCAGGCAGCAGCCGGGCGCTTGCTGCCGAACCCACCATTGCTGCTGCGCTGGCCACGCTGGAACAGTCATGCTACGCGGAACGGCTCACCGGCGCATCCAACCTTGCCGCCGCCGAACGCGCCATTTCGGAGACAGTTCTGTGGCAGTTGCGAGTTCTGGCCGGCTGGCTTCCAGCTACGGGTACCGCGCTCGCGCGGGCCGCGGCGGCCACGTTTGAGATAGAGAACATTGTTGCCCTAGCCCACCAGCTCACCGGCGGAACAATAGCCCCCGAACCATATCGGCTCGGGGCTCTCGCTACCGCCTGGCCGCGTCTGGGGCGGGCCGGAACGATCGAGGACCTCACCACGATGCTGCGCACCTCATCTTGGGGCGAGGTCGGCGATGGAGGTCCCGGGCCGCTCCGGGCCGCACTAAGGGTGGTCTGGATGCGGCGGCTGGCGGCAGTAGCACCCCCGGTATTGCCGTGGTGCGGTGCGGTGTGCGTCCTCACAGCGGCCCGGAGCCTCACAGACGACGGGGCATCCGCGGCCCCGCAACTCATTCACCTCCTGCGCCCGGTGCTTGGTCGGGCGTGGCAAGGCGCCCGGAGCATTCCCGAATTCCGGGCGGCCCTGCCACCGTCCCTGCAAAAAGTGGTTCGTGACATTGCCACACCCACGGAACTGTGGCGTGTGGAGGCCCGAGTGCACGCCGAGCTGGAGGCTGATGGATTCCGCCTCCTGCGCGGCTCCCTGCCTGGTCCTGATGTGGTGTTGGGCGCCATTGCCGTGCTGTCGGTGGACGCCTGGCGAGTGCGGGCCGCGCTGGCCGCCGCGGCCGCGGGTGCCGGATCAAGCGAGGTGCTCAATGAAGCTGCGTGACTCGCTAGCCCCTGCCCGGATGGTACGGATAGCCCTGGTGGTGCCCGAACATGAGCGCAAAAGCATGCTCGCAGCCATTGCGCTCAGCGGTCTCGTGGAGTTGGAAATGCCCTATGAACCAGGCACTGACCCCAGGGAACTGGACAAGGCTGCGGCGGCGGCCGTCGTCTCCGGGCCAACGGCCGCATGGCTGGGCTGGGCCCCGCAACACGGTATTGCCGCGCTCACCGAGACGCTTGCCCCGCTGGGTGCGGCCGTGGTGCCACTCCCGGGACCGCGATGGATCCAGCCTCCCACGATGCTCGGCTCCGGCAGCCGCCCGGGCATGTCCCGGACCCTTGTGGACACATACGGGACCGTGCCCTACGCGGACCTGGACCCGTCGCGCCTTGCGGCTGCGGCCTACATCCTGATGTTCGGGATGATGTTCGGCGACGTCGGCCACGGGGCCATGCTGCTGGTCTGCGGCCTGCTGCTGCGCACCGGACGCATCAAGAAACTTGCCCCGCTGAAACGTGCCTGGGCATTCGTGAGCGCTGCCGGGCTTGCCGCTATGGTCTTTGGGCTGATGTATGGGGAGGCATTTGGCCCCACTGGCCTGGTGCCTGTGCTGTGGCTGGAACCCCTGGCCAACCCCGTCCCGCTGCTGCTGGCCGGCCTTGGAGTGGGAGCATGCCTACTCGCAGGCGCCTATGCCGTGGGAACCATCAATCGCGTGCGCGAGAGCGGTTGGGGATTGGCGCTGTACGCCCGCTCCGGCGCTGCCGGTTCGCTTTTGTTCCTGGCCGTGGGGCTGCTGGTCTGGGGGCTCGTCGCCGGTATCGGGGTCCTGGTCGCCACCGCCGTCGTCCTTGCCCTTGCGGCATTGATCTTCATTTTCGTTGGCCTGTACGTAGAAGCCGGAGGAGGAGGGACCGGGGTGGCGCAGGCGTTCATTGAACTCGTGGACACCGTCATCCGGCTCGGCTCAAACATTGTCTCCTTCGCCCGCCTCGCTGCCTTCGGACTAACCCACGCCGCCCTCTTGATGGTGGTGTGGAACGGTACGACGGCGCTTTGGGAACCAGGGTGGCGCGCAGGTGCCGCCATCCTGCTGTTCCTGGTGGGCAATATCGTCACCTTTGCGCTGGAGGCGCTGGTGGCAGGCATCCAGGCCCTGCGCCTTGAATACTACGAGCTTTTCTCACGCATCTTCCAAACCGAGGGCCGCCCGTTCAGGCCATGGTCGCCAGAAATTGAGGCTTTCAGTGCCACAGCCATTGCCGGCAGCCCCGCCGCCGCAATCCCAGTTGAAAGGCCGTTACCGTGAATCCCTGGTTCGCCGCCATCCCTGTGTTCCTGATCGCCGCGACAGGAGCCGTTCTCCTTGTCAAACGCTGGCGAAAGTCGGCGTTCAAGATCCTGATGGCCATTAATATCGCGGTCATGGTGGGAGCGCTGGCCCTGCTGGCCAGCGCCATGACGGCCGGTCCCGCGGCAGCGGCAGTCCCGGCCGTCACCGCGGCTGCCACCACGGCACCAGGGGCAGGGGGCGCGGCCCTGATAGCGGCCGCCATCGCCGTGGCGGGATCCTCGATCGGGGCGGCCTTTGCTGTTGCCTACACCGGTTCGGCCGCGCTGGCGGCCATGAGCGAACGCCCGGAAATCTTTGGCCGGGCCATGGTGGTGGTGGGCCTGGCCGAGGGAATCGCCATCTACGGCCTCATCATCGCCATCATCCTGATCGGCAAGGCATGAGCCAGGCATTCACTGTGGCGCCGGGAAAGCCGGGGGCCGCGGCAAGCCGGCCCGTTACGGGTGTGCCCGGTCCCATGGCAGCTATCGGAGAGCAATCACTCCTGGCCGGGTTCCATCTGACAGGCGTGGTTGTCCACGCCTGCGAAAGTGACCCGGAAATCCTCGGCGCGTGGAGCAAACTGCCGAAGGACACCGCATTGGTGATCCTGACGCCGCGCTCCGCAGAGGCCTTGGGGAGGGAACTCTCCGACCCCCGCTCGCCTCTGACGGTGGTGTTGCCAGCATGAACTTCCTGGCTCCGGAATCCAATGCCGCCCTGGCCCCGCTGCGACAGGCGCTGCGGACGAATGCGGAAGAGCAGGCCGCGGATATTCGCCACGGCGCTAGCCTGGAGGCCGCGGGCCTGTTGGCCTCAGCGAGGGAGCAGGCAGCCCAGATTCTCGCAAGAGCCACCAGGGAGGGAGAAGACTCGGCCAGGTCCCAGGCCGCGCTGCGCTCGTCCCGGGTTCGCCGCGAAGCACAGGAACTGGTCCTGGCACAGCGCAGCGCCGTCCTGGCCGAACTCCGCCGCCAGCTCAGGGCACGCGTATCGGCGCTGCGGGACGACCCCCGCTACCCGGCACTCGTTGCGGGGTTGACGGAACACTGCCGGACGCTTCTTGGCCCCTCGGCCAGGGTGTCGGAGAGTCCCGACGGCGGCGTCATCGCCGAGGCTGGCACGCGCCGGCTGGACCTTTCCCTTCCCGTCCTAGCCGAGCTGGCCTTGGAGTCCATGCCCGAGGAGAGTGAACTGTGGACCCGGTAGCAACCAGAAGAAACGGACTGGTGTCCCGGGTCAGCGGACCCCTCGTGGAGATTGAGGGTGTGGCAGGGTTGTCCATGCTTGAACTGATCTCCCTCGGCCCGCAGCGGATCACTGCCGAAACTGTGGCTATTGTCGGCAACAAGGCCACCCTGCAGGCCTATGAATACACTGGCGGGCTGAAAGCCGGTGATGTTGCCACAGCCACGGATGCCGAGCTTTCCGCCCTGATGGGTCCGGGACTGCTGGGCCAGGTGTTTGACGGGCTGATGCGCCCCCTGTCCTCGGCGCCCATGTGGCTGACGCCGGACCGTTCAGGATCCACCGGCGATCGCACCGTCCTGGCCCGCGAGTGGGCCTTTGTTCCAACAGCCGTGGCCGGTGCGAAGGTTTCGCCTGGCGAAGTCCTGGGCACCGTTCCGGATTCCGGATCGGTGGAACACCGCGTCCTGGTACCCGTTGGAGTGTCAGGCGAGTTGAGCTGGATTGCACCGGAAGGCAAAGTTCAGGTGCTGGATCCAATTGCAGTGGTGGCCGGCCACCAGGTGTCGCTGGCCCACCCCACCCCGATACGCCGCCCGCGCCCCTTCCGGATCCGACACAGCGACACGGTTCCGCTGCACACAGGCCAGCGGGTCCTTGACTTGATGTTTCCTGTGGCGCGCGGGGCTGCCGCGGCCGTTCCTGGGGGCTTTGGAACGGGCAAGACCATGATGCTGCAGCAGATCGCAAAATGGAGCGACGCCGACGTCATTGTCTACGTGGGGTGTGGGGAACGGGGCAATGAAATGGCGGACGTCCTGGACGGGCTCTCGCAGCTCGAGGACGCCCGGACGGGTGGCAAGCTGATCGACCGCACCGTCATCATCGCCAACACCTCCAACATGCCCATGATGGCCCGGGAGGCCAGCATTTTCACCGGGATTGCGGTGGCGGAGTTCTACCGTGACATGGGCTACGACGTGGTGGTGATCGCCGACTCCACCTCACGGTGGGCGGAAGCCCTGCGTGAATTTGCCAACCGCAACGGTGACCTTCCCGCAGAGGAAGGCTACCCGGCCAACCTTGCCTCCGAGCTGGCGGCATTCTATGAACGGGCAGGGCGGGTGACAACGCTCGGCGGGAACACCGCTTCGGTCACCGTGATCGGTGCCGTGTCCCCGGCCGGGGGAGACATGAGCGAACCTGTCACCACCGACTCACAGCGCTTCGTCCGGTCGTTGTGGATGCTGGACCGGGATTTGGCATACTCCCGCCACTATCCCGCCGTCAGCTGGACGGGCTCTTTCGCCAGGGACACTGACGAACTGGGTTCCTGGCATGCCGCCAACGGTCAGCCCGGCTGGGCCTCCCGCCGGGCACGCGCCGTCGCACTTCTGGCCGAGGCGGACCGTTTGGCCGAGCTGGCGGAAATCATTGGCCAAGCCTCACTGCCTGGGCATGAACAAGTCCTGTTGCTGGGTGGCCGGCTCCTGCGCGACGGCGTATTGATGCAGAATGCGCTCAACCCCAACGACGGTTTCTGTTCCGCCGACAAGGGGGCCGCGCTGCTGGATGGAGTGCTCGACGTCGTTGACGCCTGCCAGCGGCTGCTGGACCGTGGCGTGGCAGCCGCCACCATTGAGAGTGCCGATTTTTCCCCGTTGCTGCGGGCCCGGGAAGATTTTGGGCCCTCCGACGGGGCCGGGGTGCGGGAACGCTGCGGACAGGCCATTGCCGCGTTGGAGGCCCTGCAATGACGGGCTTTGGCGACCAAGGTGAGGAAGCGTCCGGCATCACGGCGGCTGCGCCACTGTCAGGGCGCTTCGGTGCACAGGTCTCCCACAGCGACATCCGGGAACTTCGAGGCCCCCTGCTTGTGGTGGGTGGGGCAGACGGCGTTGGCTGGGACGAGTTCGCCACCATCGACATGGACAGCGGGGAAAGCCGCCATGGGCTGGTGCTGGAGGTGGACAGGGACCTGGCGACCTTGCAGGTGCTCGAAGGCACCGACGGCATGGCGCTGGGCGGAATCGGGATCCGCTTCGACGGCCGGCCCCTGCATATCCAGGTGGGCACGGCGTGGCTAGGCCGAGTCTGCAACGGCCGGGGGGAACCGCTCGACGGCGGACCGCCGGTGACGGGGACGGCGACACTTCCGGTCAGCGGCTGGCCGTTGAACCCCGTCTACCGGGAGCCCCCGGCCGAACCCGTCCTGACCGGCGTCTCGGTCATCGACGGGCTCATGACACTGGTCAGGGGGCAAAAACTGCCGATCTTTTCGGTGCCTGGCCTGCCACACCTGACACTGGCCACCCAGATCGCGGCGCAGGCCACCTCCAGCGGAAAATCATTCCGGGTGGTGTTCGCCGCCATGGGGCTGACCCATGCGGACATTGCCTATGTGCGGGACCGGCTTGAGGAACGCTCCGCCAGCGGGGAACTGATCCTATTGCTCAACGCGGCTGACGACCCTGTCATAGAAAGGATTCTCACCCCACGCATTGCACTGACCATTGCCGAGCACCTGGCCTACACGGAGGGCCACGACGTCCTTGTCATCATGTCCGACATGACCAGCTACGCTGAGGCGGTCCGCGAGGTGTCCGCGGCACGGCGGGAGATCCCCGCCCGGCGCGGCTACCCCGGGTACCTGTACAGCGACCTCGCCACCCTCTACGAGCGTTGCGGGAGGGTCAAGGGCCACGAGGGGTCCGTGACGATTGTGCCAGTGCTGACAATGCCGGCCGGCGACATCACACACCCTGTTCCGGACTTGACCGGTTACATCACTGAGGGCCAGGTTGTCCTTGCCCCAGACGTCGCGGCACGCGGCATCTACCCGCCGGTGGATGTGCTTTCCTCGCTATCACGGCTGATGCGCAGCGGTGCAGGCAATGGCCGCACCCGGGAGGACCACCTCGATGTGGCGGCGCAGGTGATGGCCGCCCTGGCTCGCGCCCGGGCGGCCGGTGAACTGGCCGAGCTGGTGGGCGAGGCCGCGTTGAGCTCCACCGACCGTAGCTACATCGCGTACCGGACATTGGTGGAGGGTGGTCTCTTCAACCAGGGAAGCGATGAATCCAGGACTCTGGACGACACCCTGGGCAGGGCATGGGCGGCGCTGGCGGCCCTTCCTGAACCTGAACTGACCATGGTGCCAACCGCGTTCCTCGAGAAGTACTTGCCCAGGGGTGGTGAGCGGACTTGAGCAGCACGGGGCGGGCAGCCAAGGTGCAGACTGAGCGGCGCCTGGAGACTGCCCGCCACGGCGCCCGCCTGCTGGACCGCAAACAGCACATCCTTGTGGACCAGCTGGACGGCCTTCAGCCCCAGCTGGAGGCGGCCCGGGGGGAGTGGGAGGCTCTGGCTAGGGAGGCGGCCGTGTGGCTGCGCCGCTCGGCTGCCCTGGACGGAAGCATCCAGATGGAGGCCGCTGCACCGTTGGCCCCCGCAACCGTCCGGCTGCGATGGGGCAACACCATGGGCGTGCGGTTCCCGGAAGATCCAGAGTGCGATTTTCCCGAGCTGCCCCCAGCGGGAGGAAGCTCGGCATTGTCCTATGCGGCCTCCACTCATCAGGAGGCGCTGCTTTCCGGGCTCCGCCATGCCGTGCTCCAACGGCAGCGCCTGTTGCTGGCCGCCGAGCTCGCGGCAACCAGGACCCGGCAGCGGGCTGTTGAGAACCGGTGGATACCCCGCCTCGAAAGTGAACTGCTGGAGATCCGCCGCCAGCTTGATGCGCAGGAGCTGGAGGAAAGCCTGCGCCTTCGCTGGGCTGCCGATCGGACCACTGCATCCCAGCGCTGATCCAGGGCTGCAGGCTATGCGCTGCCCGGACTGGATGTGGTGACCTTTGCCCCTGCCGACGGCGTACCGCAGCACCGTGGCCTTCACGCAGGAGGCGCATCCTGCTGCGCTGTCTGCACAGGGACCGGCGCGTGCTGAGGAGGAGAATGCCATGTCAATAACCAGTTCGGAAATTTCCAGCCCCGCCATCGAGGTCGTTGGCCTGCGGAAGTCCTTTGGCCACCAGCTTGCCCTCGACGGGTTGGACCTGAGGGTCGAGTCCGGGTAGACCGCTGGCTTCTTTGGGCCGAATGGTTCAGGGAAGTTAACCACAATCAGGATCCTGCTGGGGCTGCTGAGGGCTGAGGCAACGACTGTGCGCGTGCTGGGCCGCGATCCCTGGCGGGACGCCGTTGAGCTGCACCGCCGGATCGCCTACGTTCCCGGCGACGTGAACCTGTGGCCGAACCTCACCGGCGGACAAATCATCGATATCCTGGGCGGACTCAGGGGCGGGGTCAACAAGGCACGTAGGGACGAAATTCTGCAACGGTTCGAGCTCGACCCATCCAAGAAGGCGCGGGCGTACTCGAAAGGCAACAGGCAGAAGGTGGCTCTTGATTCGGTGTTGGCTTCTGATGCCGAATTGTTGATCCTTGACGAACCAACCTCGGGTCTTGACCCGATCTGGAGGCCGCGTTCCGTTCCTGCGTCCGGGACGTCCAGGCCCAGGGACGTTCCGTGCTGCTCTCCAGCCACCTCTTCGCCGAGGTTGAAAACCTGTGTGACACCGTCACCATCATTCGGCAGGGCAAGACAGTCGAATCCGGCACGCTGACCCAATTACGTCATCTGCAGCGGAGCACAGTGTCGGTTGCCTTGGATGACCCTGCAGCCAATTTGTCGCGTTTCCCCGGTGTTAACGACGTTGTGGAGGCGGGAGGGCGGACTGTGTTCACGGTCGCCGATTCGGATTTTGGTTCGGTCCTTGCAGATCTCGTCCGCTGGAAGCCGAGGGCTCTGGTCTCCTCACCGCCGTCGCTCGAGGAGCTCTTCCTGCGCCACTACGGTACGGAGCTGGCCGCCGGCGGGGTGAAGGTCCCATGACGGCGACCACTGCCCGGGCCACGGGTGGAAGCCGAGACGCCCTGGTGGGTCGAATGCCCGCCCAATCCCCGCTGCAGGGCTTACGTGACATGGTTCTTTTCTTGGCCCGGCGCAACTGGCTGCGCCTTCTGGTGTGGGTGGTGGTGCTCGTGGGCATGATTCCCTCCGTGTATGAATCCCAGCGCGCAGCCTTTCCCACGGCGGCAGATCGCGAGGCGTATGCCTCCATCGCGAACACGCCGTCGGTGGCCGCGTTGACGGGAACTGCCTATGCGGCGGATACTTTGGGTGGAATTCTGATGCTGAAGATTTGGATGACGCTTGCCCTCACTTTGGCGTTTGTCACGGTCTTCCTTGTGACGCGCAACGGCCGTGCCGACGAGGAAGCCGGGCGCACGGAACTTCTGCGTGCGAACGTCGTGGGCCGGCACGCCTACACCCTGGCAAACTACCTTTTCGTCGCTGCCTTCAACGTCGTCGTGGGCCTGGGAATTGCTGGGACCGCAATGGCCTTGACCCTGCCTGTCATGGGCAGCCTGGAACTGGGTGCTTCCCTGGCCGGGGTGGGCTTGTACTTTCTTGTTGTGGCCGCGATCGGAAGCCAGATGTCCACGAGCAGCCGCGGTGCGAACAGTTTCGCCGCAACCGTCATCGGAATCGCGTATTTGTTGCGTGCGATCGGCGACTTGAACGGTACGGTCGCCACTCCAGGCTGGATCTCCTGGCTTTCTCCGATCGGGTGGGGCCAGAAACTGCGTGCTTTCGGGGTGAATCGATGGTGGCCCCTGATACTCCACGTTCTTGGTGCGATCCTGCTGTGCTGGGTTTCGGTCAAGGTTGAAGCACGGCGGGACCAGCAGGTCGGCCCCGCCGAGAAGCTGCCCGTCCAGGGCGACTCGACCGGCAGTCGGGGTGGCTATTGTTCTCTTGGCTGACTCCGTCTCGCGGGCCAGGAAGGCGCCAAGTTCGCTGATGGTGCTCATCAGCGGGGCAGGGAAGACTACGGTGCTGTTCTTGTCCACGCCCAGTTCCACTAGGGTCTGGAGGTTGCGCAGTTGGAGGGCCAGCGGGTGGGCCATCATGGTGTCAGACGCATCCCCAAGTTCGGCTGCGGCCAGGGACTCTCCCTCGGCGGCAATGATCTTTGCTCGCTTTTCCCGTTCGGCTTCCGCCTGGCGGGCCATGGCCCGGTTCATGCTCTCTGGAAGCTGGATGTCCTTCAACTCGACAAGGGTCACGTCGACTCCCCACTCCGTCGTGGTGACGTCAAGGATTTCGCGTATTCCCGAGTTGATGACATCCGTTTCGGCCAGGATTTCATCCAGGGTGTGCCGGCCAACCACCTTGCGCAACGTGGTCTGGGCGATTTGGTCAATGGCCGTATAGACATTTTCAATGGCGACGACAGACTTGACGGCGTCGACGATACGAAAATAGGCGACCGCCGAAATATCGACGCTGACATTGTCCCTTGTGATGATGCCCTGGGACTGAATGGGCAAGGTGATGATCCGCATCGATACCTTGGGGCATCCTGTCGACTACGGGGATGATCACGGCCAACCCCGGTTTCTTGACACCCACCACGCGACCCAAGCGGAACACAACGCCCATCTCGTACTGGTTGACCACGTGGATGGCGAGCACCGCTGCGATCACCAGAAGGAAGACGATGACTATGGTGATGACGATTGTCAGCGTCACGATGTGTCCCTTCACTGCAGTGGATTCGTGAACTCGAAAGGGCTGGCAAGGCGTTTCGCCCCAACACGCCGCTGACTTGGCGGTCGAGGATTGTTGCCAATACATGCCCAGCCCTGGAACGGACCCCATCGTTCAATGGTGACGGGGTCTGTGCCTCGAGCTTGACCTTCAGCGCCAGCGCTTGCGGCTGGATGGAACTACATGGGGTCGACCTGAATGCTGTTGAGGACCGATCCCACACCGGGGGATGACCAGGCCGTGAGCCCGGCCTGCTTCTTTTCACTCATGGAAGGCAGGTGACCGGTGAGGGTCACCAGATGGTGGCGGACGCTAGCCTGAATGGCCCCGTGGGGCAGGACCTCGTTGCGCTCCAGCATGCTTCCCACGGATTCGGCAATGTCGGAGTCCGTCACGGCCGCGCCGGCGTAGTGAACGGTGAGGTCCTCGGCGACGGCCGACACACCCACGACACGGAGGGCGGCGCGCCGTGCGGCGATCCGCTCGGGGTAGCTGCCGACGGCTCCTGTGAGCGTCACGGCATGATTGTCCACGCTGACGCCTATGTGGGTCGCTTCAACGTCGGGGGTCCACCGAAGTTCGGCCTCAACTGCATATTGGAAATGCCGGTCGCTGAGCGTGTCGGTCATCATGACGGGAGTCCTTTCAGCCTCGGGTGATGGAAACTTTGGCAGGTTCCTGCGCTGATTCCGCCTTGGCATGGGTGTACGCACTTCCAGAATTCCGTCCTTGTAGGAGGCTGTGGCGTCCTCCTCGGTGGCTCCTTCGGGGAGTGCGATGCGCCGGAGCATGGAACCATAGCGGAACTCGGAGCGGTAACTCCCATCGTTTCTGTTTTCCGTCTTTTCCTCCCGCCGGGCGCTGATGGTCAGGACTCCGTCGGCGACAGTGACGTCGACGTCCTTGTCCGGGTCAATGCCAGGCAGTTCAGCGCAGACCACCAAGGTGTTGTCCTCCCCCGTTTCCTCAAGGCGCAAGGCGCAAGGCGCATGGCGCTTGTGTCGTTGGCGTCGTCGAAGAGGCGTTGGATGGAGTCCAGCATGCCGAACGGGTTTCTGGTGAACAGGTCGAAGGCTGCGGCTCGGCGGGCTGCGTCCAGCGGGTTCCAGCTCAACATTTCAGTCATGGTGATTTCTTACTGTTTTGGGCCCTGCGCTGCGGGCGTGGGCTGTTCTTCCAGTACAGGCCAGCAAGCCGCGGCCCACTAGAGGAGAAGGCCCCATGGACGGGCTGGGCAGCCTCAACGCGGAGCAACACGGACACTTCCCGCCGTCGCAGCCCGTCAACATCGTCCATCCGGTTGATCCGGCCACATCTTGGTCGGTGTAGTCTCGGGTCATGCTGCTGCCTGCGATCATTCTCATCACGTCCGCTTTGGTGTTCTATTCGATTGGTGTGTGGTCGGAGCATGTCCAGCGTGTGTTGAAGTGGTGGCATGTGGGGTTTTTTGCTCTGGGGTTGGCCTGTGATGCCAGCGGCACTTTCTTGATGTCACGGATTGCTGCGTCGGGGGAGGTACAAGCCAGCGGGGCTGGTGCCGGGCTGAATGCGGTCATGGCGGTCACCGGGGCTGTGGCCTTGTTGTTGATGGTGGTCCATCTGGGGTGGGCTGTGGTTGTGTTGCTGCGCAACCGTGAGGTGGAGAAAAGGCGTTTCCATAAGTTTTCCCTTCTGGTGTGGGGCATCTGGCTGATTCCATATTTCACTGGTGCCATCGGAACGAACCTCGGCTGAACCACACGCTGGCGAACACTCCGCAGTGGCTGCCACACTTGGGCCTTTGGACCGTATCCATGCCGAAAGGTGCAGCCTAGAGTGGGCAGCACATTGTTGGCTGAGGAAGTCCGGGAAGGGTGATGGCCATGTCTGGCAAAGAGGGCCGTCCGGAGCAAACCAGGCCCGTGCCAACCACCCCATTTGGTACCAGGGTTGTGGCACTGCTGCCCACCTCTTCATTGAGTCCGCCCAGAAACCACCGTGGGATCCCGAAGGCACCTTGGATGTTGCCTATTTCTGCTTAGAATGCCGCACCCTCTATGGGCATCTGGTCAAGGAATCCGAATTGCAGGGCAAGTTCATCGCCGCCATAGCCACGGCTCTGCGCCGTTGACCGCAACGCAGCCCAAAGCCGCGCCGGCCTCGGTTTCGGCACAGCCGCCGCTGGCTGTCGATGCCAGCCACAACGAGATGGAGAAGGAATCCTGCATGAATCCTTTGTTGCCGGCCGCTTTGCCGGCCGCTTTGCCGGGCGGACCGCCATGGTCACCGCTGCCGGATCCGGCATCGGACGTGCCACGGCCATCCGGCTGATCCGGGAGGGTGCGCGCGTCATTGCCACCGATGTCATGCCGGAGAGGTTGGCAGCGTTGGAGCGTGAGCCTGGCGGTGGCCAGCTTGTTACGGCGGCCTGGGACATTGTCGCGGAGGACACTGTGCGGTCGGTGGTGGCTGAGACCGAGGGGCGGGTTGATGCGCTGGCGAATGTTGCCGGGATATTGAATGGTTTCCTGCCCTCTGCCGAGATCGATGACACCCCCTGGGAGAAGGTCATGGGCGTGAACGTCACTACCGTCATGTGCCTGACCCGTTCAGTCCTTCCCTAAATGCTGGAGGCTGGTGCAGGGTCCATTGTCAACGTCAGCTCTGAGGCCGGGCTTCGACGGTTTGCCGCAGGGACGGCGCACACCACATCGAACCATGCGGTGAACGGGTTGACCAAGAGGACTGTGTTCTTTAATGCACACCAGGGCATTCGCTGCAATGGCGTCGCGTCTGGACCCGTTGCCAGCAATATTGAGGCACCATTCAGCTCGCCTCTTGCCGCGGAACGGATTGGTCCCTTCCTGCACGTCAATGTCCCGCCCGTGGCCACTCCGACCAACTGGCCGCCGCCGTCACCTGGCTCCTGAGCGACGATGCGGCAAACGTCTCCGGGGCAATACTTGCCTGTGACGGGGGATGGGCCGCCGTCCAATACCAAGTACGACGGCGGCCTGATCCCCTTGATTCCCTCACCGGTGGCGGCCTAGTCCACGAGGAGAATGCGGCGCCAGTGACGCGGTCCGCGGCTAGGTCGGCCAAGGCCTGGTCGGCGGCTGAAAAAGGATAAGCCGTGGTGGTCGGCTGGCTGGGGATCTGCGCAGCGATGCCCAAGAGTTCCTGGCCATCCGCTCGGGTGTTGGCCGTGACGCTGACCAGCGCCCGTTCCTGGAACAGCTCCGGTTCGTAGTGCAGGGAGGGAATATCGGTCAGGTGGATGCCGGCCACGGCGAGGGTTCCTCCGCGGTCCAGTGCCCGCAGGGCAACCGGCACCAGATCGCCCACCGGGGAAGAGGATGGCAGAATCCAGCGGCTCCAGAGGAACCTCGCTGGCATCACCCACGAACACGGACCCCAGGGCCGCAGCGAGTGCGCGCGCCGCGGCCGAGCATGTCATGACATAGAATGAGGCGCCCTGGTGCAATGCGATCCGGGCAGTAATGTGGGCGGATCCGCTGAAACCGTAAATTCCCAGCCGTCCGTGAGCAGGCAGCGCAGCACGCTTGAGCGCCCTGGACGCGATGATGCCCGAGCACGGCAGGGGAGCAGCCTTCTCCTCGCTGAAAATCTCCGGGATACTGTACGCGAAGGCCTCCGCCACCGTGACGAGTTCGGCATAGCCTCCGTCACGGTCCCACCCAGTAAAGGTGGGGGACAGGTACAGGTTCTCCTCCCCGCACAGGCAGAACCGGCATGCACCGCAGGTCTTGCCCAGCCACGGCACGCCAACCCTGTCGCCAATCTGAAACTTTTTGCAGTCCGGCCCCAGCCCGCATACTATTCCCACCACCTCGTGGCCCGGAATCATGTGCGGGCTACGGGGTGCAAGGTCGCCCTCGGCATGGTCCAGGTCGGTGCGGCAGACCCCGCAACTTAATGCAATTAACAGCAAATCGCCAGGACCCGGATTAGGGTCGGGCCGTTCGCCCCAGACAAGAGGATGCGAGGCAACGGGGCCCGGTTTCCCCACCCACCATGCACGCATTGCGGCCTCCTTCGCTGGAGTGGTGCTGGCCCGGCCATGGGACAGCGCTCTCTTCGAGTCTGGCCGGCGACGGCGACGGTGCCAGCCGCAAGGGCACAAGGCACCATGGCGCTCCTGGCCCATGGTGCTCCTGGGTGGTCCGTCCAGCGTTGCAGCACAGTGGTGACTTTGGCCCCTATCCGGGCACCGTCCAACGAGGTTGACTCGTTGGGTGGGCATCTGGCCCATAACGCCCTGCGGCGCACCAATGGCGAACACGTGAAGGAAAGCTGATTACTGTGAACAAAGAGAATGTTGTCTGGCTTGAGGACGTCGGCATCAAGGACGTTGCCGACGTCGGCGGAAAGAATGCTTCCCTGGGAGAGATGCTCCATTCACTGTCCGCTGAAGGTGTCAGGGTGCCCGGCGGGTTCGCCCTCACCGCTTCGGCATACCGGGAGTTCATCGTGGCGAACGACATGGCCCCAAAGCTGGAGCGGATCCTCGCCACCAAGGACGGCAGCGACACCAACTGGCGGTCGATCGGAACCAAGATTCGGGAGCTGATCCTCACCGGTGATTTCCCGGCCGGGATTTCCCAACAAATTCGTTCCTTCTACCGTGAGTTGGCTTCGCGCACTGGACAGCAGGAACCCGCCGTGGCCGTACGCAGCAGCGCCACCGCCGAAGACCTGCCCGACGCCAGTTTTGCCGGACAGCAGGAAACCTTCCTGAACGTCAGGGGTGAGCAGCAGCTGGTGGACGCCTGCCTGCGCTGCTATGCCTCCCTTTTCACCGACCGGGCCATCAGCTATCGGGAGATCATGAACTATGGGCAACTCGAAGTGGCATTGTCAGTGGGGGTGCAGCTCATGGTCCGCTCCGATGTGGGCGCCGCCGGTGTGATGTTCTCCATCGACACCGAAACAGGATTCCCGGGGGCAGCCGTCATCAGTGCCAACTGGGGGCTGGGCGAGACGGTGGTGCTGGGCATGGTGAACCCGGACAAATACGGGGTCTTCAAGCCGCTCCTGGGCACCCAGGCGTTCTCACCCGTGATCGAAAAGACGCTCGGTTCAAAGGCACGCAAACTCACCTACTCGGCGGGCGGAGGTGCAGGCACGCTCATGGTTGACACCAGTGACGCGGAACGGTCTTCCTTTTGCCTGAACGACGTCGAGATTGTCCAGTTGGGCAGGTGGGCCATCCAGATCGAGAACCACTACGGCCGGCCGATGGACATGGAATGGGCCAAGGACGGAGTGAGCGGGGAACTGTTCATCGTCCAGGCCCGGCCGGAAACAGTCCAGGCCCGCAAGAGCGGCACCATGATGAGCACGCACCGGCTGACCGAGGAGGGGCGGCTGCTGGCGGAGGGTGCCGCCGTGGGCGATTCGATTGCCTCGGGCACCGCCTGCGTGATCAAAAGCGCCTCTGACATCGGCAGCTTTGTGGACGGCTCGGTTCTGGTTGCCGAACAAACCGATCCGGATTGGGTCCCGGTCATGAAGCGGGCCAAGGCCATCGTCACCGACAAGGGCGGGGCAACCAGCCATGCGGCCATCGTCAGCCGGGAACTGGGGATCACCGCAGTCGTCGGCACGTCAAACGCCACCAGCGTGATTCCAGACGGGCAAGCCATCACGGTCTCTTGCGCGGCCGGGGACATCGGCCACGTCTATGAGGGTCTCTTAGCGAACACCCAAGACGATGTGGACCTCGGCGAGATGCCTGCCACACGGACGGAAGTCATGCTCAATCTGGCCAGCCCGTCCGAGGCATTCAAATGGTGGCGCCTGCCAGCCAAGGGCATTGGGCTGGCACGCATGGAGTTCGTCATCAACGACATGATTCAGGTGCACCCGATGGCCCTGGCCCACCCGGAGCGGGTCACGGATTCGGCAGATCAGGCCAGGATCAAGGAACTTACACGCGGCTTTGCTGACCCGGCGGACTACTTTGTGCACACGCTGGCCCGTGGGCTGGCCAAGCTGGCCGCACCGTTTTACCCGGCCCCGGCGGTGGTCCGGCTCAGCGATTTCAAGACCAACGAGTACGCCCACTTGGTGGGCGGCTCAGCTTTTGAAGAGGAGGAGTCCAACCCGATGATAGGTTTCCGCGGGTCCTCACGCTATTACGACCCACGCTACCGAGACGGATTTGACCTGGAATGCCGGGCCATCACCCGCCTTCGCAACCATTGCGGCTTCACAAACGTTATTGTCATGGTGCCGTTCTGCAGGACACTGGGCGAGGCCGACCGTGTCCTGGCCGTGATGGCTGAGAACGGTCTGGTCCGAGGCAAGGACGGGCTCAAGGTGTACATGATGTGTGAGATCCCTGCCAATGTTGTGCTGGCTGAGAAGTTCGCCGCCAAATTTGACGGCTTCTCCATCGGCTCAAACGACCTCACCCAGCTGGTCCTCGGCGTGGACCGGGACTCTGCGGCACTTGCGCCGCTCTTTGACGAACGGGATGAGGCCGTGATGGCCATGATCAGTGCGGCGGTCGCCGGTGCCCATGCGGCAGGCATCCACATTGGTATCTGCGGGCAGGGGCCCAGCAACCATCCGCAGTTTGCGCAGTTCCTAGTTGCAGAGGGCATTGATTCGATCTCGCTGAATCCGGACAGCTTCCTGCGCACTGTCCCCATCATCGCGGCGGCTGAAGCGGTGATGACGCAGGACATGGTTGGGACGGCACTGCCTGGACGATAAGGCATCGGGGATGGCAGGGCCGTCACCGCGTCCGCAACAGATGAGAAGACAATCAACAATGACTGTTTCGCCAAGCCGCGGCGTTTACGTGTGTGCGTCCACGCCAGGGGCTGGAAAGTCACTTGTCACGCTGGGGCTGGTGGACATCCTGCACCGGCATGCCGACAAGGTTGGCTTCTTTCGCCCGATCGTGAACACGGCGGATCCCGAAGCTGACCCCATGGTGCTGATGCTGCGCGAGCTCTACGGCCTCCAAGATGCCGTGTGCTGCGGCGGGATCGGGCTAGCGGAGGCCGGAAAACTCCTGGTTGCCGGTCGCGGCGAGGAAATTAAGACCGAGGCCGTGGCCCGTTTCAGCATGATCGCCAAGCTGTGCGACGTGGTGGTGGTGGATGGCTCGGACCTTCGCGGCCACGACGTCGCAGCGGAGTTTACGCTCAACGCCCACCTGGCCAACACCCTGGGACTGCCGGTGGTGGCCGTGGTGGGTGCCGACGGCATGGGCGCCGCGGAGACGGTGGATGCCGTCGATGTCACCCGCAAGCAACTGGCCTCCTTCCATTGTTCCCTGCTGGCGGTCATGGTCAACCGGGCCGATGCCGGCGTGAGCGCCGAAACCCGGCGGACCATGCACCCGGGTGTCAGCGGGCGGCCCGTCTATGTGATCCCCGAGACGGCGGAAATCGCCCGCCCCACCGTGAACGATGTATCCCTGGCCCTGGGGCTGGCGCAGCTGGGCGGCGACGCCGAACTTGACCGTGACGTCCGGGCGGTCAAAGTGGCCGCCATGACGGTGGGCAACTTCCTGAAGGAACTGGTTGCCGGTGACCTGGTGATTGTCCCCGGTGACAGGGCCGATGTCATGGTGGCCAGCCTGGCGTGCGGCTACTCACCCGAGTTCCCCGTACCCAGCGGCATGATCCTCACCGACGGGCTGGCCCCGGATCCCAGCGTGCTGCCGTTGCTGGACCGCGCCCCGTTCCCGGTCTTCGTTGACGGGCATGACACCTACACCACAGCCCACAAGGTGGCCGGGGTGCGCGGTGAGATCCACGCCGGCCGGCGCCGCAAAGTGGCGGCGGCCCTCGGAGCCTGGTCGCGATGCGTTGACGAGGGCGAGCTGCTGGAACGGTTGGCCGTTCCCCGCCCGGCAACCATGACGCCCCTGCGCTTTCTCAACGACCTCATTGAACGCGCCAGGAACCAGCGGCGGCGCATCGTGCTTGCCGAGGGCACGGAGCCGAGGGTGTTGCGCGCCGCCGAGATCCTGCACCGCCGGGACGTGTGCGACTTGACGGTCCTGGGCAACGAGGCGATCACCCGGGAACTCTCCGCGGCCCTGGGGATAGACCTGGCCGGTGTGGACATCGTGGATCCGGCCACCTCGGAGCTTCGCGAGCGGTTTGCCGGCGAATACCAGAGGCTGCGCGCACACAAGGCCGTGGGGCCTGCCAGGGCCCGTGAGGCCATGCTGGAGGGGGCCTACTTTGGCACTATGATGGTCCACCTTGGCCTGGCCGATGGCATGGTGTCCGGGGCAGCACACACCACGGCCGACACCATCCGCCCCGCCCTGGAATTCATTGGCACCGGTGTGGGCGTGCGCAGCGTTTCCTCTGTGTTCTTCATGCTCTTTCCTGATCGTGTGCTGGTCTATGGTGACTGTGCCGTGATACCGGTGCCGACCCTTGAACAGCTTGCCGACATCGCCATCGCCTCCGCGGCGACGGCGGTCCAATTTGGGGTGGACCCCAAGGTGGCGATGCTGTCGTATTCGACGGGTATTTCCGGCGCGGGCCGCTCGGTGGACCTGGTGCGCCGGGCCACGGAACTTGTTCGATCGGCCCGCCCGGACCTGGCAGTGGACGGACCCCTGCAGTATGACGCGGCAGTTGACGCCTCGATTGCCCGACTGAAGAGGCAGACCTCGGCCGTTGCGGGGGCGGCTACGGTATTGATCTTCCCTGATCTGAATACCGGAAACAACACCTACAAGGCTGTTGAGCAATCCTCCGGGGCTATTGCGGTGGGGCCGATTCTGCAGGGTCTGCGAAAGCCCATCAACGACCTGTCGCGGGGGTCAACGGTCGATGACATCGTCAACACGGTTGCCATCACCGCAGTGCAGGCCCAGAAAGACCCTGATGCCTGGCAACCGGAGGGTTGGGACTTAGGGCCCTGTCACCTGCGGACATTCCCAACCTAACCTTGGAAGTAGATGGTGTGCTTCCCGCCCCGAAGTGTTCTGCATGGCGACGACGGGAGGCCACCGGCGCCATGGCATCAAGGATGAGCCTTTGAGAGGACGGTTCCCGTGACCAACCGGTTAGTTCCTTCTCAAATCATTGTTGGCGTTGACGGCTCCGAACAGTCCGTCGACGCGCTTGGCGTGACACAGCACCTGGCTGCGGCAATGAATGCCGGGCTCCTCGCCATGGGGTGTTGGGAACACGCCCACATACGCATCGCCCAGGGGACATTGGAGGCAACAGGTGAGAAGGATGATGCCCATGCGGAACTGTAAGCTGCCTTGGATGCCGCGTTTGGGCCTTCGAGGCCCAAAGACTTTACCTTGGGCCTGTTCTGGGGCCCTGCCGAGAGCGGGCCGGTGGAGGCCAGCAAGAACGCCCGGACGCTCGTAGTTGGCAAGTTGGGACACGGCCTCGCCACACTGGGCTTGGGATCGGTGAGCGCAGCCTGTGTCAGCCACAGCCGGTGCCCGGTTTTGGTAGTCAACACAAGCCACGACGGCGGCACAGACCCTGGTCGAAAGGAAAATGAACTCGCCGAAAGGGCGTGAACTCGATGTTGCTTCAAGAAGTGTGGGACGGACTTGGTCAGGAAACCAAGGACTGGTTCCGGCAGAACCCGGGGTGCCGTGTCCTGCCACGAACTCTGGTGAACATCGTCAGTGACGGTTATTCCGGCCCCGTCATGGTCGACCAGGACGGAATGATGGCACTTTCTGCAGCCGATCTTACTTTCCTGCACGGACAGAAGCAGTCAATGGCCCGTCCAGGGCCGGCAGGCCAAACCCCTCGGGAGAGAACATGAGTAGCGACGACAGCCCAACCCTGCGCTTCCTCGGCGCCGCCGGCACAGTCACAGGTTCCAAGTACCTGTTGGAAGCTGCAGGCCAGCGGATACTGGTGGATTGCGGCCTGTTTCAGGGCTACAAATACCTCCGTGAGAGAAACCGTGCCAGGTTGCCCGTGCCGGCTGCGTCGATTGATGCCGTCATTGTCACCCACGCCCACCTTGACCACACCGGCTATTTGCCAGCCTTGGTCCGTGACGGGTTTCGCGGCCCCATCCACGCCACCGGGGGAACCCATGAACTGTGCACCCTGCTGCTGCCTGACAGCGGGCACCTACTTGAAGAGGAAGCCCACTACGCCGAACACAGGGGATCTTCCATCCACACCCCGCCCGTGCCGCTGTACACAGCGGCGGACGCGGTGCGCTCGCTTAAGAGTTTCCGGGCCCACGACTTTGACAGACCCTTTAACGTTGGTGCTGGCATCAGCGCCACCTTGGTGCCGGCCGGCCACATTCTTGGCGCTGCGCAGATCCGCTTGTCGATCGCCGGCCACAGCGTCCACTTCACGGGAGACCTGGGCCGGGCAGACGACCCTCTGATGTGCCCTCCCCGGGGACTCGAACCGGTGGAGGTCCTGGTCACCGAATCGACGTACGGAAACCGCACCCACCCGCCCGGAAACGCCGACGACGGGCTGGGCGAGCTGATCAACCGGGTGGTCAAGCGCGGCGGTGTGGTCATGATTGCCGCCTTCGCAGTGGGGCGGGCCGAAAGCATATTGCTCAGTCTGTCGAGGCTGCGGCGCCGCGGTGCCATCCCTGATGTCCCGATCTTCCTGAACAGCCCGATGGCGATCGATGCATCGCTCATGTACCAGCGGCACCGCGACGAGCACCGGATCAGCGACGCGGAGTTCAGACAGATGTACAAGCTGGCAACCATGACCCGGACAGTGGATGAGTCCAAGCTGCTCAATCTCCGGGGAGGGCCCATGATCATCATCTCGGCCAGCGGCATGCTCACCGGCGGTCGGATCCTCCACCACGTGGCCAGCTATGGGCAGGACCACAGGAACGCCATCGTCCTGGCCGGCTACCAGGCGGGCGGAACACGAGGTGCTTCTCTGGCATCGGGAAACCGCCAGCTGCGCATCTATGGGCAGAACATCTCCGTCCGAGCAGAGGTCTTCCAGACAGAGGCATTTTCAGCCCACGCCGATGCTGATGCCATCATGGCGTGGTTGCGGGGGCCCCGGAAGCGCCTCGCATGAGCTACATCGTCCATGGTGAACCCGACGCGTCAGAGGCCCTGCGCCTGCGGATCAAGCACGAACTGGGCTGGAATGCGCGGGCAGCAGAGTATCTGGAGACAGTCTCCCTGGCACATCCTCGCTGAGCGCAACCCGGCGCAACTGAAGGCGGGGCCGCCGTGGGTCCCGCCTTCAGCTGATCTATCGTGACGTTGCGGATTCGTTGTTGACCACCAGCACCGGGCAATGGGCGTGTGCGGCGCATGCAGACGACACTGAGCCAAGGCGCAGAACCGGAAAGCCGCTGCCTCCCATCCTGCCCAGAACCAGCAGGCGTGCGCCCCGGCTTTCCTCAATGAGAGCATAGGCAGCGTGTCCATATCTGATGGCCGTCTGCAGTCCACTCGGGCGATGCGCACCAAAGGCCCGTTCAACGTCTTCCTCCACCAACCGGGATGCCGTCTGCTCCAACTGGCTCTGAAAGGGGAAATCTCCGTCCGGGACCTTCATTGCGGTGTACAGTCTTGGCCGGCTCCAGCAATTGATCACCACAAGTGGCAGTCCCAAGAGCCCGGCGAACTCAGCAGCCGCTCTCAGGGCCATCGTGGAGTGGCGGGATACATCCACACCGACGACGGGACCGAATTCACTCGGTTGCGCACTCATATCGTTTCAGGCCCCACTGGATCACGGAAGAAGCTTGATTGCAGTGTCCCAATTGAAGTTCTCATGTTCCGGGTCCACCTGCAATCCCATGAGCATCAGCATCATGGCCTCCAGTTCCCGTGCCCGGCGGAGGGGGCCGACGTCGATCGGACGTAGGCCGGATGCGGCCACGACGGCGCTGACTTTGAGCTTGGCTTCCTGTGAGTCGCCTGCAATGAAGACGTCCAAGGGCTGACCGGCAACCTGTCCGGCTTCAAGGGTTGCCGCGAAACATGTGTTGAATGCCTTGACCACCAAAGCTTCCTTGGAAGCATGCAGGGCAACCTGCTCTGCTGCCGATGTCCCTGCGGGGGTGCGCATTGAGTCAAAGTCTGCCAGGTTGACCGGGTTGCTGATGTCGACCACGACCCTGCCGGCCAAGGTTTCGCCATAGAGGAGCACCGCATTTATTGCTTCCTCATAGGGGACTGCCAGAAAGACGATGCCGCCTTCGACGACTGCCTCTTCTCCGCCCCCCGTGGCGCCGGCGCCGAGGTCTTCGACCAGCTCGCGGGTTCTTTCTCCGTCACGGCCAAGGATCTGGACCGAATGGCGGGCATGGATCATGCGTACAGCTATGGCCCTGGCCATGTGTCCGTTGCCGATGATGGTTACCTGGGACATGGTGTTCTTCCTTTCGTAATGGCGAGAAAATGCTATTTCCCACCGGATCTGCTTGCTGCGCGGCGCTCAGCTAGCGCGTGAAATGACGACCTTGAGGGCCTTGGTGGTGGCCGCATTCGAGAACGTTTCATAGGCGTCCAGCATTTGATCGAAGGTGAAGAAGTGGGTGGCGAACTGTTCGGCAGGGATCTTGTGCGAGGCAACGAGCTTGAGCAGCATGGGCGTGGTGTTTGCGTTGACCAGGCCCATGGTGATGGTGATGTTGCGGATCCACAGCTCGTCCAGGTGCAGTTCGACGGACTTTCCATGAACGCCGACGTTGGCCACATGGCCGCCGGGGCGCACCGTGTCCACTGCCATCTCAAACGTTTCCGGAAGCCCGACGGCTTCGATGGCAACGTCCACCCCGGCCCCGTCGGTGAGGGCAAAGACCTGCTCTTTCCAGTCTATGGTGCCGGAGTTGACGGCGTCTGTGGCGCCAAATTTCCTGGCCTGCTCCAGTCGGCCCTTGTCCACGTCAAGGGCGATGACCTTGGCTGCGCCGCACAACCCGGAGGTCATCATGGCGGCGAGCCCCACAGGGCCGGCACCGATGACCGCCACCACGTCACCGGGCTTGACCGCCCCGGCAAGGACCCCAATCTCGAATCCGGTGGGCAGAATGTCAGAGAGCATGACAGCCTGGACGTCACTGACGCCGTCGGGCAGCTTGTGCAGCGAGTTGTCGGCGTAGGGCACACGGACATATTCGGCCTGGGTTCCGTCGATGAGGTGCCCAAAAACCCAGCCAATGCCGGAGGCGCCCTCGTCCCCGAGACAGTGTGAATACAAGCCGCTGCGGCAGTTGATGCAGTGCCCGCAGGACTTGATGCAGGAGATGATGACGCGGTCGCCGACCGCCAAGTCGTTCACGCCTGATCCGATCTCCGTGACTGTGCCAACGCCTTCATGGCCCAGAATACGGCCCGGCGTGACGGCAGGAACATCGCCCTTTAAGATGTGCAGGTCCGTGCCGCAAATAGTGGTGGTGTCCACGCGGACTATCACGTCACCGGGTTGGCCAGCCGGGGCATCGGAACGTCTTTCCATTCCTTCTTGCCTGGGCCTTGGTAAACCAGAGCTTTCATGACATGTCCTCTCGATGGGGTGCTGTGTTCGTGCTGCTTTTGGCCAGTAGACCCGGCCCACACCCTCGACGATACTGCCGGCCGGCCGTGGTGATTAGGGCCAAAGGGCCCGCATGTGAACCATTTGGCCCCAGGATCCGGTCGAACAGGGTGGGACCTTGTGCCCTGTGCAGCCCGGGCGCTTGCAGGGAGCATGGGAATGGGCATAGTCGGCTGGGCGGCACATGGGCTGCACAGGCCGGAGGCAGTTCGCGAGTGCCAAAACACGCGGAACAGGGATGGTAGTGGACATGAAACTCCGGAATGTCTCACGGGCGCACAACAGGACGGGGCCGGCAGGTGGCTATGGTGCCGTCATATTCGACATGGACGGCGTGGTCACGGACACCGCCAAGGTGCATGCGGCAGCGTGGAAGACGCTTTTTGATGAAGTATTGCCAGTCTTGTCTAGTGACTCGGACGAAGGTTTTGACCTTGAGCGGGACTACCGGACGTTCGTTGACGGCCGGAGCCGCGAAGACGGCATCAGGACCTTTTTGGCACATCGGGGAATCCATGCACCCGAAGGCGATTCCGGCGACGCACCGGGCACCTTGAGCATCTTCGGCATGGCCGCCCGAAAGCAACAAATCTTCGAGGGACTCATCAAGGCGCCAGGGGCAGTCGTCTTCCCCGATGCGCTGGCGCTGTTGCGTCGGCTCCTCGGTGCCATGGTGCCAACTGCCCTGGTCACGGCCAGCCGGAACTGCCGGGCGATATTGGCTGCAGCGGGCATCACTGAACTGTTCACTGTTCTCGTGGATGGAACCGATGCGGCAAACCTTGAACTGCCAGGGAAACCGGACCCGGCAATGTTCCTTGAGGCAGCCCGGCGTCTCCATGTCCGGCCGGCGGACGCCGTCGTCCTGGAAGACGCCTCGGCGGGTGTCCAAGCAGGGGTTTCCGGCGGCTTTGCGTTGGTCGTTGGTGTTGACAGGGGCACGGGGAACGGAAGCCTGCTGGAGTCAGGGGCGAACGTCGTCGTCAAAGACCTCAGCGCCCTGTCACTGGTGCGGCCGCCGGCAAGTGCCACCAATTGGGCACCGCCAGTCCAAACCGAAGATGAACCATGGACCAAAGATGGGGTCGTTGACGAATGGCTGCTGGTCTTCGATGGCTTCGATCCAGCCCACGAAGGCCAGCGAGAAACGCTGTGCGCACTCGGAAACGGGTACTGGGCCACCCGGGGATCCGTTCCCGGCACGCAGGCCGACGAAACCCACTATCCGGGAACGTACTTCGCAGGTGTCTACAACCGCGCAGTGACACAGCTGGCCGGACGGATTGACGAAGCCGAGCACATGGTCAATGCCCCTGATTGGACGTTTCTTTCCATCCAGCCTGTTGCAGGACCGCTGCTGCAACCGGGGCAGCCGGAGATGATCAGCCACCACCAGGCCCTTGACCTACGGCACGGGATATTGACGCGGACCAACCGCTATCGCGACTCGGCCGGCAGGACCACGCGTGTGGTGTCCCGGCAGTTCCAGTCAATGGCTGACCCGCATCTGGCTGTCATTGAAACAACCGTCGAAGCCGAAAACTGGGCGGGGGACATGGAGGTTGTTTCTGCCATCAACGCAGCTGTGGGCAACCGGAACTCCGAGGCCGACAGCCACCTTTCCGGAGACCACCTCATGGCCATTGGCGGCAGCCGGCTCGATGAGGAAACCGTCCTGTGGGAATCCCGAACCAGGCAGTCGGGCATCGCCATCGCCATGGCCCTTCGCACGAGCCTGAGAAATGCTGTGGGGGAGCCGGTCACCGTCAGGCGCCAGCCGCTCCTGGAAGCTGTCAGGGCCGGGCTCTCCATCCACTTCGCAGTGGAGCCGGGACGGCCAGTAACCATAGAAAGGACTGTGGCTGCGGCGACCTCGCGCGACCGGGCGTTGTCAACTGCCCCGTTGTCCGCGAGCGCGCGGATTGCGCGGGCGCCGGGGCCGGAGATTCTCCTGCAGGCCCACATGAGCGCCTGGGACGATCTCTGGGGCATTTTTGGGGTGGCGATGGGAACCGGACCAGGCCACTGCCAGGCACTGAACCTCAACACCTTTCATGTGCTGCAAACCGTCGCCTCGGCCGGACCCGATCTGGACGCCGGTGTCTCTGCGAGGGGATTGCATGGTGAAGGCTACAGGGGACATATTTTTTGGGACGAGCTGTTCGTATTTCCGATGCTCACCCTCAGGCGCCCGGACCTTACCAGGTCGCTCCTGCTGTACAGGTACCGGCGCCTAGGCGAGGCCAGGGCGGCGGCCCGGGCTGCGGGTTTCGATGGGGCCATGTTCCCCTGGCAGAGCGGCAGTGACGGCCGCGAAGAGACGCCATCCGCGCTGTTCAATGTTCGGGACCAGCAGTGGATGCCAGACAACTCCCGGCTGCAACGGCATAGTGGGCTGGCCATTGCCTACAACGTCTGGATGTACTTTCAGGCCACCGGTGACGCTGCATTCCTGACCCGGTACGGTGCCGAACTTCTGGTGGAGGTTTCTCGATTCTTCGCCTCCCTGGCCACGCCTTCTTCATTGGATGACAGATACGACATCGCGGCGGTCATGGGTCCCGACGAATTCCATGATGGTTGCCCAGGCCACCCTGGCGAGGGACTGCGCAACAACTCCTACACAAACGTGCTTGCATCATGGGTTCTGGTGAAAGCCAGTGAGGCAGTGGACATTGTCTCAGCGTTCGACGGCGGATCCCTTCAGTTGCGCCTGTCCTTGGGGCCGGAGGAACTTGCCGCATGGGACAGGATCAGCCGCCGGTTGCGGGTGCCGTTTCACGCCGATGGCGTCATCAGTCAATTTGAAGGGTATGAGGTCCTGAAGGAATTTGACTGGGCCAGCTATCGTGACCGATACGGTGACATTGCCCGCCTGGATCTCATACTTCAGGCGGAAGGGGACTCGACCAACAACTACAAGCTGTCCAAACAGGCCGATGTCCTCATGCTGTTTTACTTGCTTTCTGCCGAGGAACTCAGGGAGGTGTTTGACCGGCTTGGCTACCCGTTTCCGCCCGATATGGTTCCTCGGACTATCAGCTACTATTTGGCCCGTACAAGCCATGGCTCCACCTTGAGCCGGCTGGCGCACAGCTGGGTTTTGGCACGCAGCGACCGGGAACAATCCTGGGCGCTGTTCACCCAGGCCCTCGAATGCGACAGAGGTGACACCCTGAGCGGGGCTACAAGGGAAGGCGTGCACCTTGGGGCTATGGCTGGAACTTCGGACATGGTGCTGCGCTGCTATGGTGGTGTGGAAACGCGCGCGGACACCTTGTGGCTGCACCCCCTGCTGCCGCATGAGCTCTCACGCGCTTCCTTTCAGCTTTCTTTCCATGGCCTGGCCATCGCCGTCACCCTTACACCGGAGCACGTTGCGCTGCAACTGGCCGCCGGCCACGCGGCACCCATCCGCATCAACGTTGAAGGCCAGGAGCACTCACTCGGTCCGGGGGACAGCCTGAACATGGTGCTGGAAACCCGGGAATCCACCGTCCTCCACCGTTGAGGCCGTCCTCACCCGGTCTCGCCCCGTCCCCGTCGAAGGGGCCCAGACGAAGAGACAGGTAGGCCAGCGCGCCAAGGGGGAGCGGCAGCCAGAACTGGTACAGCCTCCAGCCGATGACACCCAGGACTGCAATCTCGGCAGGTATGCCAAAGCCGACCAATGCCGGGGCCATGACGCCTTCCACGATCCCCAGACCACCCGGGGTCAGTGGCAGCGTGGCAAGAATGTTCCCCAGAGCATAGACGGTGAGCAGGGGCCAAGCCCGATCGGGTGTCCCAAGGCAGCCAACAACACCCACAATGCAGCAGCGTCCAACAACCAATTGAAGGCGGCGAACAATATGTCAACGCCCATCCTCCGAGGGCTCCTGCCCAGCATTCCAACCTGCAACGCCATCATGCGAAGAAACGCTTCGGCGGAGTCCGCGTTTAGAAAGGGAATACGGCCGGCCGCGGAACGGACAATCTGCACTGTCCAGTCCGTTCGCTGAGTCAGGAACCAGCCGGCAAACCCTGTGGCCAGTAACGCCGCAAGTGCGGCAATGGTGGCGGTTCGATAGTAGCCATTGGCCGCAACAGTCGTTATTGACAGCAAAAGGCCCAAGGCAAAAGGCCCCCAAGGACCAGATTGGACACAGTCACTTCGATGGCGGCGGCAGAAAGGGCGTTTGCAGGGCCGACACCGGCGCGCTGTAGCAGGTGGAAACGGGCTGCAGCTGCAGTGGCTCCGCCTCCCGGCACAACGTGGTTGACCGCGAGGCCCGAGAGGTCGACGCGCAGAATGGTGAAATAGTGCGGCCGTCCAGATCCCAGTATCGAGGCCGTCAGCACGGAATAGGAGGCCAAGGAAGCGAGTTCCAGTGCGCCCGCCACAAGGACCAGCGTGAAGGAGATTTGCTCCAACGACTGGAGCGTGTCCATGGCGCCGCCAAATTGGGGTAAAACGACCCACCAGAGGGCGGCCGCCAGCAGCAGGGTTGAACCGGTCCCAAGCAGCCAGCGCGGAATCCGACGGGTTCCACCGCCGGTTGGCTCGGCACTTCCCTGAAGCACCACATTCGGCGTTGCGGCAGCACGGTCGGATGCCACGGGCATGCCGCCGGTAAGTGGCGGGGAAGTCTCGGATTCACCGTCACCTCCAATATTGTCCCGGGCGTCCATCGTCCTCCTGGTCCTATTCTTGGGCAACTGGCACACTCTGGCATGGCCAAGTGTCCGCTTGCGATGCTAGCCGGGTAATCTTCGTTTCGACAGGGCAATAGGTCCTTCGCCCCAAACCTCGGGGCCGGGCATGACCTTTGGCCCTCCACGGCCGTGTCGCGCCGGAACATGATGGAAAAAGGAGGCCGGAACATGCCAGAGAGATCGGGCGTTGCAGCAGCGGCGTTGCGCCAGGCAGGGCTGCCTCCGCTATGGGGGCGGATGGCCGTTGCCGCCGCCGTCATTGCGGGCACAGGAAATCTAGTCGGGTTGTTGCTGCCCTATGAAATCTACGGACGGGAGACCCCCGCACTGGCAGATGCCGCCATGGCCCAGGACGTGGCGAATCTCATTCTCGTGGCGCCTGCCACCGTGGCTCTCGTTCTTCGCGCCTGCCGCGGCCACATGCTCGCTTGGCTTTGGCGTGTTGGCGTTCACGGCATACAGCTATTCAATCTACCTTTTCTCGGTCCATTTCGGGCCGCTGTTCCTGCTGTGGGTGGCTGTCCTCGGCCTCTCTGTGTTCACTCTTGTCGGCTCCCTTTCTGCCCTGGGCGCGGTACTCGCTGGACCTGGCCGACTGGGCCGACTGGGCCGGGCCCTGCGGCTGCCGGGATGGTTTCTGGTTGGTGCGGCGCTGTTGTTTGCCACCATGTGGCTGGGTGAAATCCTGCCGGACCTGCTTGCCGGCACCGGGTCCGCCAGCGCCGCAGCATGGCGGGTTCCGAGCAACCCGGTCCACGTCCTGGATCTGGCAATTTTTCTGCCTGCGGTTGCTGCCAGCGGTGTCTTGCTGCTGCGTCGGAGCCGTCTGGGCGCCGTGATTGCGCCGGGCGCCCTGGTCTTTCTGGCCCTGACGTGTGTGCCCATTCTTGTCACGCCCTTTGTCGCGCAGGCGCGTGGGGCTGCGCCGGGGTGGGCGGTCATTCCACCCATCGGGCTCGTCTCGTCTTTCACAAGTGCCACCGGCTCGAACCCCGGCTGAACCAAATGCCAGCCCGGCAGGGGTGACCTAGGCATTCAATCCACCGGGAACCGCAGGGGCTTTCGCCTCTAGGAGACAGCCAGCGAGTGGGTCACCATAAGAGACATGACTGAAGAAGCAGCCCGCCCGTCCCCGCCATGGCAGGGGAAGGCGCGAAGGGATGCCGCCGGACGAAGGGGAGGGTACATCTCCGCGGTTCTCGCCGCCGTCGTATTCTTCTGGCTCACAAACATCTGGCCGGGGTGGCAGTCGCTGCCGTTTCTTGATAGTGCAACACCCAAGGTCTTGGGCATTTTCAATGCGTCGCTGCTGGTCTCGGCAGTCGTGAACCTGGCCAATGCGGCCGTCGACCGGACGTGGTTCCGAGCGTTGGGTGAGATTGCCACCTCGAGCATTGGGATCGCCGTGTTTGCGCGAATCTGGACGGTCTTCCCTTTCGACTTCGGTGGTTCCAGTTTTGATTGGGAGCTCGTGGTGCGGATTGCGTTGATCCTCGCGTCCGTCGGATGCGCCATCAGCATACTGGTCAAAGTCGTCACGCTCTTTCGGTTGGCGCTGGGAACGGCGCCGGCCAACGGCCGGGGGCGTACTCGGAACCGGTCCGGCCACTACGGTGGCAGTGAACCTTGAGAAGGGAAGTGGAATGATGCATGCAATCGTGGTTTATGAGTCAATGTATGGCAATACCCGCCATGTTGCGGAGGCTGTGGCCCGTGGTTTGGGGGCTTTCGACGACGTCAAGGTTGTGCCTGTCTCCGCTGCCGCGGCAGTGGACCCGGGGGACTATGGCCTAGTGGTGGTGGGTGGCCCGACACACGTGCACGGCATGAGCCGCGAATCCACGCGGCACGGCGCAGAAGCCGCTGCGGAGTCGTCCGCAGGCCACCTGGTCATGGAGTCGGACGCCGCGAGCGAAGGCGTGCGTGAATGGCTGCAGAGGCTGTCGGGGATGCCAGGCCGCGCGGCCGCCTTCGACACCAGGTTCGACGGCGTACCACTCTTGACCGGGCGTGCATCCAAGGGCATCGACAGGCACCTGCGCCGGGCCGGCTTCACGATGATTGCACCACCGGAGAGTTTCCTTGTCACAGGCAAGGACACGATCCTGCTGCCGGGGGAAGAGAACCGGGCCCAGACCTGGGGTGAGAACCTTGCCGCACGGGCATTGATAGCCCCTCCCGAAGCCCCAGAGCCATGAAATTAGCCCGGCCAGCGCTGGTCACTCTCCTGATTTTCGGGGCAATTTCTGCGTTTGCCGGTGCCGGGATGGCGTTGGCCTTCAACGGTGCCGGAATGTCCCTGACCTTATTGGCGGGCAGTCCCTTTCATTCGTTCGTGGTTCCGGGCCTGATCCTCGGCCTGGTGGTTGGCGGCACCCAATTGTTGGCGGCAATTGCTCTGCTCGCAAACCGCCAGTGGTCCCTGCTGGCAGCTGCCATGGCAGGATTTGGCATGTTGATCTGGATTTTCGTCGAGTTGGCCGTCATCCAAGGCTACTCATTCCTGCAGGCAATCTATTTTGGGCTGGGGATTGCGGAACTAACTTTGATCCTCACCCTGCTGGGAATCGCCGCGGGTACCCTTGCCATTGGACACGCCGGGGCCGGTCACGGCTCTCGGCCCGGCCTCTCGAGATAGTCCTTCAGTCCCACCCAGTTGATCTGCTCCTGGCGCTTGCCCATGGCCCTGATGGCGGGGGCAATGCAGCGCAGGAAACCGCGGGGATGAAGCGTCCAAGACCACGCGAGCCGGGTTTGGCCGCCTTCGGTGGAAAAATCCGGCGTGCCCTCAATGTCCATTCCCCGCATCCGGCTCACCGAGGCCAGGGACAGGGGCTGTGAGAACTTGGTGGAGGTCATTGTGACCCTTGCTGGGTGGCGTGCACCGCGCATGGTGGCCTGGAATTCGGTGCCGACCCCGATCGCTCCGGGCATTGTCTTCTCTGCCCGGGCCATACGCGGATTGTAGCGAGGTTAATTGTATTCGTGGCGACAACGTCGAACACCCTACCAGGCGGGGTACTGAGCAGGACATGCCTTTTGATTGGCCTCGTCGAACGTCACCGCCGGTAGTGATGTCAATCGATGCGGCACTGTGCGTTTTTCTGGTGCTCCATGGTGAAAGTGAGTTCCCAGCCAGGAATCCGGCCGCGATCAGCACAAGGTAGGTCAGCAGAATCGCCAGGACATCAAAACGGACGTCCACGTCGGGCTGGTAAAACGCAGCGAAACCTGCAAGCAGGAGCAGGGTGATCCCGTCCCCGAGGATGAATATCCAAGCGGCAGCCCGGGTTTGCCTCATCGGGGTCTTGGTGAGCGCAATGCCGAGGGGCAAAAAGGCCAGGGCCAACAAGCCGTATCCGATGTATTGAAGGTCTATGAGGACCCCATGTGGGTTGTACTGGGAGAGCTAGAGACAACCCCTATGACTCACCCGCGAGCAGACTTGGCTGCATGACCGACAGCTGCAGACCTTAGTCGACAACGAGGATGCCTGCCGCGACCATTGCAAAGCATGTCCCGGTGAGGCTGAGTTGCCGCCACCGGGCGGGTGCCGCGCCGTGCCGGGACACGGCCAAGACTACGAATACGAGCGGGGCCAGCAGTGCCGGATACATCCAAAAGTAGTCGCGTGGGACGTAGCCGGCCACGTGCGTCTACGGGTATTGGATGCAGTCACCGGGATAGTACGCGCCTGAGCGGGGCGGAGCGGTGAAGGCCGCGGCGAGGACCAAGACAGCCAGAAGGGCGGTCATCAAGCCGCCCCAGAAGCCAACATGTGTCCCTGACACATGCCCGCCCGAGCCGCTGCTTCCGCCGGGCCCAGCCACAGGCTTAGCTGAGCCCGGGGCCAGGCTGTCGGTGCTTTCCGTTGAAGACTTCATTTTCTCCGCCCTCCTGGATCAGTGACTTGTACTGGGCCCCTTCACGGCCATGCGGTCGCGGGCGCCTCTGGGAGAAGGCCAATTTCAGGTGCCGGGCATATGCGGCGAGGCTGGTTGCTTCCATCAGCAGGTGTGCGGTGATCACCGGGACATCAGTTTGGAACTTCAACGAGCGGTTCCCGAAGGTATATGTGGTACGGAGAACCCATGCCCGGCGCCGGGAGCAGCCGTGAAGCGAGTGCGACGGCGTGGCCCAAGGGGAACCGCGCCCGGAGCAGATATCCGCCAACAAGCAGGACGGGGCCCACTCCAGCCAATTGGATCCAGAGTGGCACAAACTCTCGTCAGGTACCTCGCGTGAGGTCCACCGATTCACGTTGGGCGCTTTGGCGGCACAGCGTCCGCAGCAATCATTGCGTAACCACTCCTTCCGCCGTGTTCGTATCGACCAGGGGCTCACGGAGTCCCCCTTCCGGACAGGCAAAGAAGGATTCCCGTGGGGCTGCAGAGGCTGCCTACTCGAGGCCCGCCCGAACTGCATCATTCAGGGGGAGGTTCCACGTCATGGAAGCATCCAAGGTGAAGCGCCTCCCGGTGACGGTAACCGGCACAATGCGAATAAGGTGGCTCTTTCCCACCCCTTGCCATGGAAACAAGCCATGAATTGCCGTGTTAAGCTCATGGCTTTCCGCCGGAATGCGTTCGGCGCTGCCTTTGACGACCACGCTCCACGCAAGCCCAAATTCCACACTGACAGCATCTGCTTCCAATGCGACGCTGGCGTCGTCATTGATGGCGTTAAGCTTGGTGCCGGGACCCGTGCGGAACAGGAGTGATTCGCCGTCGATCTTGTAGTTAACGGGGAACACGTCAGGTTTCCCGTCAACGGTCACTGCAAGCCTTCCGACTGAAGTGTCGGAAAGGAGCTTCCAGCATTGCTGGGTCGTCAGGGTTTCTGCTTTGGGTGCCACTTTGTCATCTCTCATGTGATGATGCTACGGAACGCAGGCACCGTCAGGCTAGGGCCCAAAGTCCCAGTCTTTAGAACCCCTTTGACGGCGCATCGTCGCATTCTGCAGCAGGAGACGACCACTTTTTCTGCCGCCTCTTTCTGGGCATTCATAGGCGCTGGACTGCGCGATTTTCAATGCACACGAGGCACAGCAAAGTGGGCACAAAGCCCCTTGGACGCGCACTTCATTGCTGAAACGATGAACGTGGGCAGCAGAATGGAGCCCCGAAATGACAGCGTGTGCGTGCCGGGAAGGAAGTTGTAGCGAATGCCCTGAAGATCCAGAACGGAGCCTGTGGGCCACCATCGCCAGCGTGGTGCCGGAGCTGCAGCACGGATTAGTTTTTGATGGTTGAGTCATTGGGACCCTGCTACTGTGGTTCTCCTGGGACGGTGGCAGCAATTGGCTACAGTTGCATGGAATGTGGGGCGTTCAGTGCCCATTGCGTGAGACTCTGCGACCCTCCGGCGGGACTGGGCAGGATGGTTGCAGTGACGGATGGCCGAGAGATGCGGCGAGGCCGATAGGAACCAGAGTCATGCGCCAGGTTAATTGCTGCACCCTATACTTCACATCATGGCGGAAAAATGCGTGCTTGTGGTGGAGGACGATGCAGCACTGTCCCTCATGCTTCAGGAACTCCCGGAAGGCGAGGGCTATCCCGTGGTGACCGCCCAGGATGGCCGGCACGCACTCCATGACGGCCTGAGTCGAGGTTTCGACGTCATCGTGACGGTGGTGTATTTGGTGCTGGTGGAGTTCGCCAAGCAATGGTTCTTTTCGCGTCCGGAGCCGCAGCCAACACCCGGGCGCCAGCGCGGCCACAGTCACAGAATCCACCGGCGCGCATCTCGATTTAGCGTCCCGTTGGCGCTTGGCAGGCACAGTTGACTGTGGCAGGAAGCCAACCATTGGTTGGCCCTTTATCTCTGGGAGAGGAACTCGGATGGGCAGCACGATAGCCGTAGGCGTGGACAATTCCCGGCAGCAAGGACTGCTGCCGACTGGGCAGCATTGCGAGCCCAGCGACTGGGCGTTGACGTGTTGCTGGTGCGCGTGCAGCCGGACGCCGGTGAGCGACGGGGACAACACTCGTCATCTGCAGCTTTTGATATGGCTGCCCGCGCCTTGGAAGACGAACGGGAACGAATCTCCACCGTGGTTCCCCGTTCAACCATTCACACGACGATCAGGCGAGGTGAAATAGCCCAGGTGCTTGCTGAGCTTTCATCGGAGACAAGCATGGTCGTTGTGGGCATGGACAAGACGGGCAGTGGTCATGGTGAGGGATTTGGTGTGGCCGCACTGGAGCTTGCGGCACAAAGCGCCTGCACTGTGGCCATAATCCCCGGTACCTTGCCCAAGGGTGCAGGGGTGGTTGTGGGGGTGGACGGTACACCGGAAGCTGAGTGGGCCCTGCGAGTGGCTGCCGGTGAAGCAGTAATGGCAGGGGAGCCCCTGACTATTGTTCACGCGGCGCAGGTGGCCAATGACGGTGAGCAGGTGATCGGGCGAGCAGAGGACTCCGTGCGTGCCCGCCACCCCAGACTGGAAATACTCACGGTCCTGGACATTCGGCACGGAGCCGCCCTTGCCCTGGCCGAAGCCTCCGGCAACGCCCGGCTGCTTGTAGTGGGCAGCAGGGGCCGTGGCCACGCTAAAGCCATGCGCCCCGACGCCATTTCCGCGGTCGTGCTGGCCCGCATTCCCGTTCCGATGATGGTGACCAAGGGGAAGCCGGGAACCCGTTTGGTGTCGGGTGCAGGACGTTGAGGTTGGTGCGTGCTAATTGTCATTGACAATCAGCACCGGGCAGCGGGCACGTGCAACACAGCTTGCAGTAACTGAACCGATCCGCAGCCCGAGAAGCCCCCGCTGCCTCGCCGGCCCACGGCCAGCAGCCGGCCGTGGCACTCTCTCCTTCCAGGATTCGGGCCGGATGGCCATATCTAGTGTGGAAAGTCATCCCGGCGGGCGCTTCTGTGCCAAAGGCCAGATCGATGACGTGTTCCGCCATGTTGGCGGTCTCGGTTTGAAACGGGTCGCCCTCCGGCAATCCTGGATTGGGAATTTGTGAGGCGGCGTAGATGTCGGTGTGGTGCCAGCAGGCAACAACGTCCATTCTAAGCTTCAGCACGTCGGCCAGGGCAGCGGCAAGCATGAGAATTGGCGGGGAATGCACTGAGCCATCAATGCCCACGACTATGCGTTCCGCACGAACAGGTGGCAGGGCCGTCCTGATGCTTCCAGAGGTTTGGGGCCCGGAAGAGGCATGTATTCCGTTCATTCGGGCGAAGCCTGCGGCATGTTTGCCTGCGCCGTCCACCATTCGGCTGGCTGTGTAACACGGAATCGGCGCCCGGTGACAGAAGTTGGCACGATGCGGACAAAATTGTCCTTGTGGCTGCATGCCAAGGGAATAGCCGCAGGGCGAAGCTGTCGAGGATGTCGTCTGTGGAAGTTAACAGCTTGCCGTTCCCCTTGGCAACCACGCTCCATGCAAAACCTGTATCGGGATTGACACCATCGACTTCCAAGGCGACGGGCTCGTCGCGCTGCAGGGCTTTGAGCTTGGTCCCTTGGCCTGTACGAAAGACCAAACTCCCATGGTCAACCGTGTAGTTGATGGGGAAAATATCGGGATGGTCCACATCCCACACGGCGAGTCGCCCAACGGAGACACTTCGGAGCTGGGACCAACATGAGTGGACCGGCAGGACTTCTGTTCGTGTTGCGGCTGGGTTGTGGTTCATGCCCTGAGCATAGATTCCGTATGAGGGCGCCGCTAGGGGATAAGGTCCCGTTGCGCCGGCCCATGGCTGTGGGGCGGGTGCCGGCGTAGCATGGGGATCGGGTGCCAGCCACAGGCCGGCCGGGCTTGGGACATGTGGAGGAGACGCACTATGAATCACCCGCAGCACGGCGACGGGTCGTCATCGGCTTCGTCGACAGAGCAGCCGAGGCCGCCCTCCGGTGACAGGATGCAAGGTTTGCTCGCCGCAGTCGCGGTCATTGCTGAAGACCCTAGCCTGGAGGCAGTCCTCCGCCATGTTGTTCAGGCCGCCTGCACATTGGTTGATGCCGGGTATGGGGCGTTGGGTGTCATCGGCGAGAACGGCGGACTCAGCCATTTCATCACCGAAGGCCTTGAACCGGATGCTGCAAAGCTGATCGGCCACCTGCCCACTGGACATGGCGTGCTGGGGCTTCTGATCAGCGATCCGCGGCCACTGCGTCTGCCCAACATTCGCGACCATCCGGCGTCGTATGGGTTCCCCAAAAACCACCCGGCCATGCGCACTTTTCTGGGGTGCCCATTCGCATCCGTGATTCGGTCTTCGGGAACCTGTACCTAACCGAAAGACATGGCGGCGGCTTGTTCACGCTCGACGACGAGGAGCTCGCCATTGCGTTGGCGGTTGCGGCAGGGTTTGCGATAGAAAACGCCAAGCTATTTGATGATGCCCAACTGCGAAGTCGCTGGCTGGAGGCGGGAAGAACTATTGCCGTCCGCATGATGGGCCCCAAATCTGATGACGAGGAGGACAACCGAAACTGGGTTGCCCAAACCGCTCTCAAGGCCTCCGAATCAGCTGTGGCCCTGATCGTCGGCCAGCCAAATGAAGCGGGCCAGGTTGAAGTGTTGGCTGCCGCCGGGACGGACGCGTCGACGTGGGTGAGGCAGCTCCTGGATTTGAACGGAGAGGGCATCAGCGGTGTCCTCAAGTCAGGCAGGCCCTTGGCTTATGAGGAGGCGTCCCTGCTGCTGGGGCCGGCAACCCGGGGACTGTCAGGACCAGCCCTGCTGGCCCGGCTTGGCACTCATGCGGCCGGACAAGGCATGATCGTGCTGATCAGGGCGAATGGGGAGCCGGTATTTTCCGCATTGGCAACTGACATGGTGGCGGTTTACTGCACCCAGTCGGCACTGGCGCTGGAGCTGGCCAAGACCCATCGCATCCGTGAACAACTCGTGTTGTTTGCAGACCGTGACCGGATTGCCCAGGATCTTCACGATGTGGTCATACAGAGGCTTTTTGCCGCAGGATTGAACATTCAGGGGCTGGCCCGGTTCGTTGACGAATCGGCGGGCCTCGCGCGGATCCGTGCAATTACTGATGAACTCGACACAACCATCAAGGAACTTCGTGACACTATCTACTCCCTGAGGGCCTCTGCCACCGATGCCGATCTTTTGAGCAGCCGGATACTGAACACCATCAGCAAGATCTCCAGATCCCTGCCCTATGCACCACGGATCATCCTGTCAGGCCCCATTGACTCCAAGGTGACGGTAGAACTGGGGGAGCAGGTGTTGGCGGTTGTGACGGAGGGTGTCAGCAATGCCGTCAGGCACGCGCAGGCGGATGAAATTGATGTTGCGGTCTCCGTTGATGGGCAATCGGTCAACGTTTCCGTCAGCGACGACGGGTGCGGAGTTGGTGTTCTTCAGGGCACCAGCGGATTGGCCAACATGGAAGTCCGGGCGCTGACTTTCAACGGCACTTTTCAGCTGGACAGTAATGGGGCTCGGGGGACCAGGTTCCTGTGGTCGGTGCCGATGGACGGCAAACAGCCCGCCGACGGGCAGGACGGCAAATTGGCACCGATGCCAGCCAATGCCACAGTTGACCCTACTTCCGGGTGATGTACACGGCGGCTTGAGTGCGCCTTTCAAAACCCAATTTGGCGAGCAATGAGGACACATAGTTCTTGACCGTCTTCTCGGCCAGGAACAGTTCCTGGCCGATCTGCCGGTTGGTCATGCCCTGTCCAATGAGAGCAAGAACCTTGCGTTCCTGTGCAGTCAGGATCGCCACGCGAGGATCCAGAGGGGCCGGTTCACTCAGGCCATCAATGATCCTCTGTTTGAGGGCCGCGTCAAAAGCGACTCGCCTGCCGCGGTGCGTTTGATGGTGTTGAGGAGGTCGGTGCCGCCGACCTGCTTCAAGACGTACGCTGCAGCACCGGCCAGCACTGCCCCGCGGAGGGCCTGCTCGTCGTCGTAGCTTGTCAGGATCAGGCATTTCAAGGATGGGTCCACAGCCCGGACATCCCGGCAAACTTCAATTCCGGTCCCGTCAGGAAGGCGCCCGTCAAGTATGGAAACATCCGGATGAAGCGCCGGTATCAGACGCACGGCTTCCGCTGCGGAACCGGAGGTGCCAACCACGGCTAATCCTTGACCCTCCAGTAACTCCTTCAGGCCCAACCTGACCAGCTCGTGGTCGTCCAAATGAAGACGCGGATGGCAGGTTCTGGGCCGGGCCTTGCAGTTGTTTGCGTTCCATTCATTTCTTGTGCCACCTTGTTATCAATTGTCCGTGACTTGCGTCCGTGGGCCCCACTGCCGAGTATGACCTTGCCAGGCCTTTGTTCGGCTCATTGCCCAGCATCCTGTGGAAGGCGCACAAGCCTCGCGCCGCCCTGCTATTCATCCGGAATGTTATGGGAATCAAGTTGTCTGGCTCTGTACAGTCGAATCGTCCTGAACAGTCGTGGCCGTGGCAAGGCCAGATGGGCCCCTCCGTCATGGCCATGAACGCAGCTGCACCAATCAGTGCCGAATGGACCGCAATGGCATACACAAGTGCGCCGATGCCAACCGCCAGGACTGCGGTGCCCCACAGCAAATGGCGAATAGCTGGTCCACTGCTTGCCAAGATGTCAAACGTCTTCGATAAATGAGGGTCACTGGCAGCCAGTTCCTTCTCAACGGCCAGCAGAATCCGGGATTCACGTTCTGAAAGAGCCATGATGTCGTCCTTTGATGATTCGACACTAGAGAGCAGCAGGGTCGCTGTGGTACTTCCAATGGTTGCCCCTGAGAGGGCCTGTGACCATGGTCTAAAGTCCTGAAGCGTTGACACTTGCGATGAAATATTTGTGCAATCGTCGACTATTCCACACGTGTGGGGCAGCGCCGGTCATGCCGGTGGGCGCCGATGGCCTGATTTGAGTAATCGGGACAGCCAAGGCCTTGGAGCTGCAACGTTGGGCCGGGATGTCCAGACGAGGTAACTGCCCATGGCTCCAGTCCCGCCAGCCAGCAGCTTGTTTTGCCAGGACTGCAGCCATTTCTGGTCGGATGAGGTCAGGTCCCCGATTCCGCGGATGAATGCTGCGAGAATCAGCCCGGCCACTATGCGGTTGCCGATGCGCTCCGCCCGGGCCACGAGAGGCAGCAGGTCTTCGACCTGGACGCGCATCTCCAGACCGTCATCGATCTGCTCAATAACACGTTCCAACCTCTCGGGCAGTGCGCTGCCGAAGTCCGCCGCATCGAGGCCCTACCAATTGATCCTGGAGGCAAGTTTGCCCGGGTTCAACCGCCGCAATGCGAGCTTTTTCGCCTGGGTTTCATCACGACGCCCAGATTGAACTCTGGGTTGAGGCGCATGCCCAAGCTTTCCATCATGACCATCATTTTAGCGATTATGGAAACTTCGTTGGGCAATTGCAGGTGGTGGGTGCGCAGGATTGCAAGCAATTCGCCGACGAGCGGGTGAGGCGGAGTTCACCCAGGCTCGGTCCCTGATAACGGGCCATAAAGCGTGAGGCATCCTGCCTGAGCGTCTCACGGTTGGTGGTGGGCTGGTTCACGGTGAGCTCCAGAAGTGCCCGGACGGTCCGGTACGGGTCAACGCGAGGAGAAACCTGCTCAACTGGTCCGGGAGTTCCTCGCGGACCTCACCGACCATGCCGAAGTCAATCAGCGCGATGCGCCCTGAAGGTTCAACAAACAGGTTCCCTAGGTGTGGGTCGGCATGAAAGAACCCGTCTTCCATGATCATTTTGGCCGTGGCAGGGCTGACTGGTGGGCGAGCCTTTCAGCGTTTCTGCCCTCACAGAGGTCGTCCAGTTCGGCACGAAGGGTTGTGGCGAACGTGTCCACGACGGCGCACCTTCACCACCACATCAGTGCCGTCCCACAGGGTTGGGGCATGGGCCTCGCCGAGGGAAGTGCTGACCAACGGTGCGCCGTCGAACACTATGAACACAGCGTTGGGGGAGGCGCCCAGTTCTTGCTCCACGAGGGCAAAGATGACATCGGTGGGGACCGGCTCCACCCCATCCTGAAGCTGCGAAAGAGCAACTAGGAAGTCGGGGGGAAGGATATCTGGCCGGGTGGAGAGCTTCTGCAGTAGTCTCTCCCCAGGCGGGGACGCGGCGGGCAAACACGGTCCTTGGGCCCTACCCAAACGGCATGGAACGGGATGATGATCGGATCATGAACAGTGACGAAGAGCCCGGGGTTGTGTTGTCAGGGAACGAATCATGGGGGTTGCTGCAGGGCAGCCGGTTTGGCAGGTTGGCCGTCTGCGTCGCCAACCAGCCAGACATTTTCCCGCTGAATTTCGTCGCTACCGCAGACAAGATTTGGATTAGGACAAATCCAGGCACCAAGCTCGCCGAGATGGCAATCAATGCCTTGGTGGCGTTGGAAAGCGACGAGGTCGGTGACGGGGAAGCGTGGAGCGTGGTAGTCAAGGGAACTGTCAGGGTGGTGGAGTCCCAGACGGAGATTGACGCCGCCGATCTGCTCCACCTTGAATCCTGGACCAAGACACGGAAATGGACCTACATCGAGATCACTCCAGCTAGTGTGGCCGGCCGAAGGTTTGTGCTTGGCGGCGAGCCGGACAGATATTAGCGGCGGATGCGTAGCCCGGGACGGGACGTCCAGGCCAAGTACCCGCCCATGGCGCCCAAGGCCCCGACACCGGTGGCCAACAGGTTGTTCTGCCAGGTTTGCAGATGCCGACGGTCCGCGGCCGTCAGTTCGCCGATGCCCAGAATGAAGGCCGCGAAAATCAGGCCGGCCACCAGCCGGTTGCCAATGCGTTCGGCCCTGGCAACAAGTGGAGCGAGTTCCTCGGCACGAAGATGCACTTCGACGCCGTCGTCGAGTTACTGCAACATGCGATCCAGCCTTTCCGGAATGTCTGTACCAAAGGCGGCAGCGTCCAGGCCCAGTTGCTTGAGCAGTCCAGCAGCTTTTGTGGGCTGCTTTGTTCAAGAGCCAGCCGGCCGGGCGTAGGGTTTGAGCACTTCGCCGAGGTTGAAGCCAGGGTGGAGGCCCACCCCGTTGCCTTCGGTCATGGTGACCATTTTCGTCAGCAGGGCAATTCCGCTGAGTAGTTGGATGTGGTGGGTGCGCAGGATGGTCACCATTTCGACGATCAGCGGCGCAAGCCGGATCTCGCCCAGTCGCCGACCCCGGTATTGCTGCATAAAATCCGCCATGTCCTGCCGGAGGCCCCCACAGTCGGAGGCACACCAGTTGACCGAGAGTCCCAGCAGTGCGTGACTGATTCGTTCGGGGTTGTTGCGGCTGAAGGCAAGTAGGAGTTTGCCGAGCCGCTTTTGAAGTTGTTCATCCAGTTCTCCCACCATGCCAAAGTCGATCAGCCCAATCCGGCCAGTGGCCTCCACAAATAGGTTCCCGGGATGCGGGTCGGCATGAAAGAAGCCGTCCTCGAAGATCTTCTGGGCTGCTGCCTTGGCCGCCGTGGTGGTCAGCCGGTCCCTGTCAACCACGGGCAGGCCGGTCACCTGCGCGTCATCAATCCTCTGGCCGTAGATGCTTTCCATCGTCAAGGCCCTGGACGTGGTGGTTGACCAGTAAATTTTTGGAATGTGAACGCCGGTGTCATGGGCAAAATTCTGGGCGAACCGCTTCGCATTCCGTCCCTCCACAAGGTAGTCCCGTTCGGCACGCAGCGTTGCCGCAAACGTGGACACTATGGCCTCCACGTTGTAGTCGGCCTGGGCAGCCCAGTTGCGGCTGGCCTGGTGGGCCAAGTTCTGCAGTATTTCCAGATCCTCCTGCACCGGGGCAACGACGCCGGGACTGCGTACCTTCACGACGACCGAGGTGCCGTCGTCCAAGGTTGCCGCGTGGGCTTGGCCGATGGAGGCGCTGGCGAGAGGGGCGTCCATAAAGGTGGCGAAAGCAACGTCGGGGAAGCCCCCAAATTCCTGTTCGATGATGGTTCGGACCTGTTCCGGCACCAGGGGAGGAACATCGTCCTGAAGTCGTGCCAGTGCGGCAATGTGCTGCCGGGGGAAGAACGTCCGGGCGTGTTGAGAGTAGCTGGCCGAGCTTGATGAATGTGGGGCCAAGTTCCTCCAACGTCACAACCAGCTGCTCTTGAGTGGCCCGTGTGCCAACCCTGAGCAGCGGAGGGCCCAGATGCACCTGCCCAAGCCCGAGCAACGGGGCGATCGAGCCGAATCCGTGCCGGATCAGAATTTCCGCGACTTCCGCGTATCGTTCAAAGTGCTTGGCCACTCCCTGCTACAGGTTCTACTTTGTGGGCCTGGTTGTGTGCCAAACAACCAGGACGGTTGCAATACCAAGCGTGACGTTATGCCAGCCAGAGTATTCCCGGACTGGGGCGGGCCACAGAGCCAAAGGCCCCGAATGCTTGGCCCGGCTACGGGCCCGGAAAAGGAATGGTGCCGTTGGACCCTATACATAGGAGCCATGGCACAGCAGCATGGACGACAGATGGCCATGGCGTCGAAGAAAGGCACATACAGTGAGCGCAAATCAGGAAATGGGTAAAATTGTTGTCGGAGTTGATGGGTCCTCCGGGTCTATTGCGGCGCTCAAGGAAGCTGCACGCATGGCCAATGCAACTGGATGGTGGCTTGATGTGGTTGCATGTTGGAACGCTCCCACGTCCTTGGTGGTTCCCTATGCCTTGGGCTCAGTGGAACTCGAAGAAGGTACCAGGCAACTTCTGCAGGACACCGTCACCAGCACTTTCGGCATGCCACTGCCGGCAAATATGTCGACGACCTTGGTCCATGGACAGCCGCGACAGAAACTCATAGAAATGAGCGCCGGCTCGGACATGCTTGTTGTCGGACGCAGGGGATACGGGGGCTTCGCCGGGCTCCTGCTCGGTTCTGTCAGCCAGGCCTGCGTGGCCCATGCACACTGTCCCGTGTTGGTTGTGAACACAGGAAAGGAAGCCGACGGACCAGCGCATGACCAATGAGGAACAGGTGCCGGGCGGGCTGGACATGCCCGTGGACGGCGCGGCGGTCAGAATCACCAACCCGGACAAGGTGCTGTACCCGGACACCGGCAACACGAAGGCGGCTGTGGCGCGCTACTGCAAGCAGGTGGCACCATTCCTGATTCCGTGGGTCAGGAACCGACCAGCAATGTGGAAGCGCGGGGTGGACGGGGTGGGGACGGAATCCAAACCGGGTAAGAGCCTCTTCCAGAAGAATCTCTTGCAGCGACTCCTTCATGGGTTCTGCGCCGCACAATGCATCACAAGGACTATGGCAACATGTATCCGCTCGTCACCTATGAACGGACGTTGGCGTGGTTGGCACAGATTGCCGCCCTGGAGATTCACGTCCCGCAATGGATATTTGTTGCAAACGACGGTGAGCCGTGGCATCCGGACCGTGTGTTGCTTGACCTGGACCTTGGCGAGGGTGCGGGCCTGACTGAATGTGCCGCCGTCTCACTCATTGCACGGGACTTCCTGGCCCAGCATGGACTCGACTGCGTGCCGGATACGATCGGAAGCAAGGGCATGCACCTCTATGCTCCGCTTGACGGGCGAAGGACCTCGGACGAGGCTGCCACCCTTGCGCAGGAGCTGGCCTAGGCCATCGAACATCGGCATCCGGATCTGGCGGTCAGTCGCATGGACAGGTCCCTGCGCTGCGGAAAGGTGTTCATCGACTGGAGTCAAAACTGGCCCGGGAAAACCACCGTGGTTCCCTATTTCCTGCGTGGGCGGCCACAGCCAATGGTGGCTGCACCTCGGTACTGGTGCGAGGTCATTCCAGACATGCTGGTCCAATTGGACTGCAGCCAGGTCTTGGCAAGAATCAAGGACGGGGTTGTGCTGGATCTTAACAGGCAGAAGTCCGGTTGACCTGCTGGCCGGGATTCTCGTTGGCCGCTCCGGATTGAAGCTGGTCGACCCGTCTGAACCGGCGTTTGCGTTTCTTGCCGACGTTGGTTTTGCCCTGGTTATGTTCGTTGCCAGTAGCTACGTGCCACTGCGCGAGGCCTCGCTACGGGCCTCCCTGACCAAGGCAGCATGCCGGCAAGCGGCCGTTGCAGGAATAGGTGTTGCTGCACTATTTGGTACAGGACAGGCGCCTCTCTGCTCTGTCTTGATGGCCTCGTCCTCGGCGGTAATTGTGCTGCCCATGGTCACGTCCCTGGACCTCCGCGGCCCGGGCATGTTGACCACAACGGCCTAGGTGGCCATGGCCGAGACCCTGGCCGAGACCCTGGCCATAGTCGCGCTGCCGTTGGCCATGGACCCGTCTGCGGAAGGTCCGGCTGCGTTCGGTGCGGCGGCCGTGTTGACGGGTGCCGCCGCCGTCTACGCAGTTTTGAGGGAGGGCGATCGCCGGGGCGCCCAGCAGCGACTCCACAGGGTGTCTGAGAAGCGGAAGTTCGCCGTGAAGCTGCGGCTGCAGCTGGCGGTCCTGTTTGCCCTTGCCGGGTTGGCTGTTTGGGGTCATGTGTCCAGCATGCTGGCCGGTTTCTCCTTGGGTCTGGCCGTTGCCGACGTGGGGGAGCCCCGCTGGCTGGCCCGGCAGCTGTTCGCCATTACCGAGGGCTTCCTGGGGCCCTGTTCTTTGTCTGGCTCGGTGCCACCTTGCAGTTGCAGGCATTGGGTGAACATCCGGGGAAGATCGTTCTTGGACTTGTTTTGGGTTTGGACGCTTTGGCCGTGCGTGCCTCCATACGGCTGCTGGGGCAGGAACTCTCTCTGGGGCTGTTGGCGGCCTTGCCGCTGGGGGTCCCGGTGCACGCGGCCACCATCGGCCTACAGCAGGGTTTGCTGGAACCTGGAGAAGCGGCGGCCCTCGTCCTCGGCGCCCTGGTAACGACTGCCGTGTCCACGGCAGCCGCCGGCCGGTATGGCATCCATGGCCACCCGCCGGTTGTAAGGCCATGAGCTTCGCCAAGGATCAGAGGCCATTGTTTCAAGTTGAGCCAACGGTCTGTCTGTGCCGCAGGTTTGGGATCCAATTGAGGGGATGCCGACACAAAACCGAGGGGGATAGCCGACCATGCTGAACCTTTTGGTTCCGCCTTCCCGTCCGATGGTGGCTATGGCCGTTTTCAGGATATTCGACGGAATTTAAGTGAAATCGATGTGCGATGTTCTGAACGTCTCGGTGATTGACGATGGATGAGTACCTGCCAAGGTGTCGTTGAACCGTGTAAACCGGCGGCCCCGAGGTAAATCTCCTCGCAGATCATGGTGGCAAGTGCAGGGCAAGCGAAGACTGAATTCGGTGTGCCGTTGAACCTGTTGAAAGTGTCAACACTTTTCCTGTCGGGCTGGCCCGGACTGCGTCGTACTGGGCCATTCCGTCAAGGTGGCTTGCGAGTTCCCTTTGTATACACGGATCTAAATCACTTTCGAATCCCACCTTGGGCACGCTTAACCCCCTGTTTACAGGGGGTTTTCGTGTTTAAGTGTTGACACGACGTTGGCAAGTGCTGACCGGCGTGGATCCTTTGCCGAGGTCTTGTTAAGCGGCATGATTTCCCACGCTGATTTAGCGGTTTGTTATTGACGGCTCTTTTCTGGTTGGCTCGGGGCCATATTCCCTGTAGTACCTTCTTCATCGTCATTTGGAGCCTATTCCTCATGGCCGGAACTAGGTTGTTTGATCAGTTGCCGGAAATAGTATCTAATGTCAGTCATTGCCTGCGGTGGCGCTGTTGTTCGTGGCGGCTGTCTTAGACATCCATAAGGAATGCGTCCAGGAAAAAGTGCTCTAATCTGGTCGTTCGCTGCAGAGTGTTTTCACGACAGTCGGGTGGATTGACTACATCATCTACTACTCAGGAGACCGGTTTGATATCAGGCTACTGCGTGCTGCAAATACTTCTTGCCGCCGACAGTGCTGGGGACCTTTTCGAGAGGGAGTAGAGCGGGTGGAGTAGCAATTGTGCCAGCTGCCGGAATGACTTGTTTTCGCCAGGCTGTTAGAGACGTTGTGTCAGGATCGTGTTGGCCCCGCTCTCGCGACGCCTTTCTGAGAGTCTCGGGTGAGAGCTTCCCCCTTCACACAGTGGCCGTTATTGTTCGGGTATTCCGCTCGGCTGATTACAGCGGTGATCCTTTAGGGACACGTGAGGCCCGTCCAACTATCCCGGAGGGGGTAGTTGAACGGGCCCGTGTTGTGAAGTGGTGCGTGTTAGGCGGCTTTGTTTGCTGCGGCGAGGGTGACGGCGACGTCGACGATCATGTCTTCTTGTCCGCCGACGTATCCTGCCTTGCCGATTTCTTCCAGGATCCGGTAGGCCGGGACGCCGTAGCGTTCAGCGGCGCGTTCGGCGTGGATGAGGAAGGAGGAGTAGACGCCTGCGTAGCCTTGCATGATGGAGGCGCGGTCCATGATGGGCATGCGGGTGATGATGGGTTTGACGATGTCTTCGGCGGCTGCCATGACTGCCTGAACGTCGACGCCGGTGTGGATGCCGAGGCGGTCGAAGGACGCTGCGAGGACTTCGGTGGGGGAGTTTCCGGCTCCGGCGCCGAGGGCCATCAAGGTTCCGTCGATTTGCTTTGCGCCAGCTCGGGCGGCGAACACGGAGTTTGCGACGCCGAAGCTCATGTTTTGGTGGCCGTGGAAGCCGACCTGTGCGTCGGTGCCGAGCTCGCTGACCAACGCTTCGACCCGGTCGGAGACGTCCTCGAGGATCAGTGCGCCAGCGGAGTCAACGACGTACACGCACTGGCAGCCAGCGTCGGCCATGATGCGGGCCTGTTTGGCGAGGTTTTCCGGGGTGGTGCGGTGGGAGAGCATGAGGAAGCCAACGGTTTCCATGCCGAGCTTACGGGCGTGCTGGAAGTGCTGAATGGAGACGTCGGCCTCGGTGCAGTGGGTTGCGATGCGGGCCATGGAGGCGCCGGCCTCATGGGCCTGGTTCAGGTCGTGAATGGTGCCAAGCCCCGGGAGCATGAGCACAGCGATCTTAGCGTTTTTGGCTTCGTCGACGGCGGCCTTGACCAGGTCCAGTTCCGGGGTGAGGGAGAATCCGTAGTTAAAGGAGGAGCCGCCGAGCCCGTCACCGTGGGTGACCTCGATGACCTCAACCTTCGCATCATCCAGGGCGCGGACGATGGAACGCACGTGGGCTTCGGTGAATTTGTGGCTCATGGCGTGGGAGCCGTCGCGCAAGGTGGTGTCAGTCAGGCGGACACTGAATTCTGGGGTGGTGTTCATGCGTGTGCTCCTTCAGCGGTGGCAGTGGCGTTCATGCGTTCGGCCAGCAGATCGGCGGTGCGGGTGGCGGCGGCCGTGATGATGTCGAGGTTGCCGGCGTATTCGGGCAGGTAGTCGGCAGCTCCTCGGACTTGGATCCAGATGCCGACGCGGCCGTTGCCGTCCCAGTCTTCACGGGCGCTGTCGAATTGTGGTTCAACACGCAGAGCGTAGCCGGGGACGTAGTCCTGAATGCTGGCCACGGCCTGATCGATAGAGGCACGGATCTTATCCTGCAGCTCACCGGGTTCGGCGGCGTCGGCCGGGATCGCGCAGTAAACAGTGTTGCGCATGATCATGGGCGGCTCGACCGGGTTGATGATGATGATAGCTTTGCCGCGCTTGGCCCCACCGACCACTTCAAGGGCTTTGGCTGTGGTTTCGGTGAACTCGTCCACGTTGGCACGGGTGCCCGGGCCTGCGGATTTGGAGGCGATGGAGGCGACGATTTCCGCGTAGTCCACCGGGACCACGGAGGATACCGCGGCCACGATGGGGGTGGTTGCCTGTCCGGCGCAGGTGATCATGTTGACGTTCAGTACGTCCTCGAGGGAGTCGAGGTTGACCACGGGGCAGAGGTACGGGCCGACGGCGGCCGGGGTCAGGTCGATCGCGTGGATGCCAGCGGCCTTGTACCGGGGAGCGTTGATGGCGTGGGCTTTCGCGGAGGTGCACTCAAAGACGAAGTCGGGCAGTTCGTCTTGGGCCAGGAGCCAGTCCACGCCACCGGCGGACGTGGTGATGCCTAGTCGTGCGGCTCGGGCGAGTCCGTCGGAAGCAGGGTCAACACCGATCATGTATTTGACTTCAAGGTGTTCGCTGCGGCGCATGATCTTGAACATCAGATCGGTGCCGATGTTGCCCGAGCCGACGATGGCGGCTGTCCGTTTTGGTGCTTTTGTCTCTGACATGAGGGTTCCTTACTTGGTGAAGTTGATGGTCAGGCTGCCCAGGGAGCCGAAGTCGGCTGTTGCACGGCTGCCTGCGGTGACGGGTTCGGCCTTGGTAAAGGAGCCGGGAAGGATGAGCTGGCCAGCTACCAGGGCGACGCCCTGCTCGCCGAGGACGTTGGCGAGCCAGGCCAGGGGTGCCACGGGGTTGCCCATGACGTCAGCTCCGGTGCCTGTGCCAAGGGTGGTCCCGTCGATGGTCAACGCACAGGACACCTCATTAAGTGCTGCCGGGTCTACGGCGAGCGGGGTGGTTCCGATGACGATGGCACCACAGGAGGCATTGTCCGCCACGGTGTCCACGAGTTTGATGTCCCAGTCGCTGATGCGTGAGTCGATGATCTCGATGGCTGCGTAGACCTCGCCGATGGCGGCGGTGGCCTGCTCCAGGGTGACACCCGGGCCCTGCAGAGTTTCCTTGAGCACGAAGCCGAACTCCGGCTCCACCTTGGGGGAGATAAAGGACGATGCCGGGATGGAATCGCCGTCGTGATGAACCATGTCGGTGAAGAAGAAACCGAAGTCAGGGGAGTCCACACCGAGCTGTTGCTGCATGGCTAGCGAGGTCAAGCCGACCTTACGTCCGGCCAGCACGCGCCCATCGGCCACGTGTTTGTCCAACTGGAGAGTCTGGATGACATAAGCGTCCTCGAGGGACATGTCCTCAAGGCGATCCCGCAAAGGCGCCACCGGGACGAGTGACTCAGTGGCGCTCAGGAGTTCCTGCGCCAGCTGGTGTAGCTGCTCGTTGCGCGTGGATTCGACGGGGCTGCCCACGGTCATGGTGGTTGTTTCGCTTTCTGTTGCGGCGTTCATGGGAGCAACACCGCGGTGGTGACGCCGAAGCCGGCAATGTATTCCTTGATGGGCTTGTAGAACTCGTAGGTGACCTTGTATTCGCCACCGGCGCGAAGGGCCGAGTAGGCTGCCACCCAAGTGCGGACCTCGTGAGAGGAGTTTCCGGCTTCGGCGGCCATTTCTGCCGGGATGTAGGCATCGAACTGTGCCACGTCACCGGATTTGCATACCTCAAGGAACTTGCGGTCCCATTCCGGGTTGAGGTCCATGATGTTCGCCTCGCCGCGGGCAAAGGCCTTGGCGGTGTCGATGGTGCGCTGTTGACGTGCGGCACGCGCCTCGGGGGTGGGGTGGCGGCCATCCGTGAGGAACTTGCGCTGCTCCTCGGTGGCTGTGGCGATCTGCGGTACGGGCGGATCGTGGGAGAGCCCACCGGAACCGATGAACAAGATCTTCTTGTCGCTGTCTTTGAAGAAGTTCCCCACGGCGGTGCCGAACTCGCGGATCCGGCTCATCTTGGAGAAGGGTGGGGCCACCGAGTTGATGAAGATGGGGATGACAGGAACCTGGCTCAGATCACCGTAGATGATCTCCATCGGCTGGACGGCGCCGTGGTCGACTTCCATTTTGCGTGAGATGGCGGTTTCAATGTCATTGGCGATGACGTATTCAGCCAGTTCCATGGCGATGTCGGTTGGCACGTTCAGGGGGCCGCCCCAGGAATCATAGTCGCCGGTGCCGTGCGCCTCATAGCCGATGCAAAACGGTGGCATGAGGTCGTAGAAGAAGCCGTTGAAGTGGTCCGGGCCGAAGTTCACGATCAAGTCCGGCTTGAAGTCCGCGGCAAACGCACGAACCTGCTCGAATGCTTCTTCCACGGCGGCCTTGACGTCGGCCGGAGGATCGGTGTGTTCCAGTAACGGACTATGCGACATGCAAATGAGTGCGAGAGGCATCGTTGGCTCCTTCGTTGAATGAGAGTGCTTTGAGCAGGGCCTTCAGGGCACGGGGTGCGTCCTGGGCCAAAACGGCGGCGGCCACAAAGCGGTCCGGGCGCAGGAAGAGGACAGGAGTGGGCCGGTCATCGAACCATTTCTTGAGCCCACCGGTGATATCGCCAACCACGACGACGTTGGCCGGGTATTCCTTTTCGGCCCAGGCGCGCTGGGACTCGGGGACGACGGCGACGAAGGTGGCACCGAGAGTTTCGAGCCTGGCGAGCTCGGCGGCGTCGAACATGCCTTGGGGATTGTTTCCCCAAGCCAGGACGGTCCACCAGTTGCCCACGGCCTCATCCAAACGGATGCTGGCGTGATTCTTGGTGGCGACTAGCGGCTGGATAAACTGCACGCCGACAGGGGAGGTGCGGTTGTTGGCCGTCAGTGTCGGAATCATTTTGCTGGAGAGTTTCGCTTTCGCCTTCCCGGCCGTGAACGACGTCGGATCCACCACCACACCAGAGGTGTAGCGCGGCATGGGCTTAAAGCGCATCTCGGAGAAGTAAGACTTCACCGACGGGACAAGGTTCAAGGCAGCTGCCAGTCCGTCACGGGCACCCACCACGAAGGGGTTGGTCGGCTTGATGACGGCGCCCAAGGTCAGGGATAGGTCGATCATGGCTTTCGCATGGTCGCGGCGCTCGGCGTCGTACGTGTCCAGCAGGGTCTCGTCGGCGTGTCCGCGGAGCACAGTGGCGAGTTTCCAGGCCAGGTTGGTGGCATCGCGAACAGCAGAGTTCCAGCCCTGACCCATCCAGACGGGCATCAGGTGTGCAGCGTCACCGGCGATGATTTGGCGGCGCTGGCGGAAGGATCCTGCGATGCGCCCGTGGTGCGTGAAGACGCGTTCGCGGATGATTTCGAGGGAGGAAGGATCCGGCACGTGATCCTTGAGGAGGTTGTGGATGAACGCTTTATCCGTGACCTGCTCGTCGGTTTCGTGGTCAAAGATCATGAATTCCCAGCGGCGAATGGCGTGCGCCAGCCCGATGGAAACATAAGGGCGCTTAGGATCGGCGCCCAGGAACACATTGGGGGTGCCCAAGGGATCATTCTCAGCATCGACCACAAGCCAGCGGGTCGCGGGGGACTTGCCCTCGAAACTGACTCCCATGCGCTTACGGGTTCCGGACTTCCCACCTTCACAGCCCACAATGTACTGAGCCCTCACCCGCTTGGTCACGGGGGTGTCGGTGCCGTCGTCGAACTCAACTGTTGCGACGACGTCGTCGAGGGTCTGCACCACGTCGATGACGCGATGGTTGAACTTGATGGAGACGTTGTGGAAACGCTCCAGACCATCGTGGAGGGCTTTATCGACCAGAGGCTGCACAAAGCCGCTCTTGCGCGGCCAGCCGAACTCGTCGGCCTTGGGCTCGTTGGTCATGATGACCTTGCCGCGACCATTGACCAAACGCATGATGTGCTGGGCTGTGGTGTGGGGCAAGACGGTCTCTGAAAGTCCGGCAGTCTGGACGGTGCGCAGTGACTCATCGTCAATACCCACTCCGCGCGGGTAGTCAATGAGCTCGGGCAGCTGCTCCAGGACAGTCACGTCGTGGCCATAGAGGCCCAGCAGGTTAGCGAGCATCAACCCGGCCGGCCCTGCCCCGACAACGAGAACCTCGGTGTCGATATCAATTGCTGGTTTCGTCATAATCTTCTTCTTTGAAGTGATTGAAGGTTGCTGGGATTACTTAGCGGTCCAGCAAGAAATCAAGGATGATCTTGTTGAACGTCGCCGGGTCCTCGTACTGGGGCCAGTGGCCGCAGTTCTCCATGATGGCCAACTCACCATTGGGGATCAGGGAAGCGATCCTGCGTCCTTCATCGACTGGCCCGGAGGGGTCCTTGGTTGTCCACAACACCAATGCCGGAGCCTTGATTTGGCCCAAGGCCTCGTCGGTGAGCATATTACGCCGGCGGATAGTGGGGTCCTGGAGAGCCATGTTGGAGATGCAGGCCTTGAGCCAGTCAGGCTGGGAAAAGATAGCCTGGCGGGTTTTGATGAGGTCGTCGGTGACCATGGCCGGATCGGCCATGAGCCACTCCAGGCGTGCCTTGACGCGGTCCCATGAAGGGTCCTTCGCCGCCTCCATCGACAAGGTGTACAGGCGCTCCATGACAACCGGGTTCGCCATGGTGCCGCCCATGGTGTTCAGCAGGATGCGCTCCACCTTTTCGGGATAGTCAATGGCGAATTGCGCACCAACCCACCCGCCGAGTGATTCTCCCGTGAAGTAGGCCTTGTCAACACCGATGGCCGCCATGAACTCCAGCAACTGTTCGATGTAGTCCTTGATCTCTAGAGGCTGATCCGGCTTGGAGCTGTAGCCGTGGCCGATGAAGTCAATGGCCCAGACAGAGAAGTGTTCCGACAGGGCTTCAAAGTTACGCACGTAGGCTTCGGCATGGCCGGTGATCCCATGCATGGCAATCAGGGTCGGCTTGGACACGTCCCCGGTATGCAGGTAGCGGGTGGTGTACTTCTCGGCCCGGATATACCCCTGGCTGAACTCAAGCGGCGCCAGATCGGACCAAACGCTGGTGAATGTACTCTCTGTCATGATTCTCCTTTGAATTGTGCATATATCGCACCATTAGATGCTATAAATGCACCCCATGACAGACATCACACCACGGCCGTGTGATCTATGTCAAGGGAGAAGTTGGTTTTGCCGGGCAGCGAACCGGGCCAAATGGTTAGGCGAGTTGAGCTGCGATAAGCGCGGCTGCGGCAACGACGGCGGGAATGGCTGATTCAATCAATTCCGGGCGATTTGTAATGACGTTAATGCAGGCCGGCATGTTCCAGCTGTCGCCAATGACCGGTGCGGCGAGTCCGTACATATTTGGTTCCACCTCGCCGTACGTTGAGGAGTATCCCTTGGCGCGAGCCGCTTTTACCGGTTCGGGATCGCTAGCCAGGGGAGGGTGGCAGGAGCTGATGGCGTGGCCCGCAGCACCGAGGTTGAGCGACTGGCGACTGCCTTCGGTGAAAGAAATCCGGTAATGCTGATTCTGCGCTTCAACGACGGCCAGGGCTACGGCATCTGTTCCTTCTTGGACTATCAGGGACACCGTTTGCTGAAGTTCACTGGCCAATTTCGTCAGGATCGGCATGGCAGCTGCCCGCAACGCGGAGTGCGCCGAATTTGCCAGCAGTAACAATCCCGATGAGCCGCGGTACTTGTTATCACTGCCGCGCCTGATGAGCTCGGCATCGCTGAGCGTGTTCAAGATCCGGTAGGCAATAGTGCGGTGCACGCCAAGCTGGTCGGCAACCTCCTGAATGGCCAGCCCTTCTCTGGACGAGGCTATGGTCTTGAGCGCGAGGATGCCACGGGCCAATGTTTGGGAGCCGGCGGTTCGGGAGCTGGGTGAGGCTGATTCTATTGTCACTTTGCCATCCTAGTGAAGTCTTGGGCAGTTCGCGCTTGACAGGACTTCGTGAAGTGCGTCACGCTTGTACTAATATCGTACGCTGACGTGCGATAAATACACACTTTGGAGTTCTAGTGACCTACCCCATTGACGAGATCGATGTCCCACAGCCGCCAACACAGCAAACAAAGCGGCCCGGAGCAAAGCTGGCCATGGCCTCTAGCTACATCGGATCTTCGCTAGAGATGTACGATTTCCTGCTTTATGGCACGGCCGCAGCTCTCGTCTTTCCGCAATTGTTCTTCAGCGGCGTGGATCATGGGGTTGGCATTGCGCTGTCCTTTGTCACTCTGGCCGCTGGTTATGTGGCACGGCCGATTGGTGGAGTCATCTTCGGTCATTTCGGCGACCGTTTGGGGCGCAAGAAGATGCTCATCATCACGATGGTCATCATGGGTTTTGTGTCAATTGCCGTTGGATTGTTGCCAACGGCGGCGCAGATTGGTATCTGGGCGCCCATAGCGTTGGTAACTCTGCGCGTCATTCAGGGAATCGCCATGGGCGGGGAGTGGGCAGGGGCGACCCTCATGTCCATGGAACACTCCAGTCCCAAGCGGAAGGGATTCGGCGCATCAATTGCTGTTTCCGGAGGTCCCTCGGGAGCCGTGTTGGCAACCTTGGTGCTTGGTGCCTTCGCAGCCCTGCCGGAAGAGGACTTCCTGGCGTGGGGCTGGCGGGTGCCTTTCCTGCTCTCCATTGTCTTGCTCGTTGTGGGGCTGTTCCTACGCGCCAAGGTAACGGAATCACCGGACTTTGAGAAGGCCCAGGCAGCGGCAGCGGCTAACAAAAACGAGGGGCGAACTGCAGCTCCACTGCTTCAGGTTCTTCGGCGCTACCCGAAGGAAGTGGGACTGTCCGTGGTTGGTGGGCTCGCGCCCTTGTTCATGCAGTCACTCTTGGCAACCTTCGCACTGAGCCTGGCAGTTGCCTCCGGTCACACGCGCTCAGATGCGCTCCTCATGCTCACCATTGCCAACGCTATCCACATCTTCACCATCCCGGCCACGGCACTGCTCTCCGATAAGATCGGCCGCCGACCCGTCATGATTACCGGCGCCATCCTTGGCGTCATCGGCATCTGGCCCATGTTTGCTTTGATTCAAAACGGTTCCACGGGCCTGATGCTGCTTGGTTTTATTATTGGCAACCCGCTCATCCAGGCACTCATGTATGGCCCGATGGGTGCATGGATGGGTGAAATGTTTAGCACAAAAACCCGTTACACCGGGCTGTCCCTGTCGTACCAGATGGCCACGACGCTGGGTGCCGGATTCGCGCCGTTGATTGCGACGGGTCTGATGGCAGCAGGGAGCGGCTCAACGACCTTGTTGGCGGTATTCTTCTGTGGCCTGTGCGTTGTGAGTGCCATTGCCTTCATCATCGCCAAGGACCGCAAAGCCGTCGAGAGCTAGTTACTCTAGGACCATTTATGGGGATTCCCCTGGTGCAAGCCAAATGCTGAGGCCCCTGCTGACAGGGGCCTCAGCATTTGGTTTTCCGGCAAGATCCGCCAAAACCCCTCGTTTCCCACAGCGTAGGATTTGGGGCGCGGCTAGCGTTGGTAAGCGCTGATTGAAGTCTGAGCTGATCGACTTCACTTGCGGTGGTGCGATCTTGGAGTGGGTCAATCGTCTAGTGTCACGTTCTCCTCAGACACGGACGCTAGATTGCGGCTCGATCCGTTGTCGGCGCTGTCTTCTTGAAGGTCAGACCTCGACGCCACTATTTTTGAGGTGGAAGACTTGTGTGTCCATCTGTGGGACATGGTCGGGGCAGTCGTTATCAACGGCAGCTTAAGTTGAAAGCTAGAACGCTCCGTTTGTCGAGCACGTTTGACCTGTTGCCTCATCTAAAATGCTAGCGACAGCTTGAATTCTCGGGGTGGTTGCAACACTGAGGGTTAGTTCGGTAGTAGTAAATCACGTAGGCGCTTGGCTGGTGTACTCCAGCCGAGGCTTTTGCGTGGGCGGTCGTTGAGTTCGTTCGCGACGTACTCGAGGACCTCGGCGCTGTAGCTGGTCAGGCCGGTGCTATTGGGAAAGTATGAACGTAGGAGGCCCACTGGTATTCTCGTTGGTTCCGTGTTGCCAGGGGCTGGCGGGGTCGCAGAAGTAGACCTCCATCTCCGTGGCGAGGCTGAAGGCTTTGTGTTTGGCCATTTCGGCGCCTTGGTCCCAGGTTAGGGAACCTCGTAGGGGTGCTGGCAGGGTGGACATGGTTTTGATGAGTCTGTCACGAATGGATTCGGCGGTGTGGTCGCTGGGTAGGTGTACGAGCATGACGTAGCGGGCGGTGCGTGCCCGACAGCTGCTGACCGGTGGTGGTCGTGAACCGTGTTTACAGGGGGTTTTCGTGTTTAAGTGTTGACACGCTGTTGGGGTTAGCGGCCAGAATGTGTGTATGGCCCGGGCATGTCAGTGGCTTCTCCCGCCCCATCCTTGTTGGATTCCGTTGCTGTCTTCGGGGCTGAAGGCTGTGTCGTAGAAGGCTGGTCCTATGGACTCCTCGATTTCCATCCTTTGCTTTGTTTCGGGTTGCCCATGCTGAGGGTTCACGGACTTCCAGGGGTCTTGTGGAGAGTTGTTTTTGGTCAAGTTAAAGTAGGCCATTTCAGCGCCACGAATTAGGCCACTGTGGCTCGTTTTTGGTCCGTTTCAGCTGTTGCCTATTTCATGAGGGCGTTGTTGACTCTGTAGGACTCGCCGCGGAACTGTAAGAGCCGCCCGTGGTGCATTAGTCGGTCGATGATGGCCGCGGCCATGTTGTCGTCGCCTAACACGGTTCCCCAGCAGGAAAACTCGAGGTTGATGGTGACGATGAGGCTGCGTTTTTCATACCCGTTCGCGATGACCTGGAACAGCAGCCGGGCGCCCTCGGTAGCGATCGGCAGGTATCCCAGTTCGTCGATCGCCAGAAGCTGGTTTTGGCCAGAGAGGCTAGTTCCTTATCTAGGCGGTCTTCGTCCTTGGCGCGGAGCCGCATCATCACCAGGGCAGAGGTCGTGAAGAACCTGGCCGGGATGCCCTGGCGGCAGACGGCAGCCACCAAGGCGGATGCCATGTGGGTCTTGCCCGTTCCAGCATCACCGTAAAGGACGAGGTCTTGGCCCGGTTGATGAAGTCTAGGGATTCGAGTGATTCTCGGCCGTAGTCTTCGACGAATCTGACACTGCTGTAGTCGAATCCCGTGAGTGTCTTCATGGCCGGGAGCCGGGCAAATAGTTCCCACTGCGCATCGGAGAGCAGGGCATAACGAGAGTTCACTTGAGAATCATCTAAAAAAGCCGAAACCGCCATTAGGAGACGCACCCTAGCTCCCTCATACCCCAGATCTTGGATGCACCTCAGGCATGGTGTCCAGCCTGCAAACCGCGGATCTGGGAAAAATACAAAGGGGCCTCATCAGCGTCACTATGGACTTCTGTCGGAGTGAGAACGAAGCCGACATGGTCGCCGAGATCGACCCGGTCAAGCACGTCAGCGAGCATTCGTCGCCGACAGTCGGCGAGCACTGGCACCCCACCGGACTCGGCAAACCAATTGCACGCCGCGAACTTGTCGATGTCGTCCCCGGTTTCCCCTCCGAACAACTCCGCGAGCCCACGCTGGCCCGAACCCACCACATGCACGCCCATAGTCTGGGCGCCGGACGCCAGCAGGTAAGTGTGGTTTTTTTTGGAGATTAGCACTAGGAGTCGTGGCGGATCGATGCTGCACTGCGTGACGAACCCGACCAGGCACCCTGAGCGCGACGACGGACCAGAATCCGTTTCCGATCCCACGGTGACGATGAACATCGGATAGTCGAGACCCTCAACGAATCCATCCAAGTCAGTATCCGGAGCCATCGTTTCTCCTGTCAGTACTGCAATTTCCACGCCCCACCCTGTGGCCGAAAATTAGTTCTTTTCTTAGCTATGAGGGGGGGTTACTCTAATTCGGTCTCCGCCTCATGGTCTCTAGCTACTGGCCCGGCTGCAGAATAGTCACCTTCGGTGTATTGATCTGTTTCTGAGTTGGTGGTTTCGGGACTGTTCGCGCTGCCTGCCCGCTCCGCTGACTCTTTGGGCTCGCTGTTTCCAGTCACTTCCTTGCATTTCTCGCGACGAGTGCGTCAGCGTAGGCCCGTTCCAAGTCTATCGACGGGCGTCCACTGACACAACAGAAAACCCCGCGGGCATCTTGACATGATTCCGCGGGCAGATACCCCGTGCATTAATTACGAGTCAACGCGAGGGATGGTAATCCGGTGGTGCACTCGTTACGGTGGAAAACAGGCGGTCGATGAAGATTGACCGCTTCGAGAGGAGTTCCAATGGTTTCCAAGAAAACTTCCACTGCAAGATTTACGGTTCCTGGCTTGACACTGAAGGACGGGCACCGGGTTGCAACTATCCTGCAGGCTAGGTTGCACGCCTTGAACGATCTGCAACTCACGCTGAAGCACGCTCACTGGAATGTGGTGGGACGCGACTTTATCGGGGTCCATGAAATGCTGGATCCTCAAATTGAATTGGTTCGGGCCATGATTGATGAAACGGCCGAACGCATTGCCACCCTCGGTATCTCCCCGAACGGGCTACCCGGAGCTTTGGTCGAAGAACGCTCCTGGAACGACTACTCCATAGGACGTGCCTCGACCATTGAGCATTTGGCGGCCTTGGACATTGTGTACGACGGAGTCGTCTCCAGCCACAGGGAAGCCATCACCTCCACCGGTGAGCTTGATCCCATCACTGAAGATATGTTGATCGGCCAAACTGCGAAGCTGGAACTTTTTCAGTGGTTCATGCGGGCACATTTAGAAAACAGTGAGGGCAACTTGAGTCACGACTCTGCCTCGAGTGAAAAGACGTCGGCTTCAACCGCGAAGAAGAAGAAGAAGAAGTAGACGCAACAAAAATCATCCACAGTAGACAAGCAACGTTTCCCAAGGAGGAATCATCGGCTGGATCGGTGACTTGCTTCTCGGCAACGAAGACATGAGATTCTGGAACCTCGGTTCTTGGATTCTGGCTATCGTGGGTGGCTTGGTAGTGGCTGGTTTTTATGGCGCTATTGCGGGCCGCTCCAACAGCAATGCTTGATTGTTCTGACCGGGATGGCAGAAACCCGGCACGTCACTATAGAAGGGGAGCCTTTCGATGAAGGGAAAACTTGGATTCGTTGCCGGTGTAGCCGTTGGCTACGTGCTCGGTACACGGGCCGGAAGAAAAAGTTACGAGTCGCTGAAATCACGAGTGAGTTCTTTGTGGCACACCGACCCGGTGCAGGAGGCTGTGGCCAATGTGGAGAATGAACTGAAGGATGTTGCCGGTGGCATGGTCGAAAAAGCCAAGGCCACCGTCGGCAGCCATCTCCCTGCAAGTTTTAGTAATCGCCCGGAACCCGTTTCGGGCTCTGAGGCCGGAGACGTCGTCACAGATCCGGCCCTTAACGACAACTTGGGTCAAGACTGGACCGACGAAGGGGGCGCCACCCCCAGCGGACCGGCTACTTCTTCCAACTGACAGCTGCTGACACGCAACCCCGAGAGCGCTAAGCTCCAACCCGTCATTTGCTTGAAGCGGCTTTCCTGACTGCTGGAGCTGCAGGCAGGATGCCGCGGGCTGAGACGTTCGGTAGGACCAGAGATTGCTTCGAGGGAAGTAGCGATCCCGCGAAGCATATCGATCGACAGGTGAACCTCCCGAAAAGGGCTCTGACGCCCCACTGTGGTGCGGTCTTCACTGGGGGCATCCACTCTCCGTAAAGCGGTTAACAGCAGCAGGAGGACTCAGGAATATTCCTAGTCATCCCAACCCCAAGTGCGCCTTCCTCGGAACCGCCGACGTTCGAAGAGCCGACGGAGCCACGCAAGCCGCTGCCGTCCAAACATGACCAGCATGGACCCGAAATGGTGTCGCCAACAGGTAGCCCCACCGGTGAACCTGCTAGATCCAGAAGCCAGGGAGGGGACTACCTCACCACGGCCCAGGTAGCCAGACTTACGGATACCGACCATTCTCACAAAGCCGGTCGGCGCGGTCCTACGCTGTTGCAGGATCACCATCTGCGTGAAACGATCACCCACTTTGATCATGAGCGAATCCCGGAACGGGTAGTCCATGCCCTGGGGCCGGTGCCCACGGGTTCTTTCAGTCGTATGGGACCGGTAGGATTTACCCGCGCCGGATTCCTTGCCACGGATGTTGAAACGCCGGTGTTTGTGCGCTTTTCCACTGTGGTGGGCTCGCGCGGATCGGCAGACGCCGTCCGGGACACCCGCGGTTTTACCGTGTAGTTCTACACCGATGAGGGAACCTTCGATCTGATGGGAAACAACATCCCGGTCTTCTTTATTCAGGATGCCAGCAAGTTCCCCGACATGGTCCACGCGGCCAAGCCCCACCCGGGCCGGGAAATTCCGCAGGCGCAAAGCGTGCACGACACCTTTTGGGACTTCGTCTCCTTGCACACTGAGGCCCAGACACACACCCTGTGGTTCATGGCGGACCGCGGCATACCTCGTTCTTTCCGCATGATGGAGGGCTTCGGGGTTCACACTTTCCGACTCATCAACCATCAGGGGAAGTCTCTGACCAAATTTCGCTGGAAGCCTGCCCAGGGTGCGCATTCCCCCGTGTGGGAGGAGCCCCAAATTCTCAACGGCATGGATCCTGACTGCCACCGCCGTGATCGTGCAGATGCCATCGAATCTGGCAAATGCTATGAACAATCCATCCGCGAACGGCAACTGGCTGCCCTGTCCAATATCGACGGGGAGCTGTGCCAGCTGGTCGCGGCGGAACTGGGCTTGGCCGTCCCGGCCGCCACCGAGCCACCAACCGAGCGGGCCCCCAGCCCCGCTGTATCCCAACTAGGACGAAGTTGGCCGGTCGCCGGGAGGGTCATTGGCATCGTCGCCGGTGCTGGCAGGGATCCCGAGCAGGTTTTGCAGGCCCGTGACGCAATCACAGCTGCTGGCATGCTGGCCCTGATCGTGGCCCCGGTCGGTGGGAAACTTGCCGGCACCGATCAGCCGGTCCAAAGGACGTACGCAACTGCCCGCTCGGTCGAGTTCGACGCCGTCGTGCTCGCCACCTCCGATGACGGAGGAGTAGGCCCGGATCCGCGGGTGGTGGTACTGGCCGAAGAGGCTTTCCGCCATGCCAAGGCCATCGGCGGTTGGGGCGGTGCAGGCACCGTGCTTGAGGCTGCGGGCGTGGATGCTCCAGCGCCAGGAGTATGCACGGATAGCCGGCGGAAGTGGTAGAGGGCCTCGGCCAGCTGCTAGCAAACCACCGGGTGTGGGACAGGTTCGCGCCTAAGCAGTAGGTGCCGGACCACTAAGGTCGTGGCGGTGAGCCATAGACCGCCGCGGTGGGCAAGGAAGGTTAATTATCACCAAAGCAATTGTTTTCAAGGACGATGACAAGTTGGCAGTTGAAGAGGTCCAAGACCCAACAATCCAGGGGCCGCTTGATGCCATCATCCGTGTCACCACAGCCAATATCTGTGGATCGGACCTCCACCCCTCCGCGGGCCGGACATCTGTGGACGCCGGAATGGTGTTGGGGCAGTAGAACATGGGGATCGTGGAAGCCGTGGGGAATGGGGTTGAGAGGATCTCGATGGGGGACAGGGTGTCAGTCCACTTCAACCTTGCGTGCGGCACGTGCAGGAACTGTAATAACGGTTTCACCTCGGCCTATTAGCGGGCGAACCCCTCAGCCAACCAGGTGCCGGGTACGGTTACCCGGCGATGGGCCCGTACTGGGGCGGGCCCGGTGGGACTGATGCCCGCCCAAATAGGGGCGACCCCATCGACTTCGCCGAGACCGGCGCCGTCGAAGCTGTCATGGCGGCCACCAACCGGTTCGGCGCCGACTGCGGTGTTGAGGCCGTCGGCTACCAAGCCCACGACAGCACTGGGAAGGAGCATCCGGAGATGGTGCTTGACAATCTGGTGGCGTCAGTTCGCTCCACCGGACACATCGGGGTGGTCGGCGTTTACATGCCCGAAGACCCCGGCTCGGCGACTAATGGGGCAAAGGAAGGAAGAATCGGATTCAACACCGGGCTGGCCTTCACCAAAGGCATTAGCCTCATGGGTGGGCAGTGCCCGGTCAAGAAGTACAACAGGGAACTACGTGATTTGATCATTCGCTGTCACGCGCCGGCCCCAAACATACACGCCGGCAGCTAGAGGGTGGGCGTTCCGCTTCCGTCCTGCGGGCTGATGCGGGTGTAAGGCGTCACGGGGTTTTGGAAGGTGCACTGATCGTGACTCAGGCCCCATTCCATTCTCTGAAGTATGTTCGGTGCCATCGGGTCCTTGACGCGGCGCATTTGGCTGGCAATATTCGAGGGGGAGGAATTTCTAAGGGGGGACCATGGCGCAGCAGTTGCATCGGGTGGAACCTGGCTCAGCCGGGATCACACGGAAGAGAGCCGGGCGCGGGTTCAGCTACGTGGGACCGAGCGGACGGCGAATCCGTTCCCATACTCGGTTAGAGCAGATTGCGGCATTGGCTATTCCTCCGGCGTGGACCAGCGTGTGGATTGCCGCTGGCCCACAGGCACACATTCAGGCGACAGGTATTGATGCTGCCGGGCGCACTCAGTACATCTATCATTCGCGATGGCGTGAACTGCGTGAAAACGAGAAATTCATTCGGTCTTTGGCCTTTGCCCAGAGTCTTCCCACCGTGCGCCGGGCCGTCACGAGGGATCTAAAGCAACGTCAAGATCTGCGACGCAGCGCGCTTGCTGCTGCCGTTCGCATTATCGACAGGGGAGGGCTGCGGGTTGGCGGTGCCGCCTATGCCGAGGATAACGGGTCCTTCGGCGCCACAACTTTGCAGCGGCGGCACCTGAGCGTCGAAGGAACCACCATCCACCTGGTCTTCCGTGGAAAGTCCGCCGGGCACTGGGATGTTCACTTCACCGATGGCCTGTTGGTCGACTTCCTGACTACTGTGCCGACGACGCCGCGCAAAGCCCCGGCACTGTGCCACCCCAGGATGTCAGGGAGGCGAAAAACATGGCAGGCAATTTCGGACTCAGAGGTCAATGCGTATCTGGGCGAGATCGCCGGAGGCGCCTTCACTGCCAAGGACTTCCGCACATGGCAGGGAAACGTGGCGGCTGCGCTTTCCCTCGCCCGGTCCGCGCGCGCCGGGGAAACATCCCCGACGGCGGTCACCACAGCCATTCTCGACGCTTCACAGTGGCTCCACAACACCCCCACCATTGCCAAAGACTCTTACGTCAATCCGCGCGTCTTAGCCATGTTTGAACAGGGGAGGGTTGCTGTGCTCAATCGCCAGCCTGACAGTGCGGTCTTGGCACTGTTGACAAAGGGCGAATAAAAGCACCAAATGTAGCTGCCAACCACTATCAAGAATGGCCGGAAAGCTCAGCCGGCATCAAACGATTGGCCGCTATCCTCCTTGCCTTGCTCGCTGCCGGCGGGGCGGGTACTTCCCGACCCGTCAGGAATATCGTTGGGATCCTTCGCACCAGGGTGCCCGGCGGAGCTGTGTTCTTGCTCCCCGAGTTCTTGCTCATGGGGATGATCCTGTGTTGGTTTCAACGATGCGGGGTTCTTGGCACTGTCCTGATCATGGTGTGTTGGCATGTTCTACTCCTAGTGAGGGGCCGGCACTGCCAGCAGGGTTGTGTGTGTATCAGGCAGCGTTAGCTGCCGACGGCGGCGGGCAGGGATTTCGCTACCGACCGCGGCTTTGGTGACGAGGCCTGGTTAGAGGGCGTCGTCGGATGCGTCCGCGTCGGCATCGACCGTGGCAAGTTCGTCGCGGAACTGTTCGTCGGTTCCGCCTAGACGCCCCGCCCGGGCTCACCATCGCTACTTGCATCTTCGTTGTCAAAGAAGTTCTTCTCAGGGACCCCTAAACTTTTATCGTTAGTGGGGGATTGCGCGTCACTGTCCTGCCCTTGCAAGGTGGGATCCGGGGAGCCGGGGTTAGTATCGGCTCCTTCAGGCATTTCGTCTTCCGGGGTGGGGGATCCATAGCCGCCTTCGGCCGGAGTGCGTGCGTTTTCGGAGCTGGTGGCGTCGTTGCTGTTCATGGGGGTTCTCCTTCGATCACTGATGCGACGGATTTGTTTCCAAGGTGGCTTTGAAGTTGCGGGCCAGCTGGGGCCAAACGGCCGGGCCAGAGCTGGCAGGCTCGGAGGTGAGCCACGAAAGCCCCACTGCCTGGGGCCGTTTCTCTCACTCTAACCACAAGCGGTGGCTTGCGAAAGCCTGTGTTGTTCGGAACAGTACGTGGTGTAGGGAACCTGATCCAGTCGAGAAAATGGAGATCGTGCCATGAAATTCGTAATTAGGCTTTTGAGTATTGGTGCAAGCCTCGCCGCTGGTGCGGCAGCTCGCAAGGCATTGGAAGTGGGGTGGCGCAAGGGTACCGGGAACGCAGCTCCCAAGGAGGCCACCGATCTTCGGAACCCACTACCGGGTGTGTTGGTCTTTGCCCTGGTAACTGCCGTATCAGGTGCGCTCATCCGGGTGCTCACCCAACGCCTTGCTCAGAAAGCCACCTTGAAGCTGGAGCGCAGGGAGGGCTCTTCCCTCAGAAAGTGAGCGAGACCTGTTCGGTCGTGGACAGTGTCAGGATTGCCGCTTCGATGCCAAAGACGGTGGCCACAAGGTAAAGCTTGCGCGGACGCGGTCTTGGCCACGGACACCAAAATATTCATGCAGAAAGTAAGCACCAAAGTTGGGGAACCTCGCTGGTGCGGGCTCTCTGATGCTGGCAGATCCTCAATTTGGACACGTCGTTCTCCTTGACCGTTGACGCGCAGGGGGTTCGGCAACAGGCCCGTAGCGACAGCACTGCGGGAGGGGCGTACAAGGCTTTTCTAGAAAGAATGTTTAGAACTTCATGTTCCGGGTACAGAAAAGGTGTAAGTAAAAGCACGGTAAGGACACCCCTAGGAGGCCCTCATGACCCCGCAACTTCAGTACAAGGAGCACGCCGTGGATGCCACGTTGAAGAACCGCCAGCGGATTTTTACACCCTCGACCCGCACTGAAGGCCCCGGGTAAACACCCCGTGGCCCTCGTTCACAACATTGCCTTGTCACAGTTTGAGGCCTCCCTTTTGGGACAATTGGATGGCGACCTGCGATACAGCAAGCGTGGGGCCGAAATATGGGTACTCTACCTGCACTAATCCAAGATTCTCGAAGCTAAATTTGTGCCTCAGGACTTGATCAGGTTGGTCCTCGACGATGCAGGCAGGCACCATATCGCGTTCCATCCCTACTGTTTGGACGTACGGACCTTCGTGCGCGATCACCCTACCTATCTGCAGCTGGTGCCCCAGGAGTGGCGGGCCAGATTCCGGCTTCCGCTGGCCCAGCAGCCAAGCCAGGAAAACCGAGCCAGCCTATGAGCGATGGCTGGCTAAAGCGAACGTATCGAGACCAGACACGCCCCTCCCGGAGGCATAGCTTTTCCCGCCAGCCCTCGCTACAGTCGAAAGTGACAGATGAAGCAGACATCGGTCAGCGGAGCTCACGGAACAAGATTCCATGGAAACGCTCGAGAACCTTAGAAGTTGCCATTCGACGTCGTTCTTGCAGGTACTCGGCCAACCCTTCCATGGCCTGAAAACTAGCTCCCAAGCTTTGGGGACCAAGCCACAGCACTAAGCCAAGGCGGTTGGGCTCAGGGATTAATGACGGCAACACCCAGCGAATCAGGAGAATACGATGAATGAGAGTAACAGCGAGCCGGTGGAAATCTCGACGCGGATTCGTCCGGGCGAGTGGACCACGGAATCGCTCACAGAATTGGTGGGTTCCTATGAGCACAAGCTGGCGGAAATGGGTGCACCCGAGGCCGAGATAGAAACGTCGGTAGAAACCCCGGAGGACGGTTCGGCGAAAGTCAACGTTAGCTGGCGGCGTTCAGGAGTTCATACCTTCGCCATCACCGGTCAGGACCCTGTGGCGGAGGCGGAGAACTCGCGTGGCCACGGTGAGTCCATTCCACCCGGTGAGGCAACCAAGGACTCCCAAGGATTGGGCGCGGTATTTGGTGATGCTGAACGCTCGCCTATTGATGCCCCTCCCACCAGTCGGGCCCGGGCAGCGGAAGAACAGCAACCGGCGTCGGCCTTTGTTGCCTACACCGATGCCGATGGAAAGAGCTACCTGGAGGATGCAGGGCCCGCCAAGGAATGACAGCCGCGCCCAGCCCGCTGGGCTGTGGCGATGACGAACGGGCAGAGAAGCAGCTCTAGAACAGGCCACGACACAAGGAGAAATGAAATGGGTATCGCCGACAAGTTTGATGCAGCAAAGGACAAGGTTACCGGCAAGGTGAAGGAGGCCCTCGGCAAGGCCACACATGACCACTCCCAGGTGGCCGAAGGCAAGGTGGACCAAGCCAAGGGTGAAGCGAAGGATAAGATCGCAGACGCCAAGGCGCATCTGAAGGAGGACAGGGCAAACCTGCACACCGACGACACAGAGGGCGGCTCACGCGGTCTCTAAAGGCGCACTTCAGAGCGCCGAGGGAGTGTCGGTCCGGTGAGGGCCGACGCTCTCTCCGTGCGGTGCGTCGTAGGTTCATGCAAAGGTGAAAGATCCTTGGCGTATTGGTGGGTCCGACCTCTTTGTTCTGTGTCCGACAGCTTTGTAGGCTGAAACGGTTGAGCAGGCGACATCAGCAACTGACGGGGCCGTGATGGGATTCTCTAATGGGCTGGCGGCGTCTGCTGTCCCAACCTTCCAAGGCGGCCCACTGTGGGATCAGAGCGTCAGCGGGACCCGCGGGCGCACCCAAACTGATCAGCAGCTAGTGGCGGACCGGCAACAAGCTTCCACCGGACGCCCCGGACGCCCCGGACGCTGAATTAAACGCTCGTGAGTTCCAGACTGCTGGACATCGCGCCACAGCCCAGAATCAGCAGGAGGAATCGTTGCAGGGACCCCAGCACGCCGATGAGATCGACCCGGACGCCGACGGCCCGCGCCGCCGCGCTTCGTGGTCCAGACTGGAGGACGACAATGCCTAGCCAAGCTGACATCAGCGTACTCATGCGGAAAGCAAGTAGGGCTGCAGGGGCCACCAACGTAGCAGGGGCTCCTAATTCCCGGAAACAAAGTGCTCGGTGGCTTGAAAATTTAGATCAAGTCGACGGTCACCGGCCAGCGACTCCTCCTTGCCGCCAAGGCTGCCTTGGCGGTGGGCGTGGCTTGGTTTCTGGGACTTCATATGCCCGGAACCGCCGACGACTATCCTTATTACGCCCCGCTGGGGGCACTCGTGAGCATGTCTGCGACCTTTATGGGATCAGTCCGGGTCGGATTTCAGACGCTCATTGGATTGACGCTGGGCATCCTGCTCGCTGTCGGGGTTTGATGTTGGGTACCCCGAACATCGTGACAATCTCCCTTGCCGTGGGGGTGGGTGTATTGCTGGCCGGCCAGCCTCGTTTGGGAGCAGGCAAGGAATACGTGCCCGTGGCGACGCTCCTGGTGCTGATCATTGGCGGCAGCAACGCCGATGCCTTTTCATCAGGATATGCGCTCCAAATGGGGCTCGGCGTCGTGGTGGGTTTGGTCATCAATGTCACCATTTTCCCGCCATTGACGCTAGATGATGCCCGACTTCATATTTCACGCGGGCGCCAGGTTCTTATTAGCCAACTCGAAGACATGGCCAAGGCACTCAACGAACAATGGCCGCCAAAACATGAGGACTGGGCCGGCCGTCATGATGTGATGGCTTCTTCCGTCAACGAGATCCGCAGTGCCGTCCATGAAGCCCGCGAGAGCCACAAGGCCAATCCTCGAGCCTTTCGCCGTTCCCGTCACCGTCAAGTGCGGGAGAGTCGGGGCGACTTGGAGGTATTGGAGAACGTCACAATTTACATTCGTGACATCACCGAGGTTCTCTCAGGATCTATCTGGCACGGGCCCCTGGAGCTCCATCTCACGGCAGATCTGAGCGAACCCGTCAGCAATTGCCTTCAAAGTCTTGCCGAGCTAGTGAGGGCGTGGGAGGAGGGAAGAATTGATGTCGAGTCGTTCGACGGCGCTAGCGATGCCCTGGGCCGACTCACCACTGTGCTCGCTAGCGCCAATGGTAAGGGCTCCTTCGCGCTGAATCCAGGAGCCGCCGTCGCACTGGATGTGCAGCGGATCCTCATGGTGATGAGGCACAGAATACTTGACGATGACTAAAGCTGACCTCTCTGGCTCCTCTAGTGCCGACGGTGGCCAGGGGCACCGGAAATTATCGGGCGTAAGAGGCGAACTTTTCGATCGCCGCGGGGGTGACTGGTGTGAAGAGATTGACGAGGTTGCCATCGGGGGCGCGGAACAGCAAAGAGCTGTGGCCGCAGCGCGGGTAGAAGCAGCTCAGGCCGAAGAAGAAGGGCCGTGGTCATGAGCCACATCTCCCCAGAACTGCAAGCATTTTTCACCAGTTACCTCGTCGGGCAAAGGGACGCCAGCCCCCACACCATCAGCTCATACCGTGACACGTGGAAGCTGCGCTTGACCTACGTTCAGGAGCAAGCCGGAATCACGCCCACGGCCGTGGATTTCACGAACCTGCCTTCCAAAACCATCACAGCAATCCTTCAGCACCTCGAACAGGACCGAGGCAATTCCCCAGCAACTAGGAACTCCCGCCTTGCCTGAATTCACGCGTTCTTCCGCTACAGCGCCTAGCGGCACCCTGAACATGCTGACTTGATCGCGCACGTGTTGGCCATCGCGCCCAAGAACACCAGCACCCCAGACATCAACTACCTCAACTAGATTGAGCTCAAGGCTCTGCTTGCCGCACCCAACACAACCACATGGAGCGGGCGACGCGACCAGCTGATCATGCTGACGATGGTCACAACCGGGCTAAGAGTCTCTGAACTGGTGGCGCCGAGGTGGGCAGACATCCCACTGCATCCTCCGTCGTATTTGAACTGCCATGGCAAAGGACGCAAGGATCGCAGCACCCCATGAGCACAGATGCCATCAATCAACGATTGGTAGTTCACAGTAGAGCGGCTGCACGCACCTGGCCGTCATTGGGCAACTAGACAGTCACAACCCGCGTCTACCTTCATGCCGACATGGCGATCAAACAACGAGCACTCGACCGCACCGCGCCACTACAAACAACACCCGGACGCTACAAGCCCACCGACCAGCTCCTGGCGTTCCTGCGAAACCTCTAAAATTATGCCGAACTTTTCGGGGCCAACCCGGTCCTGACCAGCACCGTTAGGAAAACATCGGCCTAATCCGAACATCGGGATAACCTGCCGGATTCGCCCGGGCTGCTTCATAGTTGCCCGGACTGGCGCGGCGCCTCGCTAATTCCCTTTATTTATTCCATTTATTTACAGGGGCTTAAGACACTTTCCCTTTCTGCTGTCCTGTCGTCAACGCCGTGGCCGCAGGGCTGGGCGCTTAGGCGCTAACGGACAGCTAACGTTATCCAGAAAATTCGAAACCGCCTGGAATCGTTTCCCCGAAGAGCGCAGTTGGGCAGCAATACAATCCGTCATTGGGGAAACTCCCGTGCTTCCATCAGATATGGGAAAGCGTGTGCCAGTTCCAAGGCAACTAGCGTGGGCACTTGGTTCTCATTAATGGGCCGGTCAAGGAGCTCCACAGCACGTTTGACCCGGTAGGCCACGGTGTTGGTGGCCAGGTGCAGGGCCTGGGCTGCCGCGAGGCGGCTGCTGCCAGCCGACAGGAAATGCCGTAAGGTGTCGCGGATGTCAGCCAGCTTTTGGTCCGGGCCTAGCAGTCCGGCGAGTTGAACCTGGACGAACCTGGCAGCTCCCTGTGGATCGGCAATAAGCAATGCCAACATGCCGGCCTCGTTGTAGTCCCAGAACTCTAGTCGTGGCGAAAGCTGGGCGACCCGGGCAGCCTGCTGAGCCTCAAAGTGGCTTTCGCGTAAGCCTGCCAGTCCGGAGCCGGGACGCCCGGCCGCGAGCTGGATCCAGTCGGGGAGGGGCACCGCACGCAGTACGTTGATCGACGAAGGGTCCGGGCGGGTGTTGAAAGTCCACCAGAAAATCGTCGTACCCTGATGCTCAATTGTCAGGACACCGGCCGCGCCCAGCGCGTGCGCAGCGTCGGCCCCGAAATGTTGGCGTAGGGCATCGCGGTCCGGGACGTGCCCGCTGCTTGTGGACCTGGCCACGGCGATTAGATGGTGCCTGCGCAGGCGTAGTCCAAGGATACGTTCGGCTTCTTCGCCGGGCTCCTCACCGTCGAGAATGGCTGTGAGAACCCGCAGCCGTTCCGCCGGGAGCCGACCGTGCCACAGTGATAGCTCATCCTCGTAACCACGCATCAGATCGCTCACATAGGAGTTCACATAGGAGAAAAGGGCGGCGTTCAGCTCGCGGACTTCAGCAACGATCCGATCGGGAGGAACATTTCGTTCAATGATCGCCAGTAGTGCATCCTGAACCCGGGTGTGGCAGGCCCAGACAGTGCGTAGAACACTGGCAATCGGGACTCCCTGCCGCACGGACAAGCGGACATTGTCTTGGGCGCCACGGGGTGCCAGAATGTCCGCCGCGGCCGTGCCACGATGCAGGCCGATCAGGGTAGTGAGCAGGCACGCTTCGCAGCCCTCCTGCTCTGTGCCGGTCATCATCCCGGGTGTTCCTGCAAGGTTGAATTCTTCATCCACCAGACGGACTATATGCGCAGCTGCCTCGGCCGCCCATGCCGTGGCTGCGACCCCGATTTCCGCCTCGGCGCTGGCGATAGTCGCCGGATCGGACGCCGGACGGGCCCCTGCACCAGTCGTCGTCGGGCGGAGACTTTCCATCCAGTTCATCACTGCTAAAAACCGCCTTTGGTCTTGTCCATCCGAAGCCAAGTATAGGGACACGCCGGAGACCTTGCTGCCGGACGCCATGAGGATCGACTTTTCTTGCCGTTCGGCACCAAGAACTATGCCTGTGTTTCAAACCACACTTGGAACAAGCGGTGTTCGGAGCTGAACACCCGTCAAGCAACGGAGCGTGACAGTACATGACAACCACCACTGACCTCAAAAACTCATCATCGGTCCTGACCCAGGCCATTGCGCGGATGACCGAAGCTCTAGGATCCGACGCCGTCCTGTTGGATGAGATCCAAGTCAAAGATTTTCACGACCCCTATGAGGGCGAGGACGCCCAAGAGTACCAGCCCTCCTTCGTGGTCCAGCCCTCCACTGTCGAAGAAATTCAAGCCGTGGTCCGGATCGCCAGCGAACTTCAAATCCAGCTCTGGACATCATCCACCGGACGCAACTACGGCTACGGTGGCTCGGCCCCCGTTGTCAACGGCTCCGTTGTCTTGAGCCTGCGCCGTATGAATAGGATCTTGGAAATCAACGAAGCCGCCGGCTATGCGCTGCTTGAGCCCGGGGTCAGCTTCTTTGACCTGTACAACGAGATCAAGGCCCGAGGACTGAAACTCTGGATTTCTGTGCCGGACCTTGGCTGGGGGAGTATCGTCGGCAACACTCTCGAGCACGGCTACGGTTACACAGTCAATGGTGACCACGCCAGTGCCGTGTGTGGCATGGAAGTGGTTTTGGCCTCCGGCGATGTGGTCCGCACCGGCCTGGGTGCGATGACCAATAGCCCCATGTGGCAACGGCACAAACGAGGTTTTGGTCCGTCCCTTGACAGCCTGTTTATGCAGTCTAATTTTGGCATCGTGTCCAAGATGGGTGTTTGGCTCATGCCCGAGCCCGAAGTGTTCGCCACCGGCTCGATCATTTGCCACAACGACGAGGACATCGCCCCGCTGATTGACGCGCTCCGCCCGCTGGTACTCGATGGCACCATTCAGGGGTTGCCGCTGATCACCAGCTCGCCGGAACCGGAGGATGGCCGTGCCAACCCCCTGCAGGACACAACCGGTATGTCGCAAAAGGCGAAGCTTTCTGCGACGTTGCCGCCGGGTCGCTGGAACGCCCGAATCTCTTTCTACGGCCACGAAGCACTCGTGGAGGCCCGTCGTGAAATCGTTCGCGCCGCCGTAGAACATCTGCCCAACGTCGCATTGGAACTGCGCTCCTACCGCGGCGACGTCCGTCCGGAGGAAGTCCACCCGCTGGACCTGGTCCCGGCCGGCATCCCCAACATGTTCCTGCTGGACATGATGAAAAAGCACATCGGCGAAAACGTGGGTCACATCGACTTCTCGCCCGCCATCCCGTTCGACGGCGAATCCGCAGCCAAACACGAGCTCATGGTGCGCACCATCCTGGAGGAGGCTGGCCTAGTGGCTGGTTTTGGCTGGATAGCCAACACTCGCAGCCTCGTGGGCGCCTGCATGGTCTTCTTCGACGTGAACGATCCTGCCGAAGCGGCCGCGGCCCACGCCGCCGTCGAACTTATGTGTGAAAAGGCGGCTCAGTGGGGCTGGAGTGAATACCGTGCGCATCCCTCGCTGATCGAGCATGTTGCGGAGAACTTCGACTTCAACGACCATGCCCTGTCAAGGCTCTACACGTCCCTCAAGGATGCGATGGATCCCACCGGAACTCTCTCCCCGGGCAACCACGGCATCTGGCACTCCGCCGGAAAAAACGCCTAAACCCCTAGAACTAGATCGAAAGGCATCACGATGTGGGCAACTGATAATAAATTTCTGAACGGTCCGTTCCAGCCATGGACGGAGGAGAGCGACGGCTTTGACCTTGAAGTCATCGGCAAGATCCCCGAGGACATCGCCGGAGCCTTGTTCCGAATTTCTGCCAACCCCAAGTTCCAGCCGCGCAACACTGACCGCTACCACTGGTGGGAAGGCGACGGCATGGTCGCCGCCGTCTACGTCCGGGAGGGTAAAGCCGCGTTCCGCACCCGCTGGGTGGAAACTGACTCGTTCAAGGTTGAGGTGGAGCAGGGAGAGGCCGTGTATTCCGGCTTCGTCAACGGAGGAACCCCTGGTGCACTGCCCGATGGTGCCCCTCGTGGGAAAAATGTTGCAAACACCAACGTGGGTATCTTCGATGACCACCTGCTGGTGTATTTCGAGGGTGGGCTGCCCAGCCAGATGAACCCGGACACACTTGAAACCTATGGCACGTGGGATTTCCACGGTGGCATTGACGTGTTGTGCACCGCACACTATAAGATCGACCCAGCGACCGGGGACATGCTCTTCTTCGCCGCCACCGGGCCCATCATCACTTGGTACCGGGCCGATGTGAAGACAGGCAAGATCATGGACTCCCACCGCTTCGAAGTCGGGGTGCCTGTGATGATGCACGACTTCGTAGTCAGCGAAAACTATGCCATCTTCTTCGTCTCGCCCAGTACATTGAGGATGGACCTCGTTGCGCAAGGCAGGCCCGGCGTCGTCTGGGACGAGAAGGCACTGCCGCACGGAACCCAGATCGTGATGATGGACCGCCGTACCCACGAGGTGAAGTGGTATGAGGCCAACGGCATGTTTGCCCCCACACACTTCTTCAACGCCTACGAAATCGGCGATGAAGTTGTCATCGATGTACACCGAATCTCCCGCCTAGGCAACCCGGCCGGCAGCAACACCCCGTTAAGCTCGCACGAGTGGTTCCCGCCCGCCATCCCCTGGCAGTGGAAGGTCAACACCCGCACTGGTAAGGTCTCGGACAAGATGGTCAGCGGCATTGCGGGGGAGTTCCCTAAAATTAACGACGCGTACGTTGGGCGAGCGCATCGTTATGGATACTTCGTCACCACTCGCGGCCTGAGCGAGGACACTATGACAGATGGTCTGGCCCGGCACGATTACCTGCTGGACTCCACCACAGTGGTGGAGGGTCCTGTCGGCCTGACCAACCCGAGCGAGCCGGTTTTCGTGGCCCGTCCGGATTCGAAAACGGAGGATGACGGCTATATCCTCTCGATCTGGTGGAACCGTGAGACGAGCCTGAGCGAGATGTTGATTCACGACGCCGCCGAGTTGCACCGAACTCCGCTGGCGCAGATCAAGCTCCCGGCCCGCATCCCCTTCGGCTTCCACGGCAGCTGGGCCGAGCAGGACGTGCTCGAAAAGAGCATCGCCACACTCGCCCTGGAACACTCCCCGCTCACTTAAACAGCAACAATTTTAGGAGTCACCACCATGACCGCATCACTCACAGACACCACGACGGCGGCTTCCGCCACCTTCGCTGGGCAGAGCACGCAACTGCAGTACATTGCCGGCGAATGGCGCGAAGGGCGCTCAGAAAAAGTCCTGACCGTCACTGATCCGTTCACAAATGAGCAGCTCACCACTATTCGCCAGGGTACCGTCCAGGACCTCGACGATGCCTACCGCGCCGCCGAGCAAACCCAGAAGGACTGGGCAGCACAAACCCCGGCAGCCCGTCAGCACGTCATGCTCCGCGCCGCCGCCATCATCGAGGAACGACGCGGGGAGATCATTGACTGGCTCGTCAAGGAATCCGGCAGTACTGTCATCAAGGCCAACGTGGAGGTATCCGCCGCAGCAGCTATCACCTTGGAGGCAGCATCCTTCCCTGGCCGCGTCTTTGGCCGCATTGTCGAATCCAACACACCAGGCAAGGAAAACCGCATCTACCGCCGCCCGCTCGGCGTCGTGGGTGTTATTAGCCCGTGGAACTTCCCGCTGCACCTCTCCCAGCGCTCGGTGGCCCCGGCACTTGCCTTGGGCAACGCCGTCGTCATCAAGCCTGCAAGTGACACTCCCGTGACCGGCGGGCTGATCCTGGCCCGCATCTTCGAGGAGGCCGGGCTGCCTGCGGGCGTCTTGAGCGTGGTGGTGGGGGCCGGATCCGAGATTGGCGACGACTTCGTCACCCACCCCGTTCCGGGCCTGATTTCCTTCACAGGTTCGACGCCGGTGGGCCAGAACGTGGGAAGGCTCGCCGTCGGTGGAGACTTCATCAAGCACGTCGCTTTGGAACTGGGCGGCAACAGCCCCCTCGTTGTCCTTGATGATGCCGATCTGGACGTTGCCGTACCAGCGGCAGTGCTGGGAAAGTTCCTGCACCAGGGACAAATCTGCATGGCCGTGAACCGGATTATTGTCCAAGCCCCGCTGTATGACGATTTTGTGCAGCGCTTCGTTGAGGCCGCCGGATCGATCCCCGTGGGCGACCCGTCCCAGCCGGATACTGTGGTTGGCCCGTTGATCAACGACAGCCAGCTCGCTGGAATTCTCAAGAAGATCGCCCTGGCCAAGAGCGAAGGGGCCAAAGTGGCTTTGGAAGGCTCCATCGACGGTCGCGTTGTTTCGCCGTTCGTGTTCACCGACGTCACTGCAGATATGGAGATCGCCCGCGAAGAAATCTTCGGGCCGCTCGTCGGCATCATTCGTGCCGAAGACGAGGCGCACGCCTTGGAGCTCGCCAACGCCAGCAACTTCGGGCTCAGCAGCGCCGTATTCACCAAAGACACCGAACGTGGTGTGCGCTTCGGTCTGGGCATCAAGGCCGGGATGACGCACATTAACGATATGCCAGTCAACGACGAAGCCCATGTACCCTTCGGCGGGGAGCGCAACTCCGGCCTCGGCCGTTTCAATGGTGACTGGGCCATCGACGAGTTCACCACCGACCACTGGATCGGCATCAAACAATAACGGGACCGGCACACGGCCTCCCCGGTTGGTGCCTGCGGCAACAGTGGGTGTGAAGCGTTCTGCGCTTCACACCCGCTTGTCTGATGTTCAACGCCTTGGTGGTGGAGTCTAGGTGATTCTTGAAGAATCCAGGTCAGGAACCATCCACAGTTCTTTTCTTTCATTCGGGTCTGTTCAGGTTTTGGTTGACAGTGTCAACACATTTCCCGCCGGACGCGCCCGGTTTGGCTTGTACTGGGCCTTACTGCCGCGGCGATCCGCTAGTTCCCTTTGCTTATGCCGGTTTGAATCAGTTTCGAATCCCACCTTGGGAAAACCCCTGTTTACAGGGGGTTTTCGTGTTTAAGTTTTGACAGCTGTTGACTGATTGTTCCCCGGAGGGTTCCTGTTGTGCGGCGTGCTGGTAGTCCAATGCCGATTTAGCTGCTTGTTCTTGGCGGCTCTTTATTGGGTGCGTCGGGGCGTTTTCCCCTTACGCCTAGTTCATGGTGCGGCAGAGGCTTGACGACGTGAGTGGGGGGCACTTCTCTTGGCGGGCGCTGTGCAAGCCCGTCGTCGGATCGAGACAATGGCCGGTAGTTTGCAGATCTGAAAATTTAGACGTCGGCCACAGCACATTGCGCCAGCAACTCACTGGTCCGCACGATTGAGGCACGCCGACGGGCGTCGTCCGGGGCCCCAGCGACGACAAGTTGGACGTTTGGTGTTGAGACCCAGGCGTGGCACAGGGTGACTATTGTCAAGAGGAGTTCTTCAGCCTCGCACCGTGACATTGTGGGTAGTGCCAGCTGAATTTCGGCCACTTTTTCCGATGCGCGGAGGGTTCGCTCTTCGGCGCCGATGGGGTAGCCCCATTCAAGACCTTCCCAAAAGGTGAGTCGAGACAGGCCGGGATGGCTTGTGGAGAAATCGAAGTAGCGCCCAGCGAAGTCTCCGATGGCCTCGGGTCCGGTGCCGATGACTGGCAAGTCATCTAGTGCTGTTGACAGCTGGCGAGTGAGGGCGCTCTCGAAGAGCTGGGCCTTGTTGACGAAGTAGAAGTAGATTCGTTCGCGATTGCAGCCGGAATTTTTCGAGATCTGCTGAATGCGCGCCCCGGAAAAACCTCTTTCGGAAAACTCCGTAATTGCTGCATCAAGGAGCTTAGCCTTGGTCGCCTCCGTATCCCATGCCATAGCTCAAGCATATCTCCAAACGTTCGTTTGGAACGAATGCGCCATACTCATGTAAAGTAATCTCCAACAGAACGGTTGGAGAATGCATGGAGCACGAAGGTAAGGCGCTGGCAGCGGATGAACTGGGCGCACAGGATCGAGAACAAGCGACTCTGGCATCCGTGCACGTCAGAGTCGTAATCACTTGGCTGGCTATCTTTCCATTGGCTGCCATCGGAATGACAACGCTTGCGGCGGTCGCACCAAATTGGCCGTCCGTGATGCGCGCCTTGGCATTGACTCTTGTTGTGGTTCCTATTTCTGTGTACTTCGTTGTACCCGCCCTCTTGCAGCTGCATGCCCGCTTGCGTACGTCTGTGGCTCGCGTCCAGGAGTTCCGCAGAGATAGTCGCATTCCAACCATTAGAAAACCGCGCCGAGGCGGACAGTTGTCCTGGCGATCAAAATAGGGAGAATTCAATGAAGGTAACGGCCGCTGTTGCGCGAGGGAACGCAGCACCATTTACGATTGAACAGCTTGAACTTGATGCGCTGAGGCCCAACGAAGTTCGGGTTCGACTCGTTGCAACTGGGATCTGCCATACGGATGTACTGGTCCGTGATGGTGTCTACCCGACACCGCTTCCTGCAGTTCTGGGGCATGAAGGGGCAGGTGTTGTCGAAGAAGTCGGTATCTCAGTAGTTTCGGTGGTGCCGGGGGATCACGTGGTGCTGGCCGCAGCATACTGTGGTTACTGCAAGAGCTGTCGCAGTGGGCACATGGCATATTGTGAAAACTTGATGGCAGCGGACTTTGCTGGACGGCGAGCAGACGGCGGAACGTCGCTTAGTAACGATGGGGAGGTCATCTCCTCCCACTTCTTTGGTCAGTCATCCTTTGCAACCTACGCAAACGTCGTTGAGGAATCAGTTGTCCGTGTTGCCAAAGATGTGCCGCTCGAGCACCTGGGCCCTTTGGGTTGTGGCATCAATACTGGAGCTGGCACGGTCCTCAATGAGCTCAAACCGGAAATAGGTTCCTCGCTGGTCGTGTTTGGTGCGGGCGCCGTCGGTTGCTCATCCATCATGGCGGCGAAAATTGCTGACTGTTCAATTATTGTTGCAGTCGATATCCACGATTCCCGCTTGGAACTCGCCCTTGAGCTGGGTGCAACCCACGTCATCAATTCCACAACGGACGACGTCGCTGCAAGGCTCCGTGAGATCACGGACAATGCTGGCGTCAATTACGTGGTGGATACCACCGGGTTACCCTCGCTCCTTCGTCAGGCAGCTGATGCTTTGGGCGTTCGAGGAACCCTCGCCCTTGTCGGCGCAGCCAAACCCGGCACCGAAGTTGCCTTCGAAATTGGCGCATCGCTTGTCAAAGGATGGACTTTCAAGACAGTGGTCCAGGGCAGCTCCGTACCGCAGGTCTTCATTCCTCGGCTGATCCAGCTCTGGCGAGAGGGACGATTCCCCTTCGAGAAGCTTATTGGCGACTACAAACTTGAGGACATTAACCAGGGGTTCGAAGACTCCAAGAGTGGCAAGACGATCAAGCCGGTCATAGTCTTCTGACGCAGTCTGGGTGGTGGGCTGCAGCGTACCCACCACCCAGTTTGCGCAGGGGTCCGCGTTGTTCAAATGAAGGTGTTAGAGGAGCCAAGTTCCCGCCCTTCTTTGAGCGCTCCAGTGACCAGCCAGGCACCAAATTCTCTCTAGATGTTTTCAGGAATCGTCAATAGTGCGCCCTTGGATCCATTGAAAGACCCCGGCATGGTGACTCGTCCGCGGCGCCGGAGTTAGTGACCTTTCTCCGGGAGGAGCGTTGCTTCCGCATCTAGGGCATCATCGACGACGATGAGGTAGTGGTCGCGGGTGTCTTTGTCTCGTTCGGCGACGATCTTCATCGCTAGAAGTGTTTCGCTGTCTGCCGCGTGGATGGTTAGTCCGTCAAGTTTTTCGAGGGTGACCCAGTTCATGGAAACAGGGGGCAGAACCCTAATGGACAGCGCCTGCTGACGTCACGTTACGCTCGGTCAACTCGTGAGATGACTACTTTTAGCGCCTTGGTTGTGGTGGCATTTGAAAACGTCTCGTAGGCTTCTATCATCTGGTCAAGGGTGAAAAAATGTGTAGCGAACCATTCAGCCGGGATCTTGTGTGAGGCAACCAACTTGAGCAGCATGGGTGTCGTATTTGCGTTGACTAGGCCCATGGTGATGGAGATGTTGCGAATCCATAGCTCCTCCAAGTGCAGTTCTACCGGCTTGCCATGGACTCCGATGTTGGCGACGTGACCGCCGGGCCGAACGATGTCCAGGGCCATCGCAAATGTCTCGGCCACGCCAACGGCCTCAATGGCTGCATTCACTCCGGCACCGTCTGTGAGTGCAAGAACCTGTTCCTTCCAATCAGCCGCGCCCGACACGACAATGTCTGTTGCCCCAAATTTCTTGGCTTGTTCCAACCTCCCGGGGTCAATATCAATGGCGATGACTGTCGCCGCCCCACACAGCCCGGCTGTCATCATCGCTGCAAGACCAACTGGACCCGCGCCAATAATCGCCACCACATCCCCGGGCTTGACCTGGCCCGCCAGCACACCGATTTCGAACCCTGTGGGCAAAATGTCGGAGAGCATGACCGCCTGAACGTCCGTCACGCCGTCGGGCACTTTGTGCAGGGAATTGTCGGCGTACGGGACGCGTACGTATTCCGCCTGCGTCCCATCAATCAGGTGGCCGAACACCCAACCAGTCCCGGACGCACCCTCCGCTCCGAGACAATGAGAATACAAATTGACGCGGCAATTGACGCAGTGCCCGCATGACTTGATGCACGAGATAATGACGCGGTCGCCGACCGCGAAGTCCTTGACACCCGTGCCGATTTCCGAAATGGTACCCACACCTTCATGGCCCAAAATTCGGCCAACTTGGACGGCAGGGACATCTCCCTTGAGAATGTGTAGATCCGTTCCGCAAATGGTGGTGGTGTCGACGCGGACAATGACGTCGCTGGGATTGAGTAGTTGAGGCATCGGAACGTCCATCCACTGTTTGACTCCGGGGCCTTTATATACCAGTGCCTTCATGGTGTGTCCTTTCGAGGTGGGGGATGCGCGGTCACCAGCGCACCGAATGGGGGTGCCCACAGCGTCGAAGCTACTGTTAGCTGTCCGCTACGGTTAGGGCCAAAAAGGCCTGCATGCGCAAGGTAAGTTGCTCGGGCCCGACGCCGCTGGGTTGCCGGCTGTTGGATGGAAGACGCCCTTTGATGAAGCATTGCCAATGGTGTCCGGAGCCACCTGGGCGTCCAAGCCCCCGAACGCGGTGCTCTTTCCCGATGCCCCCGCGCTGCTTCAGCGGTTCTTCACGGCAATGGTGCCCACGGCCTTGGCCACTGCATGCCGCGACAGCCAGGCGATTCTAGCCGCAGCGGGAATTGCCGGGCAGTTCCAGTACGACGCCGTGGTGTCACCCCGGGCGGGCGGGGCCGCTATTCCAGCCCGGCACGGATTGCGGTGGACAGAGGAACATTCCATGTCATGGAGGCGTCCAAGGTGAAACGCCGTCCCGTCACAGTTTCCGGAACAATGCGGATCAGATGGTTTTTCCCGACGCCCTGCCAGGGAAACAACCCTTGAACGGTGGAGTTCAACGCGGGGCTTTCTGCTGAGATAGGTTCAGCTCGTCCCTTGACGACCACACTCCACGCCATGCCAAATTCGGCGCTAACAGCATCCGATTCCAAAGCGACATTCGCGTCTTCAGTGATCGCGTTCAGTTTTGTGCCGTCACCTGTCCGGAAGATGAGTGATTCTCCGTCGATTTTGTAGTTGACGGGGAAAACGTCGGGGCGACCGTTCACGTTCACGGCGAGGCGGCCGACCGACGTCTCTCCTAAGAGCTTCCAGCATTGCTCGGCCGTTAGGATGTCTGCTTTGGGTGCCACTGCATGGTCTCTCATCTGAGCGATTCTACGCAGATGCGCTCAGGTGAAACTAGGGTCCAAAGACCCAACTTCGAGGTAACCCAGAACACGCACAGTCCCTCTCGTGCACTAACAGGACAGCTCCCGCCAGCGCAGCGGGCCGGCCGCGGCCAGTCCGGAGATGACGGCGACTCAGATGTCATACGCTGTGGTCTTACCCATTCTAGGGAAGGTGCAATTGATGTTGGAAAGCGTTGGGACCGTTAATACACGTCAACCACGTGACCAAGTATTGGGCCTTTCTCATAGTACGAAAAGCCCACAGAATGCTTCCAGCCAAGGAAGGCATCACCCAGGGGTGGACATTTTGCGGAGCACACAGCTACGCCCAGGTCTGCGCTGGTCTGCGGCAGGGTGCCAAGCGCCACGAAGTAGAGGCTGTTGGCCCGCTGTTCCTCAGTCAGGCCAAGATGAGGCCCTCGAAGATTGTTGGCAGGTCCACGCCTACGACGGTGCTGTCGTTGACGATCACGGGCAGGTAGACCGCCACGGAAGTTTCAACGAACGGTGCCGGCCAAGCATTGGCCCCTATACTTCACTTCATGGCTGATGAACCGAGTGTGTTGCTGGTGGAGGATGACGCCGCCCTTGCTTCGATGTTGGCTGACTTGCTGGGCGGCGAGGGCTGCAACGTTGTCGTGGCAGCTGACGGCCAGCGGGCCCTGCATGAGGGCCTTAGCCGGCACTTCGATGTCATGGTGATGGATAGGGGTCTGCCAGCAATTGAGGGATTGGAGGTGTTGGAGCGGCTGCGACGCAAAGGGATCACCACACCGGCGCTCATACTTTCGGCACTGAGTAATCCGGCGGACCGGGTGGAAGGGCTGGACAGGGGAGCCGAGGACTATTTGGGCAAGCCCTTTGACATTGAGGAATTATTAGCGCGAATCCGTGCCCTGCTGCGGCGCCATGCGGACACGTCCTTTATGGTGCGGGTTCCGGGGGGTGCCCTTGATGTGGGCACCCGGACGGTGGCGCTCGACGGCGGCACCAAGGTGGTGCTGTCCGAACGTGAATGCGAGTTTTTGGAGCATCTGGCGCGCAGACCGCAGCAGGTCTTCACCAGGACGGGCCTTTTGGAGTCGGTCTTTGCTGATGCCGACGATGGCGGCGTGGTTGATACCTACGTGCATTATCTCCGCAAGAAACTGGGCCGATCATGTGTGCTGACGGTCCGGGGTCTGGGGTATGTCCTGGGACCGCTGGCATGAACGCCAGGGATGCTGCCGAGCTCCGCCACGCTGTGGTGCGCCTGGCATTGCAATTCACCATTCTGATAGTGGTTTTGCTGGCCATGATGGGTGTTTTGCTGTACTCCATAGTTGCTGCCGGCACTGCTGAAGCCTTGGATAGGTCACTGGTGAATGCGACCCGGGTGGACTCACCCCACGATGCGCCGCCGGGAGTTTATGTTGCTGTGTTCCACGAGGGCGATCTGAGCGTCTCTCCGGCCATGCCCGTGGGCCTTCCTGACATTGCCGCGATGAACCGAGTGGACGCGACACAATCGGATGAAAAGTCGGGTTTCTCGGCTGGGGGAAGAAACTACGAGGTGTTGACCACCATCCATGATGACAGGGTGGTCCAGGCTGCGGTGGATACCCATGAGGGCCGCGAATCACTCGACCGCCTGATCTGGGCCATAGTGGTTGCCGTCGCGGCGGCGGCACTTGTTTCGGCTGCCACGTCGGTGTGGATGGCAAGGCGCGCCATGCGCCCCATGGTGGAGAGCCTGGCCTTGCAGCGACGGTTCGTTGCCGATGCCAGCCACGAACTTCGAACGCCATTGACCTTGCTCAGCACACGGGCCCAAATGCTGCACCGAAAACTGCTGGGACCAGGTCTGACTCCGGAGGAGGTTTCCGAGGAGGTGGAGAGGATTGTCCAGGACTCCAAGCTGTTGACAGGAATTTTAGAAGATTTGCTGATATCCGCTGACCCTAGGGAGGCTGTTGACCACACTCCCGTCGACGTGCTCGGGGTTGCACGCCATGCGGTTGCTGTGGCGGCGCCCCAGGCGCAGAAACAGTCAATAGTGCTGGGCGTGGTCAGTGCTGCAGGCCCCGTCATAGTGCAAGGATCTCCAGTGGCGCTACTGCGGGTCTTCACGGCCTTGATCTCCAATGCCCTGGACCATGCCATAACTACTGTCACGGTTGATGTTGGTGTAGACGGAGGGGATGTACGCATTCTGGTCTCCGATGACGGCCCCGGGTTTGCCCCGGGCACAGAGGGAAGGGCGTTCGAACGGTTTTCCTCGGCAAGGGCAGGAGCAGGCACTGCAAGCGGCAGCCGCCACTATGGGCTCGGCCTAGCCTTGGTGGCCGAGATTGTTGCCCTGCACCATGGAAAAGTCTTGGTGGAATCGGCTTCGCCGGGCGGCGGTGCCACGGTGGTGGTAGTTCTTCCGCTGCTAGGCAAGGGCAAAGCCCATATACATCGCTGACTAAGAAAGCACACAGAATTCGTGGGGATGATGGAGACAAGGAACTTCACCAACGCACGGACAGGAGCAGGTCATGGCGACACGGAACAGCGGAAAGAAGGTGGCGGCGGGAATCACCACCATGGTAGCTCTTGGTAGTTTCTCGGTTGCCGGCATCGCGGTCTTGGCCATCGACGGAGCCACCACCAGCAACACGGTCAGCTCGAGCACCAGCCAGGGTGAGGGCACCAGCCAGGATCAGGGACGAAGCCAGGATGAGGACCATGGCTACGACTATGAGGATGGAAACGGCTACAGCAACGGCACTTCGGGCGGCATCCCTGTACAGCCCGGCAACGGTGGGGCCATCAGCGGAAAGTCAGCGGGGTCCTAACGTGGAGTCTTCAAAATCCTGGGAAGTGTGGGGGCTGGAGGCTACCCTTACCGTCACCGAGGCCGGCTTGGCCAGCGCCGCCGAAGGTGTGGTCCGTGACGAGATCGCCAGCGTGGATCAGGCTTGCAGCCGCTTCCGCCCGGATTCGGAGCTGACGAGCCTGCAACCGGGTCTTGCTGCCGGTGCCAGGGTGAGCCCGCTGCTGGCTCTGCTGGTTGCCAGCGCCCTCGATGCTGCCAAGTGGACAGGGGGCGATGTTGACCCCACCCTTGGCATGGACCTGGCAGCCTTAGGCTACGACAGAGACCTTGCCCAGGTGCGGCTCCATCCCGACGGCGCCGCCGTTGCCGTCACCCGCACGCAACCACGCACCCCAGGATGGCAGCGAGTGTCCATTGACAGGCAAATCCTCACCGTCCCGGAGGATCTTCGGCTCGACCTGGGGGCCACGGCCAAGGCCGTCGCCGCGGACCGCGCCGCAGCGCGAGTGGCGGCGGAGCTCGGATGCGGTGTTCTGGTCTCCCTGGGTGGTGACATCGCCACGGCCGGTCCCAGCCCGGAGGGCGGCTGGCAGGTGCTGGTCCAGGACCTGTCGCAGGATCCCAGCCAGCAGCTTACCCTCAAGGCTGGCAATGCCATGGCCACCTCGAGCACACAGAAGCGGCGGTGGCAGCATGCCGGACACACTGTCCACCACATCCTGGACCCCAGGTTTGGGCTTCCGGCGGAGCCAGTCTGGCGGACCGTCACCGTGGCAGCCACCTCAGCCCTACTGGCAAATGCTTTCAGCACCGCTGGGATCGTCCGCGGATTCGCGGCCCCGGAATGGTTTGACCGGATTGGCGTTGTTGCGCGCCTCGTTGACGCGCAGGGCCGCATTGTCACCACGGGGGGATGGCCCAAGGACCAGCCCTCATTTCAACCAGCAAGCATGGCCGCGACGGGAGCTGGATCAAATGGATAACGCCATGTGGGCCTTTGGCAGGGTGAGCGGATTCGCCTCCCTGGCGTTGCTTACCGTGAGCGTACTTTTGGGTATATTGACCCGCTCGGGGCGGCCATTACCTGGGATACCGCGCTTCTCCATAACGTTGATACACCGCAACATCTCCTTGCTGGCAACAGTCTTCCTTTTCCTCCATGTGGGGTCGTTGATGCTGGACTCTTATGCGAAACTCACCGTGACCGACGTCGTTGTCCCCTTCCTGGGGGCCTTCAAACCGTTCTGGCAGGGCCTTGGCACCGTCGCGTTCGATCTGGTTCTGGCCCTGATGGTCACGGGGTTGCTGCGCCAGCGCATTGGCCAGCGGACTTTTCGCGCCGTCCACTGGTTCAGCTACGCCATGTGGCCCATTGCTCTGGCCCACGCCATAGGCAATGGCACCAACGGGACAAGCAAGTGGTTCCTGGTGCTGGCCGCTGGGTCAGTGGCGGCCGTAGGCGCTGCAGTAGCGTGGCGCTTGTCAATAAACTTTTTGGAAACCGCAAAAGCACGAACAGGAGCCCTGAGATGACGCCGCAACGTGCAGCTTCCGTTTCTGCCGCCCAAGGCTGGGACGGTGCGGCCAACTACCAGCTCTTCGCCGCCGGATCCAACCCGACCTTCGGCGTCCATGAACAAACGTTTGGCCCATTGTCGTTGGAGACCATCGGCGCAGACTTCATCTCCGTGTTGGAGCAATCCGGGTTGACAGGTCGCGGCGGCGCAGCGTTCGCTTCGTGGCGCAAGCTCGCTGCGACGGACCAGGGCCGCGGTGGTGCGCTGCTGGGAGCCAAGCCGGTGGTGATAGCTAACGGGGCGGAGGGAGAACCCCTCAGTTTCAAGGACAAGACCTTGCTGACCCACGCACCGCACCTTGTTATTGATGGGCTCTTGATCGCCGGACGCGCAGTGTCCGCCTCGCTGTTGTACATTTACACCACACCGTCGGCCATGCGTTCGGTTCAAGCTGCCGTGGCGGGGCGCCGCGATGCGCGCAAAATCAAGGTAACCGAAGCCCCTGAATCGTTCATCTCGGGGGAGGCAAGCGCCGTGGTCAACAGCATCGCCAACGGTATTGCACTGCCTCTGGATAACCGACGCCGGCTCAGCGAATCCGGCGTCAAGGGCCGGCCGACTCTGGTGCTGAATGTTGAGACCCTGGCCCACGTGGCCCTCATTGCCCGCCATGGGGTGGGTTGGTTCCGTTCGGTTGGCTCGGAGCGGGACCCCGGGACGCGGCTCATCTCCGTCTCTGGCCATTGCGCCGAGCAGGTGCTGGAAGTGGAAGGAGACGCAAGCCTAGCCAGCATTCTGGGCCGTGCCGGCGTCGATCGCTCAGATGTCAGGGCAGTTTTGGTGGGCGGCTACCACGGACAGTGGGTGCGGCCGCTGGACTATACCTTGTCACCGTCGGGTCCGGCGGGCCAGGTGATCCGCCCCGGCGCGGGTGTGCTGCACGTCCTCTCAACCGGGGATTGCGGGTTGGAAGCCACCGCCCGTATGCTCAGCTACCTGGCTGGAGAATCCGCCAAACAGTGCGGGCCGTGCATGTTTGGCCTACCGGCCATGGCCCGAGTCCTGAATGCGATCGCTTACGGCGCCCCGGACCCGAGTCTGGTTGGGGAACTGCAGCGATTGGGCAACCTGGTGGGTGGACGTGGAGCCTGCCACCATCCGGATGGGGCGCTCCGCTTGGTCGCCAGTGCTCTGGAGACATTTTCCGACGACGTCAAGGCCCATCTTTCGGGAAGCTGCACCAGAACGCTCAGGAGGACCGCATGAACGAGATACTGCATATCGACTGGACCAAATGCGACGGGCGCGGTCTCTGCACAGAACTGCTGCCCACCGTATTGGGCCGTGACGACTGGGGATACCCCTTGGCCAGACACGCCCGGGGCGGGGACCGCACCAACGTGGTGATAGGTCCTGGGGACGCACAGGCTGCCCGCGATGCGGTCAGCCTGTGCCCGAAACTGGCACTGAGCTTGGCTCAGCAGCAGCCTCGGCGCAGCTAAATAACGCCGCTGGCCCCGAGGGCTGTACCTATGGCGTAAGTCGCAGCGAGCGCCAGGGCGCCGCCAATGACCAAACGGGTTGCGGAGGTGGTTTTGGAGCTTCCGCCGATGGCCGCGCTGAGGGTTCCTGTGAGGGCAAGGGCCAGGAGGACGGCGAGGAACGTCACCGGGATCCGCCATTCCGCGGGTGGCAACAAGATGGCCAGCAGGGGCAGGATTGCCCCCACGGCAAAGGCAGCCGCTGAGGCATAGGCGGCCTGCCAAGGGTTGGCTTCTTCATGTTGGCTAATATTGAGCTCTGCGGACAGGTGTGCTGACAGGGCATCATGGGCTGTCAACTCCAGGGCTACTTGCTCCGCCGTGGCTGTGCTGAGGCCCTTGGCCTGGTAGAGGCCTGTGAGTTCAGCCAGTTCCCCATCCGGGTCCGTTGCCAATTCCAGACGCTCCTTCTCGATGAGTGCCCGTTGGCTGTCGCGTTGGCTGCTCACCGAAACATACTCACCCAAGGCCATCGAAACGGCACCGCCCACCACCGCCGCAACTCCTGCCACCAGAATCGGGGTGGGTGAGTTGGTCACCCCGGCCACGCCCACCACGGTTGCAGCGACGGAGACAATACCGTCGTTGGCGCCGAGCACCCCGGCCCTAAGCCAGTTCAGGCGCCCGGCAATGTTGGATGTGTGCGGTTCGTTGTCATGGGACCCAAATAAGTTGCTCATGTGCTCAAGTTAGCAGGACTGACGCATCTGCTCATACAGCAGTTGCGTGCACAATGACCACCGGGCAATGGGCGTGGGCTGCGCAGGCTGCGCTGACGGACCCCATCAGTAGTCCTTTGAATCCGCCAAACCCCCGCCGTCCCAGGACCAGAAGTGTTGCGTTGCGGCTGGCTTCGATCAGGGTTTGCCGGGCTGAGCCCTGAACAAGCTCTATGGTGAGGTTCTCCGGCCAATCCAGCCCAAACGCACGCTCAATGGCATTGTCGAGGATGTCTCGTGCCGTGCCCTTGAAATCGATGTTCCCCAGGGAAAACGGGACCTGGTAGACGGTGGGGATGGTCCAGCAGCCTGTGGCTATGAGACGGCAACCCAGCGCAACGGCGAGCTTTTCACCTTGGCGGAGGGCTTCGATGGATGAATCGGATCCATCAACACCCACGATGATGGTGGCTGATTCTTGTTCAATGCTCATACTGCTTCTCGGCTCTGAGCTGGGGGTGTCCAGACCCAATCCCGAATTTCCGGCAGATCCTCCAGATGCTCGTGAATATACGCTTCATGGTTAGAAAGCATCGCACTGCAGTGCTCTGCCAGCTCCTGGGCGCCATCAAAGTGACCATTGACCCGGCGCAAGGCTTCTAAGGCAAGGTGGTATCGGCTCATCTTGTTGAGTACCACCATGTCAAACGGAGTCGTGGTGGTTCCTTGTTCGCTGTAGCCCCGAACATGGAATCTACCTGGATTCAAGCGTCCATGCAGGAGCTGATGGAACGCGCGGGCATATCCGTGCCACGCGACTATTACTTCACCGTTTGTCGTGAACAGTTTTTCAAAGTCTGGATCGGCAAGGCCGTGCGGGTGCACGTCCGGGGGCGGCAGCACTAAGGCGTCCATCACATTGACCACGCGCACCTTCAGTCCGGGGACATGATGTTGGAGTAACCAGGCCGCTGCCAAGGTCTCTTCTGTCGGCACATCGCCGGCGCAGGCCAGAACAATATCCGGCTGTGCCCGCAATGCGGGCTCGTCAGCGGTGGTGATGGAGGACTCGGTGCCAACCAAGGCTCTGCTGTGGGGGGTTCTCTTGCTGGGTGCATCCTCGTTTCCGGCCCACTGCCAGATAGACGCACCGGCGGCTGCGTGCTTGCGGGCGTCCTCCAAGTTCAAATACTGGGGGTGGGCCTGTTTGTCCACCACCACCAGGTTGACGTAGTCCTTGCTGAGCAGGACATGTTCAGCCACGGCCAGCAGCGTGTTGGAATCCGGCGGAAGGTAGACACGGACTACCGAACCAGAAAGGGAAAGAACAGTGTCGATCAATCCCGGCCCCTGGTGGCTGAAACCGTTATGGTCGTTGCGCCAACACGTTGAGGTGAGCAGAATGTTTAGGCTTGGCACGGGTTTCCGCCACGGCAGTTCACGGGCATGCTGGAGCCACTTTGAATGTTGGATAGTCATGGATGCGCTCACCATCGCGAAGGCTTCATAGGTGGCGAAAAGGCCGTACCGCCCGGTAAGAACGTATCCCTCAAGCCAGCCCTGGCAGAGGTGTTCGGAGAGGACTTCCATGACTCTGCCATCCGGTGACAGGTGGTCATCGCCGTCACGTGCCGGCACCATCATGCATCTTTCGGTGACTTCGAAAACTGCGCCCAGACGGTTGCTGTTTGTCTCGTCCGGACTGAACAGCCTAAAACGAGGGTCCTGCGCCGTATCTACGTAAATATCCCGCAGCATCTCACCCAAGGGTCTTGTGGTCTCGTGTTTCATCGATCCGGGAGTGCCCACTTCCAAGGCGTAATTGTCCAAGGGACGCATGGGAAGAGGCGCCACGTCCAGGCCACCATTTGCCCAGGGGTTGGCGCCCATGCGCAGCTCCGCATCGGGGGCCAGATCCGCCAGCTCGGGTACTAGCCGGCCCTGCGCGTCAAAGAGTGTTTCGGGTTTGTAGCTGCGCAGCCACGCTTCCAGCTGGGCCAGGTGGGCCGGGTTTTCACGAACTCCTGCCAAAGGCACCTGATGTGAGCGGAAAGTGCCTTCCATGGCAACGCCGTCAACAAAGTCCGGGCCCGTCCACCCTTTCGGGGTCCGCAGGATGATGGCCGGCCAGAGCGCCGGAGCGTTGGCACCATGCTGGCGCGCCTGCTCTTGAATCTGCAGAATCCTGGCGTGCGCGCTATCCAATGCTTGAGCCAGCATGGGGTGGACCACGGCAGGATCACTGCCGGAGACCACCACGGGCTCCCAGCCGTGTGCCCGAAGTAGTGCCATGACTTGTTCGTCGGATTGGCGTCCCAGAACTGTAGGTCCGGAGATCTTGTAGCCGTTGAGGTGAAGTATGGGCAACACGGCCCCGTCCCGGCTTGGGTTGAGGAAGGCGGGCGCTTTCCATGCGCCCTCCAAGGGGCCGGTTTCTGCTTCCCCGTCGCCAACAACGCACGCAACTATCAGGTCCGGGTTGTCCATGACTGCACCCGCCGCATGGGCCAGCGAATAGCCCAGCTCGCCGCCTTCATGAATGGAACCCGGTGTTGGGGGACCCACATGACTCGGTATGCCCCCAGGGGTGGAAAACTGCCGGATCAACCGACGCAACCCCTTGGGGTCTTGACTGACGCGGGGATAGATCTCGGAGTAGCTGCCCTCCAGGTACAGGTTGGCAATCACCGCCGGTCCACCATGTCCGGGGCCGGCCACGAACAGGACTTTGGCCCCGGTACTGCGAATGAGCCGATTTAGATGGACGTAAATCAATGACAGTCCGGGGCTGGTTCCCCAATGGCCCAGCAACCGAGGCTTGATGTGTTCGGCCGTCAGCGCCTGCTTCAAGAGAGCATTCTCCTGAAGGTAGATCTGCGCCACCGTCAAATAGTTGGCAGCATCCCAGTACCGGTTTAGGAGCTCAAATTCCTCCGAGACCTGCGTGGGGTCGGCAACGCTTTGCTGTCCGTGGCTGGTTTGGGCGAGCTGGCTGTTCAAGACTGTCTCCGTGTCCTCAGTCGGTGGCACAGACGCAAGGGCTGGCCAGCGGACACAGGAAGAACACATCCGCCAACTCAAGACTGGCACTTTCCAGACTCGATGGTTAGGGACCTTTGACCCTGTGCAGCAACCTTTCCCGGCGTCGATCATTGAACTGAAAAGACTTTGAGAAAAGTGAAAGCGTGAGAAAGATGGATCAAGCCATGGAAGAAAAGACAATCCACGAGGGTTCGCGCATCGTGGTTGGAGTGGACGGATCACCCGAGTCTGTGCTGGCCCTGAAGTGGGCGCAAACGCTGGCGCACGCGCTGGATGCAACCATCACAGCCGTTACCGCCTGGCACCTGGAAACGGTTTTCGGCTCGTACATAGTCCCTGATTGGGACCCGGACGAGGGGGCGCACCAGATCCTCAAGGACGCCGTACAGGAGGCCTTTGGAGGCAACCCGCCCGAAGGGTTTAGCGGTGTGTGTGTTCGAGGCACGCCCGCCAGAGTGTTGATGGAGCACAGCAAGTCCGCGCAGATGCTCATTGTTGGTTCCCGTGGACATGGTGGCTTCGCGGGGATGCTGCTGGGTTCAGTCAGCTCGGCCTGCGCCGAACACGCAGGCTGTCCGGTCCTAGTGGTTCATGGCGAGAGGGACTCAGCGAGGGTGACCGTGTCGGCGACTGCGAGCCATGAGGACGGCGATGATCCCGTCCGCAACAGTTGAGGCGGCGAAGTTAACACAACATTCCATCGCAGGAACCATCCACCTCAGCGTCGAAGAAGTTCTGCTTGAGCTTGGGTCAACGCAGCGCGGTCTTGGCGGTAACGAAGCAGCTCGCCGGCTGAGTGTTGTTGGCCCCAACGCGTTGCGCACGCACAAGGCCAGTCCGTGGGTGGTGCTGGGGCGGCAACTTCGCAGTCCCATCTTAATCCTTTTGATTGTTACGGCAGGGCTGTCCTTGTTCTTGGGGGATGCCACGAATTCGGTAGTCATTGCTGTCATCTTGTTGGTGAGTGTCGGTTTGGGGTTCAGCAATGAATTTCGTGCCGAACGTGCTGCCGAGGCTCTTCATTCACGCGTCACGCACACGGTTGTGGTCCTTCGGGACGGTACCGCCTGCCAAATCGATGTGGTGAATCTAGTGCCCGGTGATGTGGTCCGCCTGGGGTTGGGTGCGATCATCCCTGCGGACATCAGATTGCTCGATGCGCAGGACCTCTTGTGTGATGAGAGCATCCTGACGGGGGAGTCCCTGCCGGCGGAGAAGGATCCTGCACCAATTTTAGGGGTGGTCCCCCTAGGCGAGATGTCCTGCTGTCTCTTCATGGGGACGGTGGTGCAGTCCGGCAGCTGCGCAGGAGTCGTCGTCGCCACCGGCAGTCGTGCGGAGTTTGGCAAAGTCGCCTTGGGGCTGGGGGAGCGTCAGCCACAAACGGAATTCCAGAATGGCCTCAAACGGTTCTCGTTCCTGCTCTTGCAGGTGGCTGTTGTCCTGACAACTCTGATCTTCATCGCCAACCTGCTGCTGGGGCGACCTCTTCTGGATTCGCTGCTCTTCTCACTCGCAATAGCTGTTGGCATCACGCCGCAGCTGCTGCCCGCCGTCGTAAGTACCTGTCTGGCCGCTGGTACCCGGGCACTGGCCAAGAGGAAAGTGCTGGTCAAGCGGCTGGTGTGCATTGAGGATCTCGGTGACATGGACGTGCTTGTCACGGACAAAACCGGCACGCTCACGGAAGGGCACATCAGTTTTACCTTCGCAGTGCCCGTCCGTTCTGATGTGTCGAAGGCCGAACTTTTTGCTTTGGGGCTTATCTCAACGGAGGCCGATTACTCGCAGGGGGCTGTCTCCACAGTGGGTGCGAACCCGCTGGATGCTGCGCTCTGGGCTGCTTCCGGGGCGCGTGACTTTGCCCCTGGCAGTGAGAAACGGCTCGATATCATTCCTTTTGACCACCAACGTCGCATGACCAGCGTTCTGATGGATGAGAGTGGGCGTCAGCAGATTGTCACCAAGGGCTCTCCCGAGGATGTCATGGCTTTGTGTAGAGATATCCCGCCTCATGCGCAGTCGCTCTTGGATGAACAGTACGACGCCGGGGCGCGGGTTATTGCGGTGGCCTCGCGGCAGGTGGTGGGTATGAGTGCACTAGAACCCGCTGATGAGCGGGCACTGATGTTGGCTGGTTTCCTCGTTTTTTTGGATAAGGCCAAGGCCAATGCCAAAGAATCGTTGGAGGAGCTGGCGGCTCTGGGCATTACCGTCAAAATTGCGACAGGTGATAACGCCAAGGTTGCCGAGAAAGTGTGCAGGGATCTGGGTTTGGTCTCTGGGGGAACGCTTACCGGAGTCCAGATTGATGACCTGAACGATGCCGAACTCGGGACTGCGGTGACGAAAACGAGCATTTTTGCGCGCGTCTCGCCGGAACAAAAGGCACGGATCATCAAGCAATTGCGCCATCAGGGCCGCGCCGTCGGCTTTCTTGGTGATGGCGTCAATGATGCATTGGCCTTGCACCATGCTGATGTTGGCATCTCCGTGGAGAGCGCCACAGACGTGGCTAAGGATGCTGCGGACATTGTCCTGATGGATAAGGACTTGGGTGTTTTGGCTGAAGGGGTCAGGGAAGGTCGGCGAATCTTTGCCAACACCATCAAGTACGTGCTGATGGGGACCTCAAGTAATTTCGGCAATATGTTTAGCGCCGCAACAGCGTCAGTGGTGTTGAGTTTTCTGCCCATGCTGCCTGGACAAATCCTGCTCAACAACTTGCTTTATGACACCGGGCAACTGGCCATCCCCGGGGACCGCGTCGATAAGGAACAACTACAGGCTCCTTCACATTGGGATATCGCGTTCATTCGCCGTTTCATGCTCTTGTTCGGTCCCATCAGCTCACTGTTCGACTTTGCGACCTTTGCCCTGATGCTGTTTGTCTTTAATGCCGTGCCCGGGGAGTTCCGGGCAGGTTGGTTTATTGAATCCATCGCCACCCAGACACTGATCATTTTCGCCATCAGAACCCGCCGAGTGCCGTTCCTGCGCAGCCGCCCCTCCACAGGGTTGCTGTTGGCTTCCGTGGGCGTGGTGGCGCTGGGCATTTACCTGCCACTGTCACCCCTTGGCCCGGTACTGGGATTTGACCCGCTACCCGTCCCGTTCTTTCTGGCCCTCTTAGTCATGGCAGTGGTCTATTTGGTGCTCGTTGAAGTGGCCAAGAGTTGGTTCTTCGCCCGGCCCCTGCAACAGCTGCCAGTGGTTCGCCACCGAGGGACCGAACATCACATTCACCGCCGGGCCGCTCGCTTCAGTGTTCCGGACCCACTCGCCTCCCTATGACCTGTGCGCCACTAGTAGGTAGCAGGGGTGAATTGGGGTCTTTGGGCTCTCTCCTCAACAGGCAGTGGCCCCTAACGTTGGACGTAGGGTATCAATTCTTGAGCCGCATTTCTTGATGGGCATTGTGCATCTCTAAGGACACGCCATGACCTTGCATGATCGTAGAGAGGTCGATGACTAGTGGTCGTTAAACCTCAGATAATGGTGGGGGTGGATGGTTCACCCGCCAGTCGGGCTGCCCTCGAATGGGCAGCGCGACGGGCCCAGCTACAAAAACTGCCCCTGCTGCTGGTCCACGCAGTTCCGAATTACTTGGTCTCAGCAGAGAGCGTTGAATACCAGAGCTACCGGGCGTCCCTGTTGAGCATGCTGGACAGTGAAGCCAACAGTGTGCATGAGTTTGCCCCTGCCGTGGAGGTGCGCAGCAGCCTCCATTTTGGCGTGCCTGCGCAAGTGTTGGCAGAACTTTCTGCCCGGTCCGCCATGGTGGTGATCGGAACAGACAGGGCGGGCGATGTTCATGGTGGGGGATTCGGTACGCTCAATTTTCAACTTGCCATGGTCGGGCGATGTCCCGTGGCAGTTATCCCGGCGCGGCCGTGTCCCGTGACTGCCGGCGTCGTGGTTGGTATTGATGGTTCCCCCGAATCGATGGCCGCAGCATATTTTGCCGCCGCGGAGGCTGCACATACTCAGCAGGAGCTCACCGTCATTTGTGTCTCGCATTCCCCGGCAAGGTGGGTGGATCCCAGGGCCGACGGATTCGGGAGGACCGAGCAGATTGGCACGCAGGGACGCGTGATCTTGGAAGCTGTTGTGGCCGCTGTTCGTGCCCGGCACATACACCTCACAGTTCTCGGTCGATTCGTGCAGCAGAATGTGCCGGCTCGGGTGCTGATCGAGGCAGGGAAAGGTGCCGCCATGCTCGTGGTGGGAAGCCGCGGCAGTGGAGCCGCGCACCACGCTTTCATGGGCTCCGCCACCCAAGAGTTGCTGTTGCATGTCCCATGCCCCGTTGTCCTTACCCAACAGGAAGAGGCGGGCCTAGCCGCCCAACAGTACAAGGTCCACGGGGCAGGCGAGGACACGCTTGTGCCGGCGCAGATTTCCCCACGATGCCTCTAGAGTATGCGTGTTTTCTTATCCATTGGCGGTAACTCGCTTCTCGACGGGGGTGCGGTGGCGGGTGGGAAGACCCAGATCGCCCGCCAAGCCGTGGCAGCTCCGACGATGGTGGCACTTCCTGCAGCAAGCGCTGGGGCAGCCAGGCTTGGCCAAGGATGTCGTTGTGATCCTGTCGCGGATCCTTGTGGATCACACAGATCCGCGCCTGTTGGTCCCCGCAAAGTTCGTGGGATCACTCTATGACGGCTCCGCCGCACACGCTCTTGCGAAGGAGCGCGATTGGACCGTTGCGGCAGACGGTTCGGCTTGGCGCCGGGTAGTTCCTTCGCTACGGCCCCTCCGTGTTCTCTAGGGCGAACAGGCAATGATGTTTCGACGCCGGCGCAACAGTGGTCACGGCTGGCCGCCTAGCTGGCGTGCACTGATCGGCTGCGTGGACAATCGTGGGGCCATGATGGAAGGAATCGCTGGCACGGAAATACTTGGGTCAGTTGCCGTCTCTCCCGAGTAGGCACGCTGGTCACCAAGTAGGCTGGACAATCGGTTCGAGCCAGGTGCTATTCGAAGGAAGCACGCCGTGCGTCGGACAAAGGTGTGCGCCAAATGTCAGGCTTTGTGACCTTGAACCTCCGGCCGCTGAGGTTCAGGGGCAGGATCCGCATCAAGTGGTTCTTGATGCCGTCTTGCCATGGCTCAAGTGTGAAAATTTCCGACTCGGCACGTCCGGAGCCAGCCTTGATCGCAAGCACCGTGCCTCGCAGAACTACGCTCCAAGCCTGCTCTGTTGAGGGATCGTAGCCATCAATTTCGAAGGCAACAGATGTGTTGCTAGTTGAGCCGTAGAGTTTGGTGCCTGCGGCAGTTCGGAAGACCAGAGAATCGTTGCACACTGCATAATTGACGGGAAAAATCTCGGGGTGATCTTCAACCACAAGAGCCAGACGCCCAATGACCTGTTCACGCAGCAATTCCCAGCATTGGTCCTTAGTGAGCGACTCAATCACCGGTGTAGGCCCTGACGGTGGCGTATTAATAGTCATGTGAACGACTCTACGTCTAGTGATTCTGGGAATTTAGGGTCTAAGGTCCCCATCTCCAGTGCCTAGAGAGCTTGTACCTTTCCTCCCGTATGCGTTCGTTAGGCTGGCAACGAGGGTAGCCTGTGAGTAATGGCCGGGTTCTTGAGGCTTCTGACACAACGGCCGATGGTCAACTGAAGGTGGGTCTGGTGCAGGATTCTGATGCGGACAAGGCGGCGCCGTTGTTGCCGGCCACTGCAAGTACTCGGATCGAGGACTTACTGCGGGAGTTTGTAGACCGGGCGGGCGAATTGCTTTCCACACAGGAAAGGATGCGCGGCTTACTGGAGGCCGTGGTTTCCGTGGCAGAGGATCTCAGTCTGGATGCGGTTTTGGAGAGGGTTGTGAAATCTGCCTGCACACTTCTGGACGCCCGCTACGCAGCGCTGGGAGTCATTGGTGAAGATCAGTCGCTGAGTCACTTCATTACCGTTGGCATAGATCAGGAACTCATAACTAAGATTGGTCCCTTACCCACCGGACACGGTGTCCTCGGACTGCTGACAAGCGACCCTCACCCGTTGCGGCTGCACGACTTGCACGATCACCCTGCCTCCTACGGTTTCCCGGAAGACCACCCTCCCATGGTGACCTTTCTGGGTGTCCCCGTCCGTGTCAGGGGAAAGGTGTTTGGGAACCTGTATCTGACGGAAAAGGCCGGCGGTGAAGACTTCACAGCCGAGGATGAGGAACTTGCCGTGGCTCTGGCCGCCGCGGCAGGGGTCGCCATTGAAAATGCTCGCTTGTTTGAAGACGCCAGACGCCGTTCGCGTTGGCTGGAAGTATGCATGGATGTCACTGGCAAGATGATGGATGACGAACGCAACATCACTGAAAGCAGTCTGGATATGATTGCTGCCACCGCTTTGGTGGAGTCGGATTCTGCTCTGACGATGATTGGGGTCTCCTCAGCGGGGGGACCTGAGTTATATGTTGCTGCAGCCGCTGGCGAGCGAGCGCCCCTCTTGGTTGGCCGCTCGTTGGCTTTGGACTCGCCGGCAATTGCGGAGGTATTGCGGACGGGCGTCCCTACTGTGTTTGAAGATGCTGCTGACCTGCTTGGTGCCGAGGACGGGATGGCGTTTGGGCCCATCATTGTGATTGCCTTGGGGACCGAAGGCGCGAATCTGGGCTTGTTGATCCTGGCGCGCAGCCAAGGATCTGGCAGCTATTCCAAGGTCGTGGTGGAGATGAGCGCCATATTTGGCTCTCACGTTGCGTTGGCCTTGGAACTGGCAAGGACTCACCGGTTGCGTGAACAGATCCTGGTTTTCACGGATCGTGACCGTATTGCTAGGGATTTGCACGATGTGGTCATTCAGCGCCTTTTCGCCGCAGGCCTGAGCGTTCAGAGTTTGCAGCGGTTTATTACGGACAAGACGGCGTCCCAGCGAATTAGGGCTGTCACCACAGAACTTGACGAAACCATTCGGGACTTGCGGAACACCATTTATTCGTTGCGGGTCAGCTCGGGTGAAACCGAGTTGCTGAGCGACCTGATCCTGAGGACGGTTCGCAATGCCGCCAAAACGCTTACCTTCGCTCCCCGGTTGAATTTAGCTGGGCCCATAGACTCGGCGATTTCTGAGGAAACAGCTAAGCACCTGCTGGCGGTGCTGTCCGAAGGGTTGAGCAACGTGGTGCGGCATGCCGACGCGGGGGCAATTGAGGTTTTCGTTGACGTCACAGCCGAGTACGTGAGCGTCACTATTGACGACGACGGGATTGGGGTGGGCGATGTGGTTCACCGAAGCGGGCTACACAACATGGAACAGCGGGCCGAGATTTTGCACGGAACCTTTGTCCTAGAGAGCTGCGAAAAAACTGGAACCCGGTTGATCTGGAGTGTGCCTGCAGAAGATGCTCATTGACGGAAGTCAGAGGCCTGCCATCGTGTATCTGTAATGAAAATGGCAGCCTGAGTGCGTCGTTCGAAACCCAGTTTTGCCAGCAGCGAGGACACATAGTTCTTGACGGTCTTCTCGGCCAGAAACATTTCACTGCCAATTTCTCGATTGGTCAATCCGCGCCCAATGAGTTTGAGTACGCGCCCTTCCTGCGGGGTCAGGGCGGAGATTCTAGGATCCGTCCGTTCAGGCTCGGCAAGGCCCTGAACTACTTTCGCCATGACGTCGGGTTTGAAGAGCGTTTCGCCCTTGGCAGTGCGGCGCAGGGACGTCAGCAGATCCGTGCCGTCAATTTCCTTCAGCACATAGCCTGAGGCGCCAGCAAGAACAGCGCCACGCAGCGCTTGTTCGTCGTCGTAACTAGTGAGAATCAAGCATTGCAGCGTTGGATCTACAGACCGGACATCACGGCAGACTTCTATGCCCGTGCCATCGGGAAGCCGGGCATCCAATACTGAAACGTCAGGATGCAGGGCTGGGATGCGCCTGGTTGCTTCAAGAGCGGAGCCGGTAGACCCAATAACTTTGAAGCCCTCACCTTCCAGTAGTTCTTTGAGCCCCCGTCTAACCAGTTCGTGATCGTCGAGGATAAAAACGGTGATCGGTGTCGTGGCAGTGGCGATCTTTCGTGGGTCGGAGGTAGCTAGCCTGTTCATCGTCTTCCCTCCGTAGCTGTAGTTCCCGCTGGGGAATCTTTTTGCACAATGTTCGGCAATGCATGATTATGCTCCTGCCATCCTGCCTTACTCACTATTGGCCAACAAGGGTACAAAGTCCTCAGGGCGTCTCGCATCATGTCAGAACCGAGAGACCCGGGGTATTGTGCTGCACTCAAGTGGGCCCGTGTGCGGACGGCGCTGGCCACCTTTGAGAGGTTGTCCACCATGATCACCACATAGGGCGGATTCACTGGCCGCGGCGGACCCTTTGGCTCCCATGGCCACACCTGCGTCAGCTGCAGCCAGGACAGGGGCGTCATTGATGCCGTCGCCAACCATAATGACAGGCCGTTGGAGAATGCTCTGCACGATCGTGACGTTGTCCGCCGGGCGACACCTGCTATCACGAAGGACAACAGGGTGAACGGCACTGCATAGCGGTCTGCCAGCCGGACCCCTGGGGCGCGGCTACTGGCCGCACCCTGCACGAGCGCCACAATGCGGCTGTATTGGGAATCGTCAGCCGTTGCAGTAGCTTCAATCCGGACAGCTATCGGCCCGTTGACGGAACGGCTAAGGATGCCATCGCCGTGTCCCAGTTCCACCGGCAAGCTCTCGCCCGTAATGGCAGATTAATCAAAGGACGCCGCGGTTGACAAGAGGTGACCATCGACGGGAACCACTTCGGCGGGCCGGATCAGCAACACATCCCCAGCGGCCATGCACCATGTCACGGATCATGGCGGTGCCTCGTGAAATTGCGGCGCTGCCTGCAAAAACACTTGCCAACAGTTGTGCAGCACCGCCATGACCCACAGCCAGCAAAATTAGCACCAGAGAACCCACTGCAAGGGTGGATGCGAATAAAGGTCATAGTCACTTTCTGGTTCACATGTTGAGCGCTGCGTGCCGGGACTGTTTAGGGGAGGAGGTTCAAAGAGGTATCCCAATTGAAGTTATTGTGTTCAGGGCTGACTTGCAGGCCCATGATCAGCAGCATCATGGCCTCCAGTTCGCGGGCCCGGCGCAGCGGACCTACGTCGATGGGGCGCAGACCTGAGGCTGCAACCACTGCACTGACCTTGACCTTGGCCTGTTCCGAGTCACCGGCAATGAAGACATCCAGTGGCACTCCGGCCACGGAACCCAACTCCAGAGGCTTCGCGAAGCAGGTGTTGAACGCCTTGACAACAAACGCCCCAGGGCTGGCGTGAAGTGCAATTTCTTCGGCTGCTGAGGTTCCCGCGGGAGTCACGAGGCTGTCGAAGGTGGCTAGGTCAACGGGGTTGCTGATATCCACAATGACCCTTCCTGTCAGTGTCTCGCCGTAGAACAACAGTGATTTCTTCGCCTCTGCGAAGGGGACCGCGAGGAAAACGATGCCGCCTTCAACGACGGCGCCTTCCCCGCCGCCCTGGGCGCCTGCGCCGAGGATCTCGACCAGCTCGCGAGTCTTTTCCCCGTTGCGTCCAAGTATCTGCACAGAGTGCCTGGCTTTGAGCATGCGAACGGCGATGGCCCGGGCCATGTTTCCGCTGCCGATAATGGTGATCTGTTCCATGGCTATAGTGCCTTTCGGATAAGTATTGCGGGTTTGAGGATGGGAACCGTCATTCTGTTGCGGCATGCGGGGCCGTGGCGGGGGCAGTCCACCATTGCGCTGGATCCGCTACCGTGAATTTGCGGCCCGTGAGCGATGTTGGCGCTATGCGGATGAACGAGTCCTTGTGTCCGGATTGCCAGGGGAAGAGCATGATCGAAAAACTGTCCAAAACTTCTTCAATCGAGTCGATGCGTGCTGCATTGCCTTTGGCCACAACGCTCCAAGCGACACCGCTGACCGGATCGACTCCGTCCGCCTCGAACGCCACGGGGGTTTCGCCAAGGGCCGCCTCCAACTTTGTCCCCAGACCCGTGCGAAACACCAGAGTTCCGTGATCCACCGCATAGTTTATGGGGAAAATGTCGGGATGGTCGGTGACCCATACCGCTAGTCTCCCCACGGAAACGCCACGAAGAAATGCCCAGCATTCATGAGCATCTAGTTCCTCGACGGGTGCATTGGCTGGTTTGTTCGTCATGGTTTGAGCCTAGGCTGGCGTGGGCAGCTCCAATAGAGTCCAAAGACCCGCCATTGCGGGACAGCCCCGGCACCTTTATGCGAGGAGGAGGGGGCGAATTTGTGCCTTTTCGCTTCCCCCGACGGCTCCTAGGCGTGATGGACGGGAAAGTGAGTAGGTAAACGGTTGCGGTCATGGCCGCAAAGGCAAGAATCATCAGCGAAAGGGCTAAAATCACGGTGGTCAACCCCCTAGACACAAGCCTTGCGGCCCGCTGGTGATCAGCATTTTCGCCCAACGCCTAGGCTGCTTTAGGGCTTGCCACCGCCACTGCGCCGTGCGGTCCACGCCAAGTAGCCGCCCAATACCGTGGCTATGCCAGCGCCGCCAGCAACCAGTGTGTTTTGCCACGCCTTGAGCCGTCCCTGGTCGGCTGCTGTAAGCTCCCCAATTCCTCGAACAAATGCTGCGATGATCATCCCTGCAACGAGACGATTTCCGATGCGTTCGGCGCGGGTAACCAGGGGCACCAATTCCTCTGAGCGCAGGTGAACCTCGACGCCGTCATCCAGTAGATCAAGTAGCTTTCGCAGTTTTTCGGGCAGGTTGGCGGCCAAGTCTGTTGCATCCAAACCCATTTGGGAGAGATTGTGAAACAGAGTGCGTGGAGTGGCCCTGGCTAAGGCCAATCTTCTGGCATAGGGCTTAACCACCGTGCCGAGGTTGAAGCTCGGATTGAGCCGTGCTCCCAGTCCTTCTGTCATGAAGATCATTTTGCTCAGCATGGCTATTTCACTGGGCAGCTGAAGATGGTGATGGCGCAGTAGAGCCAGCATCTGGGTGATGAGAGGCGAGATTTCGATTTGGCCCAACGGGCGTCCCTGATAGAGCCGCATGAAGCGCAGAATATCTTGCCGCAACCGGCCACGATCGGTAGTGGGTCGGTTGATCGAGAGTTCCAGCAGCGCCCTGGCGATGCGGTCAGGCTCTTCAACGCTGAATGCCAGCAATAGTTTCCCCAGATGACCCTGGAGCTCGTTGTCGATTTCGCCCACCATGCCGAAATCGATCAGCGCTATTCGTGAAGCCGATTCAACAAAGAGATTTCCTGGATGGGGGTCGGCATGAAAGAAGCCGTCCTCAAAGATCATCTTGACTGCGGCTTTAGCTGCCAGATCTGCCAGGTGAGTTCGCTCGAGGTCAGGCATGGCAAGAACCTCGACGTCGTCAATCTTCAGGCCAAAGATTCTTTCGATGGTCAGCACCCGGGAGGTTGTGGTGGACCAGAAAATTCTCGGTATGTGGATGCTGGGGTCGTTGGCAAAGTATCTTGCAAATCGTTCCGCGTTACGTCCCTCTTGCAGGTAGTCAAGTTCGGCCCGAAGTGTAGCTGAGAACTCGGCGGCAATGGCCTCAAGGTTGTAGTCCGCCACTGCCGTCCAGTTTCGGGTTGCCTGATGGGTCAGGTTTTGAAGGATCTCGAGGTCTTCCTGAACTTGGGCAACCACGCCAGGCCGCCTGACCTTGATAACCACGGCGGTGCCATCATGCAATGTTGCTGCATGGGCCTGACCTATCGAGGCACTGGCCAGTGGAGTAGTGCTAAAGGTTTTGAAGAGTTCTGTGGTTGTTCCACCCAATTCCTGCTCGATGAGTGAGGTGATGATCTCAGCAGGAACTTCAGGCGCCCCGCTTTGAAGTTTGGACAGTGAGTCTAGGTAGTCCGGTGGAAGGATATCGGGCCTTGTGGAAAGCACCTGTCCGAGTTTGATGAAGGTTGGTCCCAGTTCCTCCAGTGCGTGCCTGAGCCGTTCGGGGTTGGAGAGATCATCAGGCAGCCACGGTCCTGAGCCCAGGTGTATCCGGCCAAGACCCAACTTTGCCAGCAGGGAACCGAAACCATGGCGCGCCAAGATTTCCGCTATCTCGGCGTACCGTTCAAAATGCTTGCCCATGGAGCGCTCCCATCACTTGTGGTCCGCCCCGGCCGGCTCATCAGGGCCCTGATCCAAGCGGAACGGCGGGTACTCATCCCGCAGTAGGAGGGTATAGCTGGCGACGCGGTAGATCCACCGGTTGATGCCCATGATGAGATCAAAGAGCGGTCGTTGGTATCGCCCAGTGAACAGAAGTCCGACGGCGGCAATGAGGACCAGAATGCCGAGCAGGGAGAATCCGACCGTACGGCCGTAGTCCGATTGCCAATCACCGCTCCGGCCCCACATGGACCACGCAGCACTGGTGAATATGGCTACGACCAGCAAGTGGGGGAGCACCAGGAGCCACCACTTGACCAGTACGAGTCCGCGGGAGAGTTCACGGGGGTAGTCAACTTCGAAGTCGGCGGGATACTCGGTGGCGGCAAGGGTGAATGGAGGGTACTTGTCGGTGGCCAACGCCGAGTAGGCGTAGAAGGTGACTCGCCAGTTCCATCTCAGGACCCCGACGTTGAAGTTGAAGAGCGCGCGCGGGTAGCGGCCGGTGAATAGGATAGCGAAGCCGGCAAAGATTGTGGTGATGACCACGGCGCACCACAGGAAAAACAAGACGATCATGTGCGGCAAAGACAGAAGCCATTTGACCAGCCACAGCCCCCGGGACAGCTGCGGGTCAAGTTGCCCGGTGAGTCTCGCAGGATAGCTTTTCGCGCCGGCAAACTCGGTCGGGGACACGCCGTCGGCCGTGACCGGATTGCCAGGCGCTGGCTGCCGGGATGAGGGGACCCGTCTGCCCATGCCCACAGCACCCAAGGCAACCAATCCAGCCCCGATGATCAGGGCTGCTACCCCGCCCGTCAACAAAGCAGGCGTGATCGCTCCAAACAACTCGGAGTGGAACCCGGCCGCCATGTTGACCGTGACACCCGGGCTGGCATCGGCGTTCATAATCACCAAGACCCAAGCACCACTGCGCAGGTCCATGGTGACGTGCTGTGCACCGGTTCCGGACGCTTGCGCAGCCCAAAAAATCTGCTTCCCCGGTAGCTCGGGTGTGCCTTGCCCGGGAACATCGCTGTAGCTCACCCGGAACGGCTGGGTTTGGACACCGGTGATGACTGTTCTGTGCACACCGTTGAGATAGCTCTCCACCTCCGCCTTGGGGCCAATACCGATGAACACCTGGCCCCCGGGTGCAGCGGACTCAGCACTAAGCCGGATGCTGCCAAGATTAAAAGGAATCGACTCGACACCAAGCGGGGCTGGGGGAGAGGAGAGCGCATAGGAGGTGGCGGCGAATTCACGCGCTTCGGAAGTGAAGTAGCCCTCCGATCCCTGCTGTGAACTCACCACAGCCGAGGCCACGCCACCGATGACCCCGCCGGCACCAAACAATGCCAGCAACGTGCCGAACACCAGCGCCACAACAAACCCAGCTACTCCGCGGCGCGCGTTGCCTGAATGTCGATTCTTAGTGTCGACGGTCGAATTGCTCTTCATGCCATCCCACCTCTTTCGTCAACTACCACTGTGTAGCTTCCGCTGAGGCGTCACTAGAGTCTAAGGTCACGGCTGGCCCATGACTTTGGTCCCTACTGACGCCATCAGGAATTCTGATGGTGGGGAAGGGTCTCGACATTCCACAGAAGGGACGGCTCATGCAAGATGATGAAATCGACCCCGCCAGCGGCCGCCAGCACAAACGCTCGCCGGCCGCGCGCTGCGATAGTCATCTTGGTGATCCTCACTTGCGGTTTCAGCTGGCTTGCTTGGCTGCCGCAGGTCATTGCCGGGCCCACCACTGTCATACCGTGGTACTTCAATGGAGGTTCGATGGGCCGGCGCTCGCCGCAACGCTCATTCTGCAGGCCGACGACGGGACCTGGACATGGGTGCACCGCGCGTTCGCCGGGGTGGTGGAGCATTGTTCCGGTTGTCCTATTCCCTGGCGGGTTCGAAGTCCTCACGGCAAGCGATCCGGGGCCATCCACGTTTCCCGCCACCATCTGCACCATCGTCATGGGGCAGCCACGTTTCTCTTCTGCGGGTTTCGGGAGCTTGAACAATGAGGCGTGGAGTCATGCCATATCAGAGCAGCTATCTTCGGGATTGTTGAGGCACAGAGTACGCTATTGCGCTCGTTGCTCGATGACTTGGCATGTCCCGGATACCACCTAAGAATGGGACCAGCAGGTCCAGTATCGGTGGGACCTTAACATGCCAGAGTACTCACATGGCGTTTTGGCAGTGTCAGCACTTTTCCTGTCGGACTGGCCCGGACTTCGTCGCGCCGGGCCGTATTATCGCGGTGGTTCGCTACTTCCCTTTGTTTGCAAGGGCGAAAATCGGGTTTGAATCCCGCCCTGGGCACAAATATTCGAAAACCTCCTGGACACTGGCCTCACAGTCAATTTCGTGTTCGGGGCGGCCTGGTTCCATGTAACGGCTTCGAAGCTGGAACCAGGCCGCCCCACTGACCCGGAACGCGTAGCAACGAATCTTGTCGGTTTGCTATTCGACGGACTCTTCCGCCACCCGGATGCTGCACCTCCCCGTTGACGCCCCAGCGTCCCGTTCGCAGGGAAAGACGGTGGATTCGGCAAGCGCCTAGCCGCAAACAGCGGAGTCAGTCGCGATGTGGCTACCCGGTGCCGGGCAGCCCGAGCAATCGACCGGATTGCGAGAGCCCAGATCAATTCGAGGCTGGCCGGCCGTCGCATCCCGACCTTTGAGGCTGTCACCGAAATTCAATGATCGGCAACGCGACGAGATCCGCAAGATCCCTAAGATCCCCTTGGGTCCCTAGCCGATTTGGGTCGGTTGAATCCCCAAATGTGGCATTTGCCGTGCCCCATACTCCAATGGTTGAAAGATGAATCACAGTAGGGATTCAATTGGCGATCTAGAAACCCGATTGACCATGGTGCCGTCAGGACAACGTGGGCCTGCGTTTTGGCGGGGCCGAGGGGCCGCCGTTCAACGTGTTCATGGTGGTGGTGGCCATCGCGGCCATCATTCTCACCGGGCCGTCCCAGAGGTCCAAGGATGAAGAGGATGCCCAGCCTGACGAGGTGGCACCACCGGCTTTTGGCAACTGAGCGTTGAGTCCAGACCTCAAGATGCCGCATGAGACGGACCGTGCAGGCCCCATCTTTTGGGGCTCCAATCCTCAAAGGGTTCGCAGAGTGAGTGAATCGTTGAGAGTTGCGGCTGCCTGCGTGAGGAATCGCGGCAGTTGCGGCAGGGGCTCAAGTGCCGCGCCGGTCCGCACCGCCGTCGCGTATGCCTCACCAAGGTTGAATACCGCTGACTGCAGCTCACGCCGGGCCAGCCGCGCAAGCTGGTTACTGGTAGCGGCCAGCACACGTATCGCCAGCACACGGCGCCGACCGCAGCAGCGCAAGGCGTCACCGAGGCAGCCAGTGCTTTGGCGATTCTGGTCACCGTGGAGCGAGGATTCAGCATAACGAACACGATTAGGGCAATCACCCTGCCGATAGTCGTGTCCACGCCCCGGGCCAACCGAAGGGCGGGCACGCTGGCGACCCGTTGTCCGCCTGCGAGTCGGCTCCGGGCCGCAGCCAGTCGCGCAGAGCCCGCCAAGGGCCGGGTGCGCCCAGCGGAATTGCCTCGCCACTCGCCGCAGTGGGCGCCACGTGGGCTGCGATGAAAGCCAGACGGACAGCCTCTTCCGTCACGGCCGGACCTTCAGGGCCCCTCGCCCAGCGGCCCGCACAGTTTCGGCAAACAGCAGATGCAGCTGGCGGTTGATGTCCCGCAGCGCGGTGCTGAGCGTCCTGCTCCCGTGCTGACCTCAACGCTTGCGAGTAATGGGCGATGGTGCCGCGAGCGAGCACCAGCATGCCCGCCTGCCACGGGGCCATGCCCGCTTCCATACAGCGAAGTGGATGAGCCCAGGCTTGCCATCAGACTTATGGAAGTCTGCCCCGTGAGCCAAGCAATCACCAATGGGGAGCCAATGCGGATGGCCGCACGCGGCACGGCCGGCCAGCTGCTCGGAGCATCCTTAACTCCGAAAGGCCGCGGATCCCATGAGTGGGCTTAGGCTGCCCCGAGAACGTGTTGGTCGCATCGGAAGGACGCTTCATGGACGTAATCATGCTGCGCAGGTCTTGCGGCGGCACCGGCAGGTCGACGGCCGTCACGTACACGGCAGACTAACAACTTCGAACGGGCTTGGAGCTGTCATCCATCGGTGCATCTCGACCGGCGATGGAGGAGGACCTTGACCCCACCGACCGCGTAGCCGCCATCGGCAAAGAAACGCAAACCTTAGCTCCGTGGAGAGAGGAGCTCTCATTATTGGGCATATGTGTGACTTCTTTACCAAACATGACGTCGTTGCAGATCACGGCCAACGACTGGCTATGTTCTCAGTCACACCTAGACCCTTTAGGGGGTTTGCTCGCATAGGCTGAGGATGTTGTCTCAATGAGGAGGCAGCCGGAAATCAATCAAAGAAAGCAATGGCGCATGAACTTTGAATCCAACTCCCTGACCCTGAAGATCTGGGACCCCTCCACGATCGACCTCACCTTGGAAACTGCGATTGCGCACGTTTCCACAAAGGCCAATGCGCCGAGAGACCTCGTGAGGGTCACACGAAGTGGGCCCAATCAGTTCACAGTGAGCGTCACCGAGGCATAATCGATGCCCACCTCTGGCAAAATCGACGAGAACCCCCTGGTGACAGGGGGTTCTCGTGTTTGAGTGGTGCCGAGATTCCGGGGGCGGCTGCCAGACGTTGCCGCTTCCCTGGGCCTTCCCGTTACAGTCGGAGCAGTCTTTGGGGCAGAGGTGGCCCTAGCCCCAGAAGATGTCTTCGGCCTGGGAAGAGAAGATGGGTTGAGGCCCATATTGAAGAAGTTGAATGTTCCCGCAACTCCTATGACGCCAACCGATAACTGCCGCATCAACTCGCAACTTCCCTTTTTTCAAGCGAGAAAGTCTGGTTGAGCCCCTCGGGCACAGTGCCTACGCGAACCTCCTGATGTCAGCGGGTTCGCGTGTTTAATTTCTACTCGGTGCCTCGATGGTGTCAAGAAGTGCGGTACCGATCTGCTCACAGGCTCCAATGAGCAAAGAGACTACCCGAGGGCTTTGCAACTCTTCGGCACGGGATAGCGGTGCACTCAGGGAAATCGCCAATGCTCTGTGCTGACCCGACAATCTAACTGGAGCGCCGACGGCGGCCAACTCGTGCTCTGTGCGGCCCAGATTTAGGGCATACCCTCTGGCCCGGACCTGAGAGAGTTCAGTGAACAGACGCGGTAGTTCGTGGGCGTTCAGTCCGCTTCCACCTCTGCGGGTGGGCCCACCACGGAACAACTCGGCGACACTAGATTCCGGGAGACCAGACAGCGCAGCCAATCCTCCGGCCGAGATATTTGCCGGCAGTACGCTCCCTGCACGATCGCCGATCCGTAACAATTGCGGACCTTCAACGCTGTAAAGGAATTCGGCGCTCCGACCCACCAGTTCGACCAGATTCGCCGTCTCGCCTGTTGCCGTGGCGAGCTCCTGCAAGGGCTGGCGGACCGCTGCAACCAGAGTGTGCGTCGGATTTTGGCTTGCGTCTAAGCGCAAGTTGGGCCCTGCCAGGTATCTCCGATGGTCATCCTGCCGCGCAAACCCCCGGTAGACAAGAGTTGCCATCAGCCGGTGGGCCGTAGAGGGGGCAACCCCGAGATCCTTGGCGGCGTCAACGATGCGCACTGACTCGCGCTCCTGAAGTAGTACCAGTAGGCGGAGCGCATTTTCCACGGAATCGATGGCATGAGCGGGCCTTTTAACGATCCGATTGTTGTTCTGCACAACTGAATCCTATGCCAAGGGCGCCATGGCCCTTGCCCGGACAGGCACTGTCATGATGCCGGCGAAGAAATCCTCCAGCTCCTCGTGTGCATCAAGTGGAAGAACGTGGGCGACGTACTGATCCGGGCGGACCACTACGATTGCCCCCTGCTCGCGGTTGATGCCGCGGGCCGCGAAGATGTCGTTGGCCGGATCGACGGTGAAGGCCTTCTCGTAGTCGACCATGCCCAGTGGGGCCTTGCGTGGGAGGAGGAATTCCGGCAAGTCGCCCGGCTCCAGCTCCCGATGGCCCTGCTGCAAGATGGCGCGCACATCGAAGACGGCATCGTCGTCAGCCCCGTCAGGAGTGAAGACACGCACGGGTGAGGAGGAAGACTGTCCCAAGTAGGTGCAGAACGCTGCAAGGCGCGAATTGGTGGCATCCGGACGTGCGGCATCGGCGAAGGCGTAGATGTGCCAGCGGCCGTCGGCCCGCGCCTGGTGGCCAAGCTGCAGCGCCTTGGCGTCGGCCAGCCGGACGACAGGGGAGGAGTGGAAGCGCTCGCCCACCGGGAAGCCGGCTGCTAGGTGCTCGTGGGTGTCGTTGCCGGTGATCATGCTGGGGCTGTAGTCGGTGGCGAAGCCGGCGGTGAATCGGCCGCCCTGGGTGAAGATGGCTTGGCGCTCCGCGGCGTCCATGCCTCCTGCCTCTGGATTGACCGGGTCCTTGGGTTTAGCCGCCATGGCGGTGGACCACTTGAAGTCGAAGTCGATGAGTTCCTGTGCAATGACCTGGCGTTCCTCTGAATATGTGTCCAGCAGGGACCAGGGGCTGCGGTCCTGCAGTACCGCTGCCAGCTTCCAACCGAGGTTGAAGCCGTCCTGCATCGAGACGTTCATGCCTTGGCCAGCCTTTGCACTGTGCGTGTGGCAGGCGTCCCCGGCGATAAAGACCCGCGGCGTGCGGCTGCCGCGGTCCTGAGGCAGCACATCGTCGAATCTCTCGGCAATGCGCTGACCCACCTCGTAGACGCTCCACCAGGCAATCTCCTTCACATCCAGCGTGTAAGGGTGCAGGATCTTCTGAGCTGCCTCGATGATCGAGTCGGCGGTGAAGCGCCCGCGGGCCTCACGGTCTCCCGGATCGACGTCGCCCAGGTCCACATAGAGCCGCACGAGGTAGCCGCCCTCGCGGGGGATGAGCAGTATGGATCCTCCGGAGGTGGACTGGATGGCGGACTTCAGGCGGATGTCGGGGAAGTCGGTGACGGCCAGCATGTCCATGACACCCCAGGCGTGGTTGCGGGCGTCGCCGCTCATGGTGATGCCCAGTGAGCGTCGCACATTCGAGCGGGCGCCCTCGCACCCCACGGCGTACTTTGCCTGCACGGTGATCTCATTGCCGGGGTCCTCGCCGGTGCGTCGCAGCGTTGCGGTGACAGGGTACTCGCCGGTTTCAGCGACAACGACGTCGATGATTTCCAGCCCATAATCGGGGATCAAACGGCTGGGGGAGTTGGCCATGTGCTCGAGCAGCAGGTCCTGCATGCGGGCCTGGTTCACAATCACGTGGGGGTATTCGGAGAGTCCCTCGGCGACGTCCTGAATCCGCCCGGTGCGGGCGATGCCCCCGGACTCCGCGGGCCCCCAAAAGGTGGTCTCGTTGACCCAGTAGGCCTCGCGCATTAGTCGCTCGGCCAGTCCGAAGCCATTGAACATTTCCACGGTGCGGCAGGCAACGCCGTCGGCGTGCCCCATCTCGAGCGCCGCTTCGCGCCGTTCGACCACGAGAGTGGAGATGTCGGGGAACTCGGCCAGCTGTGCGGCAAGGACGGATCCGGCAGGTCCGGTGCCGGCGATGAGCACGTCTACCTGATGGGGAATGTTCCCGGGGCACGGCGTCCGGGTGCGGCGGTGCGAAGATCCGGGTCGCCCGGGCGGTAGCCATCCTGGTAGAACTGCATGCTGCTCCTTAGGTACTGCGGCCCAGTGGCCGGCGGGGTGATCTGGCTTACAAACCGTAGGTCACTCGACTCCCGAACCGCTAAGACATTCTGCACAGTAGAAAGTAGGCCGCTAGGCGTTGCCATGATGCCCCCTCACCGTTGCCTGGAACAAGGCCACTGCGGATGCGGACCCTAGACCCAAGCTCACACGGCTAGCAGGCTGCAATCTCTGGCTGCACCTGGCCCCAGAGGGCTTTTTGAAGCAGCGTCCTGAGCTGGGCCCCTTCGGCGCTCCGATTGCCTACGGGTTCCTCTCGCTGTCCCTGATCATCCCGTTCTGGGGTGAGCTGTTCGACGTCGATGGTGTCACCACCAAGGTCAACTATGGCCTTTATAAGGTTCGGTTTACGTCCCCGGTCAAGGTTTTTTGCACGTCATCGACGTGGAGCCGTTCTGCAGCAAACCTAGCCGCATACACTGCGGCGCAGACCATCGTCAACGAGTTTTTCTCAGTATTAGGAGAGCCGTATCCATGGACAACAATGGTGTTGGATCCTGGCTGCAACGCTGCCGTCCCAAGTCCGGACCCAAGGCGGCATTGATATGCGCGGATCGCGTGGTGAGCTATGACGGGCTCGCCGACCGTGCAGATCGGCTGGCTAACGCCCTCAGAGCTCGTGGCGTAACCAAGGGCGACCGGGTGGTCTACCTTGGCTAGAATGATCCTCACCTTCGTGGAGACCTTCTTTGCGTGCGGGCTCCTTGGTGCCATCTTTGTTCCGCTTAATACCCGTCTTGCTGCACCCGAGTTGCAGTTCCAGCTGCAGGATTCCGGTACACGGTACCTGATCAACGCCGCAGCACTGGAGCACCTGGCCGCCGCGGCCGCGGCCGACACCTCCGTGGAAGGACGATTGCTGGCGGAGCCCCGAAGGGCTCCGGGTGATTTAGCACAGGAGCTGCCAGACGGCGTCGAACGCTATGGCGAAGTAGTTAGGGCAGCCAGCGCGGTGCCGATCGACGAGTCGGTGAACCACGAGGACGGTGCCATGACCCTCTACACCTCGGGCACCACAGGCCGGCCCAGGGGCGCCCTCCTCACGCACGGGAACATCACGTGGAACGGCATCAACACTGTCATCGACATGGACACGAGTCGCAATGATGTAGCGCTGCTGATTGCGCCCCTCTTTCATGTGGCAGCGCTCGGCATGGGTCTGCTGCCCATCATCCTCAAGGGGGGAGCCGCGGTTCTGGAATCCAGCTTTGATCCGGGGGCGGGTCTTGGCCTTGATTGAGCAGCACAAGGTGACCACTCTCAGCGGAGTGCCAACCACCTTCCAGATGCTGTGCGAAGATCCCTCGTGGGCGGGCGCGGATCTTGCATCCCTTGAGAAACTGACCTGTGTCGGCTCCGCGGTTCCCGCCCTTGTCATTGACGCTTATGAAGCCCGGGGGGTTGGCTTCTCGAACTGCTACGGCATGACCGAGATTGCGCCAGGTGCCACCATGTTGCCGGCGCAGAGGTCACGGGAGAAAACCGGCGCAGCCGGGCTGTCACACTTTTTCACCGACGTCCGGATCGTGGCAGCGTCAGGGAGCAATGCCGGCCCCGGAGAAACCGGTGAAATTCAAATTTCGGGTCCTCATGTGATCAAGGAATACTGGAACCGATCTGAAGCTACGCAGGCCAGCTACGCCGATTCGCTCTGGTTCCGCTCCGGGGACATTGGCCATGTGGATGACGAGGGGTTCCTGTTCGTCTCGGACCGGCTCAAGGACATGATCGTTTCCGAACTGGATGAGGTTGCCTCCGTTGCCGTCATCGGTATTCATGATGAGAAATGGGGGGAGATCCCGCGCGCCATCATCACCCTGCGGGAAGGAGCAATCCTTAACGAAGACGACGTCCGCAAGCATCTGGACGGGCGGCTGGCCCGCTACAAGATCCCCAAATCCGTGATTTTCACCGACGACATGCCACGAGCGGCCAGCGGGAAAATTCGGAAGGTCGATCTCCGAAATCAGTACTGCAACTGAGTACCTCGCAGAGGCTCGATGCGGGCATTGCTAGACTCACAGTCACCATGGAGAAGACACCCGCATCAAGGTCAGTCACGGGCAGGGCCTTTACTGTCCTGGACACGTTCAGCCCGGAATACCGCCGCCAGTCACTGTCATCCATTGCTAGGCGGGCGGGGCTGCCCTTGACCACCGCACATCGCTTGGTGCATGATCTGGAACAACAGGAGGCGCTCGTCAGGGGCGCCGACGGCGACTATGAAATTGGCCGTAAGATCTGGGCGTTGGGTACTTTGGCATCGGTGCACGCGGAGCTGCGTGAACTTGCGCTTCCCTACATGGGGGATATCTATGGGCTTGGTAACGATGCCGTGCAGCTCGGCGTTGTCGATGGGTTGCGTTGCCTGATTGTTGACCGTATTGCAGGATCGCGGACCATGAAGGTGCTCAGTAAACCCGGATCGCGGCTGCCCATGCATGCCACGGGTGTTGGCAAGGTACTGCTGGCTTATGGCGGTCCGGAGCTAAATGAAGCTGCGTTCGCCGCGCTTGACCGCTTCACCGAACAGACGATCACTGACGCGCAGGCGCTGAAAGAACAGCTCCAGACGATCAAGGCGCATGGCTATGCCATCACCTATGCCGAGTTAATTGAGGGAGCCACCTCCGTGGCCGTTCCTGTGCGAGGCAAAGCCGGGCGGGTCATTGCGGCGCTCGGCGTCATCCTTCCCAGCACCTACGCCGATCCCCGCCGCATGGTGCCGGTTCTGCAAGTAACCGCGGCTGCGCTCTCCAAGAAGCTGCTCGATCTGGGCCTGGGCGCGCCTTCGCAACTGCACTAATCACTCACTTCTAGACCAGTGCCCCAATCCCCCTCTTCCGTTATCCGGAATTCGCATTGAAGTAGTCGCTCCATCTGAGGTTGTCTGGTCTTACGCACATTGCGTGATCTTTCAAAGGAGAATCATGGCGCGAGTAATTACGGGCACCCCACGGACCCCGATCGATATTGTTGATGGTCTGGCCGAGCTGGGTGTTGCCACGGTTCACGAGGCACAAGGGCGCATCGGCTTGCTCGATCAGCGTCTACGCCCCATCTTCCCGGCGAAGGTAGCCGGTAACGCGTTGACCTGTGAAGTCTCACCCGGTGACAACTGGATGATCCATGTTGCTGTTGAGCAGGCGCAACCGGGCGATCTTCTCATTGTCACCCCGACGAGCCCTTGCCATGATGGCTTTGTGGGCGATCTACTGGCCGAGAGCTTGATGGCCCACGGCGTTCGCGGGCTCGTCATTGACGCCGGCGTGCGCGACGTTGAAACCCTCACCGAGATGGGCTTCCCTGTATGGACGAAGAGCATCTTCGCACAGGGCACCATCAAGGGCACACCCACCAATGTCCAGACACCCATCGTGATTGCGAACCAAAGCGTGCGTCCGGGCGACGTCGTAATTGCCGACCTTGACGGCGTGTGTGTGGTGCGCCGCGAGGATGCCGCAGCCGTCCTGCAAAAGGGCCGCGACCGCGAGGCCCTTGAGACGGCCAAGCGCGCCCGCCTCGCCGCCGGAGAACTCGGTCTGGACATCTACAACATGCGTGAGGCATTGGCTGCCAAGGGTCTGGTCTACGAGGAATACCAAGGTGAGTAATACTCAGGTCCAGGTTCCGTGCTCGGTGATGCGCGGCGGAACCTCAAAGGGGCTCTATTTCCTGGCGGACGATCTGCCCAGCGACCGAGCCGCACGCGATACGTTCCTGCTCGCCGCAATGGGGTCCCCGGACGCCCGCGAGATTGACGGCATGGGTGGCGGGCATCCGCTCACGTCCAAGGTCGCCGTCATCTCCCGCTCGGCGCGTCCGGGTATTGATGTTGATTACTTGTTCCTGCAAGTGTGGCCGGATCGGGCCGAGGTCAGTGACCAGCAGAACTGTGGCAATATCTTGGCCGGCGTGGGCCCGTTCGCTATTGAGCAGGGTCTGCTCGAAGCCAACGACGGCGTCACCGCGGTAGCCATCTACATGGTGAACACGGATTCGAAGGCCACCGCGGAAGTGCAGACTCCCGGCGGACTCGTCGAATACTCCGGCGAGGCACGGATCGACGGCGTACCCGGCACGCACGCACCCATCACCTTGAACTTTGAGGATGTGGCTGGCTCAAGTTGCGGGGCCCTGTTGCCCACTGGCAACGTGGTGGACGTCGTCGACGGGCTACAGCTCAGCTGCATCGACAACGGCATGCCCGTCGTGTGCCTGAACGCAGCCGATTTTGGCATCACCGGGTATGAGTCGCCCGCCGAACTCGAGTCGAATAGTGAGCTCAAGGCGCGTGTCGAGGCGATCCGTCTGCAAGTGGGCCCGATGATGAATCTTGGTGACGTCACTAATAAGACGGTGCCCAAGATGAGTCTGCTGGCCCCCGCTCGTGACGGTGGCCTGCTGAGCACCCGGACGTTTATACCGCACCGCGTGCATGAGTCCATCGGCGTGCTTGGCGCCGTCTCTGTGGCGACCGCCTGCATGCTCGAGGGCAGTGTCGCGGCGCAGATCGCCGGGCTCTCCAGCGTTGGCGAGAGTCTCGAAGTCGCGGTGGAACACCCCACCGGATCCTTTACCGTGCAGATGCAAGTGGATAACTCCAGCGGTTCGCCGGTTGTCACAAAATCAGCACTTCTTCGTACCGCCCGGCTCTTGATGTCGGGTTCCATCTACGTTTTGCCATCAGCTTGGGAGAGCAAATGATCATCGATTGTCACGGCCATTACACAACAGCTCCCGAGCTTCATAACCAGTGGCGCATCGACCAGTTGGCCGCTTTCAAGGCTGGCGAGCCCACGCCGGCCTACCCTGAGATCTCCGATGACGTGATCCGTGCCAGCATCGAGGAAAACCAGCTCAAGCTCATCACGGCCCGCGGTACTGATCTGACGATCTTTTCTCCCCGCGCCTCAGCCATGGGCCACCACGAGGGCGACCAGCGCATCAGCGCCGAGTGGACCGTTGCGTGCAACAACTTGATCAAGCGCGTTGTTGATCTATTCCCCGAAACGTTCATTGGCGTGGGCCAGCTCCCGCAGTCCCCGGGCGCCAACCTGGATGAGACCATGGCCGAGCTCGAACGCTGCGTCACCGAGCTCGGGTTCATTGGCGTCAATCTGAATCCGGACCCCAGCGGTGGGAAGTGGGAAACGGTTCCGCTGACGGACAAGTACTGGTACCCGCTCTACGAGAAGCTCGTGGAACTGGACGTGCCCGCCATGATTCACGTTTCGGCGTCGTGCAATCCGAACTTTCACGCCACCGGAGCCCATTACATGAACGCGGATACCACGGCATTCATGCAGCTTCTCCAGGGTAACTTGTTCAAGGACTTCCCAACGCTGCGCTTCCTGATTCCGCATGGCGGCGGCGCCGTGCCCTATCACTGGGGACGTTACCGGGGCCTGGCCGATATGCTCAAGCAGCCCAGCCTCGACACCCATTTGATGAACAACGTCTTCTTCGATACGTGCGTCTATCACCAGCCCGGCATTGACCTGCTGGTCAAGGTCATTGACAAAAAGAACATCCTGTTCGGCTCGGAAATGATTGGGGCGGTGCGTGGCATCGACCCGCAGACCGGGTACTACTTTGATGACACCAAGCGCTACATTGACGAGGCGTTCATCTCAGACGAGGAGCGTGCCACAATCTTCGCTGGCAACGCCCGCCGCGTGTTCCCCCGTCTCGATGCCACGCTCTCCGCGAAAGGACTCTGATATGCCGGCTTTTACCAAAGACGCCACCTGGTTGGACTGGGATGCCAACCCGACCCGGCCCACCTTCAAGGTCCCTGCCGGGGCCGTCGATGCCCACTGTCACGTGTTCGGTCCGGGGGACGAGTTCCCGTTCGCGCCAGAGCGCAAGTACACCCCGTGTGATGCGAGCCGGGAGCAGCTGTTCGCGCTGCGCTCCTTCCTCGGTTTCGAGAAAAGTGTTGTGGTCCAGGCAACGTGCCACGGCGCCGACAACTCCGCGCTGCTGGATGTGCTGGCCCACTCGGGCGACACCGCCCGGGGCGTTGTCACGCTCACATCCGACGTGAGTGATTATGAGCTGGCCCGCATGCACGAGTTGGGGGTTCGCGGCGTACGATTCAACTACGTCAAGCGACTGGTGGACCCGAAGCCCGACGAGTACTACCGTGCCATCATTGAGAAGATCCGCCCGCTCGGCTGGCATGTGGTGCTGTACTTCGAGCCCGCCGATTTGGTGGAAAAGTGGGACTTCTTCACCTCGCTGAACATCCCCATCGCGATTGATCATATGGGCCGCCCCGACGTCAGCAAGCCGCTGGACAACGCCGAATTCGCACTCATGCTGCGTTTCCTACGGGAGACACCTGATGTCTGGACTAAGGTCAGCTGCCCGGACCGGCTCAGTCTCAGCGGCTCCCCGTACTACGCAGATGTGGTCCCCTTCGCAAGGACCGTGGTTGAAGAGTTCCCTGACCGGGTGATCTGGGGAAGCGATTGGCCGCACCCGAACATGAAAAAGGAGATGCCCGACGACGGCATTCTCGTGGACTATGTTCCCTCGATCGCAACGACTTCAACCCTGCAGCACAAGCTGCTCGTGACTAATCCCAACACCCTCTACTGGAGCTGATCATGAAACCTGACTTCACACAGTTTGACGACATCCCGGGAACCACGATCTTCACGATCGAGAAGGCGCGCCAGGGCTTCGCCCTTAACCAGTTCTGCATGAGCTTGCGCACCGAGGAAAACCGCAAGCGCTTCCTCGCCGATGAGGAGAGCTACCTGGCCGACTGGGACCTGACTGAGGGTCAGAAGCATGCCGTGCTGACCCGCGATTTCCAACAGATGCTCGATGAGGGCGGCAACGTCTACTTCCTGTCCAAGATTTTCGCCTCAGAGGGCAAGTCCTATGTACAGGCTGTCAGCACCATGACGGACATGAACGTTGAGCAGTACCAAGCCATGATGAGCGCAGGTGGCCGCTCCATCGAGGGCTGGCGCTCAAAGAAGGAACGAGGAGAAGCCTGATGGCACGCATTACCGCAGGAGTCGCAACGAGCCACGTACCCGCCGTCGGGGCGGCCATCGATATGGGCCGCACCGAAGAAGCGTACTGGAAGCCCATGTTTGACGGCTACGAGTTCTCCAAGAACTGGATGAAGGACAACACGCCCGATGTGGCGATCATTGTCTACAACGACCACGCGTCCTACTTCGGCATGGAGATCATGCCGACGTTCGCTATCGGTGTGGCCGACAGCTTCGAAATCTGCGACGAGGGCTACGGCCCACGCCCCGTCCCGACTGTCGAAGGCGCACCAGAGCTGGCCACGCACCTGGCCGCGTCGCTGATTCTGGATGACTTCGATATGACAGTGCTCAACGTGCTCGAAGTGGACCACGGGCTGACCGTGCCGCTCTCGCTCATGTACGGCACTCCCGACAAATGGCCCAGCAAGGTCATCCCCTTGGCCGTCAATGTTGTGATGTACCCGCAGCCCTCTGGCGAGCGGTGCCTCTCAATTGGCAAGGCGATCCGCGCTGCTGTCCAGGAGTTTGATGAGGACCTCTCTGTCCAGGTGTGGGGGACAGGCGGCATGAGCCACCAGATCCAGGGCGCCCGCGCCGGGCTCATTAACCTGCCGTGGGACAAACAATTCATGGACGACCTCATCAATGAGCCCGAGGTGCTGCAGTACAAACCGCATCTGGAATACATGCGCGAAGCCGGCTCCGAAGGAGTGGAGCTCATCATGTGGCTGATCATGCGCGGTGCCCTCGGTGACACTGTTGACGAGGTCTATCGCTTCAATCACGTACCGGCGTCAAACACTTCCGTCGGCCACCTCATCCTCACCCCCCAGGAGAATTCATGACCGTCAATCTCGCCGTCGTCGGCCTCGGAGCCTTCGGCCACAAGCACCTTGATGCCATCAGCCAGATCGCGGATGCGAAGATCCAGTACGTGGCGCACAGCAAAATGGATGTCGCCCAGGAAGTCGGCGCCAAATATGGCGCCAAGGCGGCCTTCACCGACTACGCAGAACTGCTGGCCCAAGAGGACCTGGATGGTGTCATCCTTGCGACACCAACCCACATGCACCACGAACAAACCCTCCAGGCACTCCGCGCCGGCAAGCATGTCATGGTGGAGATCCCCATGGCCGATTCACTGGCCGGTGTTCAGGAGATTGTCGATGTGCAGCAGGAGACCGGGCTGATTGCCATGGCCGGGCACACCCGGCGATTCAACCCCTCACACCAATACGTGCGCAAGCTGATCACCGCAGGCGAGTTCAACATTCAGCAGATGGATGTTCAGACCTACTTCTTCCGGCGCACCAACTCCAACGCCTTGGGCCAGCCCCGTTCCTGGAGCGACCACCTGCTCTGGCACCATGCCGCTCACACGGTGGATCTATTCCAATACCAGACGGGCGAAAAGGTTGTTCAGGCCAACGCTGTGCAGGGGCCCAAAAACCCTGACCTCGGCATCGCCATGGATATGTCAATCCAGCTCAGGACGGAGAACGGCAAGATTTGTACGCTGTCACTTTCCTTTAACAATGACGGACCGTTGGGTAGCTTCTTCCGCTATATTGGCGACTCTGGCACTTATCTGGCCCGCTACGACGATTTGTTTACCGGCAAAGAAGAACAAATCGATGTATCCAAGGTGGCCGTGTCAATGAACGGCATTGAATTGCAGGACCGGGAGTTCGTTGCGGCGATCACCGAAGGGCGCGAGCCCAACTCCAGCGTGGCCCAAGTTCTGCCTTGCTACATTGTCCTTGACGCCCTGCAAAAGCAACTCGACTACTAATACAACTAGTACAACTTGCGGAAGGCTCCGAGTGACGTATCTGCGTTGCTCGGGGCCTTCCTCCGTGCAAACTACTTAAGCTTGCTAAACGGTACTCGCTTGCCGTGCAGAATGCGCGAGTAGTTCGTCTCGATCGCGGCTACAAGGGTGCTGTCGTACCCTGTCTCGCGCATGGTCTCAACAACGTCCATCATCTCCATCTGCCGGCGCTTCAAGTGCTGCGCTGTGCCGTTGAGGTAGCCCGTGGCCGTGGCGGCGGAGCTGGCCTCGAACGTGGCAAGGACCTGTTGGTAGGCCCAGTCCTTCTGGCCAAGGCTTTCGGCGGCCCAGAGCACGTCGATAACTGCGGCCGCCAACGACTTATCCAGCATGCCGCGCAGAATCTCACGCGCCGCGGCATCTCCCAGGGCCTCTGAAGTGTTTTCGACGGCAACCCCGACGCCTGTCAGCAGCTCCGCCACGGCGGGCGCACCTGAACCAGCAACGTCTGCGCGGAGTTCTGGCACCACTGTAAAGGTCCCCTCGGCAAAGCTACCGTCAGGGAACAGCTCGGCCATCCGCCTTTTCATATCTGGGGTGCCGGGGTTGAAATCCGCGTACACAGCCCCGGGATTGAGCAGTGGGGATACCTGTCTGGCCACCTTAAGCGAGGCGACGGGCGGATCGAACGTCATCACAATGTCCGCAGTCACCAGCGCATCATTGGCGATATCACCGAGCACTGCAGCCCCTGTGTTTTTTAGTTCCGGTGCGATGACTGTGACGGCGGTTCCTTCCGCCAGCAACGCCTCGGCCAGAGGAGTTAGCGCCGGCCCGCTACCAATGAGGACTACTCGTAGGGGCTCAGACATGAGGCTGCGATGCCGGAGCCAGTGAGTTGGCACGGTCGAAGGCCTTCGCCTGCGCAGCCGTGTGGTGATCGCCTTCGGGTTGGGTGACGTTGTCCAGCACGAGCACCTGCTCCGGAGTGAGGCGCACGTCGACGGCCGCTAGGTCCTCCTCGAGGTGGGAGATGCGGATCGTGCCGGGGATGGGCGACCAGTCCGCGCCCTTGGCGAGCAACCACGCCAAGGCGAGCTGGGAGCAGGTGGCACCAACTTCCTGGGCCACCGCTTCGACTTCTTCGAGCCTCTGCAGGTTCGTGGCCAGTGCCCCGTCGGCGAAGCGCGGGTTCGTGCGGCGCCAGTCGTCGGCGTCGAGCGACTCGAGGGAGCGGATGGTACCGCTGAGAAGTCCGCGTCCCAGCGGAGAGTAGGGCACGAACCCGATGCCGAGCTCCGAGAGCAGGTCCAAGGTGCCATCCTCGCCGTCGCGCGTCCACAGCGAATACTCCGACTGCAGGGCCGTGATGGGGTGTACGGCGTTCGCGCGGCGAATGGTGTCCGGGCCAGCTTCGGAGAGACCAATGTGGCGAATCTTGCCCTCGTCGATGAGCTCGGTCAACGTGCCGATGACGTCCTCGATCGGCACAGACGGATCCACTCGATGCTGGTAGTACAGGTCGATGTAGTCGGTGTCGAGGCGGCGCAGGGAACCTTCGACGGCGGCGCGAATGTTCGCGGCCGAGCTGTCGAGCGGGCCAGGGTTGCCGGTGTGCGTGATCATGCCGAACTTTGAGGTGACGACGACGTCATCTCGGCGCCCCTTGAGGGCCTTACCGAGCAGGATCTCGTTCTTGAATGGCCCATAGATCTCGGCACTGTCAAAGTGTGTGACACCGAGCTCCAGGGCCCGGTGAACAGTGCGGATCGATTCCGCGTCTGACTGGTCGCGGCCGGTGTAGATATGGGACATGCCCATGCAACCCAGACCGACGGCAGAGACGGTAAGATCACGCAGCTTGATGTAACGCACAGGACCACTTCCGGTGGGGGAGCCGGCACGAACTGTGCCGGGAATATTGCTTAGGACCAGTCTCGCAGATTCCGCGCCTCCGCCGGGAACTGATGACGCGCGGCGGCTGGCACGGGACGGCACGCCAGCACCGCCGCTGCGCCAAAGTCAGCGGCGGTGGATTGACTTGTAGCTGAGGTAGGCATTGAGGCCCTCGACGCCGTATTCGGTGCCCAGCCCCGAATCGTGGCGGCCGCCAAACGGTGCGGCGTGGTTGGAGGCAAAGAAGTTCACGCCCACCGAGCCGGTGTCGAGGCGGTTGGCAACGTCCATGGCGGCGTCGGGATCGGCTCCGAAAACGAGACCGCCCAGGCCGAACTCGGTGTTGTTCGCCAACGCGACCGCATCCTCGACCGTGTCGTATTTCAGCACCGACAGCACGGGTCCAAAGATTTCCTCCCGAGAAATGCGCATGCCGGGGTCCACGTCGGCAAAGACTGTGGGCTCCACGAAGTAGCCGCCGTCGAGTCCATCCCCGAGGGTTGCGGCCCGGCCGCCCGTGGTGGCCTTGGCCCCTTCGGCATGGCCTGATTGGACATACTCCATGACGGTGGCGAACTGGGAGGCGGTTGCCGACGGGCCAAAGACGGTTGCAGTATCCAGTGGGTCCCCCTGACGGCCGGCCGCAATGGTGGCGGTCACCATGTCCACCACGTCGTTGTAACGCGACGAGGTGGCAAGGATGCGGGTGGAGATGTAACAGGTCTGGCCTGTGTTGCGCATGCATGAGCGGATTAGTACCTCACTCATGGCGTTCAGATCCGCGTCGGGGAGCACGATGGCGCTGGATTTCCCGCCCAATTCCAGGGTGACCGGGCGCAACAGGGCGCCGGCGGCCGAGGCGATCTTGCGCCCGACCGGCGTCGAGCCCGTGAACGCGACCTTGTCCACGAGGGGGTGCTTGACCATGGCATCGCCGAGTGCGCCGTTGCCGGTGACGAGATTGACGACGCCGGCCGGCACCCCCGCGGCTGCCACGGCGTCCACTATCAGGCGCAGGGACAGCGGGGTGGGGGAAGCTGGCTTCATGACCACCGTGCAGCCAGCCAGCAGGGCTGGGGCCAATTTGATGACCATTAAGTTGATGGGGAAGTTCCACGGTGCAATCAGTGAGCACACGCCCACGGGATCCCGGCGCACCACGGTTTCGCCGACGCCGGATGGGAACGGGCGCACATCCTCGCGTTCCAGGTGGTCGGCCAGGGTGGCGAAGTAGCGGAAGATGCCGGCCGCGTTGGCTGCCGCACCCCGCGACTCGGCCAGGGGTGAGCCGTTTTCGCGCGTGTTGGTCAGCGCCAGCTCCTCCGCGCGCCGTTCCACCTCGTCGGCGATGCGCATCAGGTAGCCGGCGCGCTCGCTCGGCGTCAGGCGCGGCCAGACACCGGCGTCGAAGGCGCGCCGGGCGGCAGTGGCGGCCCTGTCGAGGTCGAGCGGGTTCCCGTTGGGCACCGAGCCCCACACCTGGCCGGTGGCCGGGTCCGTGACGTTGCTGCGCTCCGTGCCCAGTGCCGGTGTCCAGGCGCCGTCGATGAACAGGGTGTCCACGTGCGTGTAGGGCAGGGACAGGGCGGCACGTGCCTCGATGGCGTTGCTCATCGGATCACCTGTGTCTTGAGGAGGGAGTTGGAGCGGGCCAGGTCGGCGCTGCCCATGTCGACGGCGGCGCGGGTGATGAGCTCGGGGATGATCTCGGTGGCAAGCCGGTCCGTGTACGTGGCCGGGTCCATGGCGAACCACGTTGACGCCAGCGCAATGCCGGCCTGATCGAACCTCCACAGCCGGTCCGCGTCTCGCATCAATGCATCCTCCAGGGAGTATGCCACGGGCCGGGTGTCGTGGCCGTCGATGATCTCGCACACCCGCTCAACGAAGTCGGGGGAGTAGCCTAGCGGCGGCAGCACTCGCCGGGCCACCTTGCAGCCCTCTACCTCGTGCTCGTAGCGGATGGCCGCCTTGCGCCAGTCCCCTGAGAAGCCTTCGGAAATGATCCGTGACTCGTCCACGTGAGCCCAGCCCGTGTCATGCAGGAGCACGCTGACCATGACCAGTTCGCGGTCGGCCTCCGGATGGGCGTCACACAGGCGGGATGCGTACGCCAATGAAATGGGCAGGTGGATGTCATTGCCGCGGGTGCGCGTCTCGGTCACTACGGCGACCCAGAGCTCAGCAAAACCAGTGGAGGGCGTACACGCAATGGGGCTCGTGTCCACGGGGCCGGTGGCCGGCACGGGCCGGATCGGGTGCGCGGCGGCGAAGGCCTGTGCCCGCGGGTCCTCGGCATGGGCTGCAGGGTCCGCCGCGGCCCAGACGGGGGCTCCAGCGGCCTGTTCGGTGGTGGAATGGCGATTTCTCATGCTTGCTCCTAAAAGAGTGCCAAGGTCAGGGGGTCGTCGTAACGGACTTCAGCGGCACTGTCGCGTCGGAGGCGGCGGCGGCCGGGATGTTCTGCCCCTTGGCCAGGGCATTCTTGACGGCCATGAAGTCCAAGGGGGTGTTGACGCAGTCGGCGGCGATAATGTGGCCAGCACGGTAATACAGCACGGAAAACTTGCCGCGCTCGTCGTCGCGCCGTACCAGGGTCTGGTCGTAGCCCAGCGACAGGCCGGCAATCTGCAGCTTCAGATCGGCCTGGTTGGACCAGAACCACGGAATCCCCGCATAGTCCTCACGCCGCCCCACGAGGGAATATGCGGCAACCTTCGCATGCTCGATCGCGTTGTTCACGCTCTCCAGCCGAATGCGCTCACCGTCGGGGGAGCCAGGCAGCGGGTTGGGCATGTTCGCCACATCGCCCACGGCCACCGTGGTGCCGTCGGACGCTAGGGCGTTCCCGTCGACAAGGATGCCGTTATCCACCGCCAAGCCCATCGCTTCGGCCAGTTCGGTGTTGGGGATGACGCCAATGCCGATGAGCACGATCTGGGCTGGCAGGAGCGTGCCGTCTGCCAGTTCGACGCCGGACACGGCACCTTGGCCGTCATCGAGGAACCGGGTGGCTTGCGTGTTCAGGTGAATGTCCAGGCCGCGTTCGGTGTGGGCCTGCAGGAAGAACTCGGAGGTGTCGGTGCCCACGGCCCGGCCCACCAGGCGCGGCCCGTGTTCGAGCACGGCAACGTTCTTGCCCATCTTGTGCAGGCTCGACGCCGCCTCGAGCCCGATGAAGCCGCCACCAATCACGACGACGTCCCGTGCGGCTGGGGCGATGTCCCTCAGTGCCAGTGCGTCGTCGGCGTTGCGCAAATATACGACGCCGGACAGCTCGCCGCCGTGGACGTCCATGCGCCGCGCCCGGGCACCTACGGTCAGGGCCAGCCGGCGAAACGCGAACGTGGTGCCGGAGCTCGCATGCGCCACCCCGGAGCCGTCGTCGGCCTTGTCCACGGCCGTGATGCGTTCACCCTTGACGAGCGTGACGTTGTGCTCGTCCCAATACGCGTTGGAGCGGAAGATCAGGGATTCGCTCTCAACAGTGCCCTGCAGGAAGTCCTTGGACAGGGCAGGGCGCTGGTAAGGGCGGTGATCCTCGTCGCCCAGTAGCGTGATGTGCTCGTCGAAGCCCAAGGCCCGCAGTGAGATGGCCAGTTGCACGCCGGACTGGCTGGCACCTACGATCAACAGACCCGTCTGCTCCGGTGCGGCGCGTGGCGGCTCCGTAATGGTGGCTGGTGTGGTGGGCATGGGTTAGGCCTGCGTTTCCGGTGTGGTGACATGCAGCTCCTGGCCCTCGCACAGGCGCACTTGGCAGGACAGGCGGGAGGTGTCCTCCCGGTCGACGGCCGTGCCGTACAACATCTCGTCCTCCATGTCCTCCATGGCGGGCAGTGCGGCGAAGTCGTCCTCGCGGACAAAGACGTGGCACGTGGCGCAGGACAGCGACCCGCCACACTCGGCCAAGATGCCGGGCACGCCGTTGCGCACGGCCGTCTCCATGACGGAGTCGCCCGTCGTACCCGCAATCTGGCGGACCGTTCCCTCGGTATCGGTGAAATGAACCGTTGGCATGGTTGCTCCCTTTCGGTGAGGCGAAGTTAGATGAACTGCCGGCCGCCGTCGACGACGAGGGTTTGCCCGGTGATGTAGGAACTGTCAGTGCCGGCCAGGAACAGGGCCGCGCCGACAATGTCTTCGGGCTGGCTGGCCCGTTTAAGCGCGCCCCGGTCAACCCCGTAATTTTCGGCGTTATCCATGAGCCCGTAGCTGGCCTCCGTGAGCGTGAACCCGGGAGCGATGGCGTTGACTGTGATATTTCGGCGGCCAAGCTCCTTGGCCAGGACCCGGGTCATGGCAATGACGCCACCCTTGGAGGCCACGTAATGCATCCACTGCTCCGAGCCGGAGTACACGGTCGCCGAGGAGAGGTTGATGACACGGGCGCCGTCGGCCAGATAGGGGCTCGCCGCCTTCGTCACGAGCCAGGGACCCTTCAAGTTCACGTTCATGACCAGATCCCACTCGTCCATGTCAATGTCCTCGAACGGGCTGCGGGTGACCGTGGCGTAGATGGCGGCATTGTTGATGACGACCTCGATGCTGCCGCCGCCAAACGCCGCCGCTTTCTCGGCGAGGGCCTGCGTGGAGGACAGACTCGTCACATCAGCGGCCACGGCCACGGCGTCGGAGCCGGCGGCCCGCACGAGCTCGGCCGTCTCCTGCGCCCCGGTCAGATTCACATCGGCGGCCACCACCCGGTAGCCGCGGGCGCCAAAGCCGAGCGCGAAGGCCCGGCCCAGGCCGCCGGCCGCCCCCGTGATGAGGGCGGTCCGGGCGGCTGGTGTCGACGGCACGGACGGTGCCGTGACCAGGGGGACTCAGACATGAGCCGGCTCGTCATGGGCGTGGCTGTGGGCGCCGGGGCCCTCGACCGGGGGGTGCTCCAGGATCTCCACGGTGCCCTTCGTGCCGTTCACGCGCAACCACTGGCCGGTCTTGATGGTGGTGGAGGCCGTGCCGGTTCCCGTGACGGCGGGCAGCCCGTATTCGCGGCAGACAATCGCCGCATGGCTCATCATGCCGCCAATGTCGGTCACGGTGGCCTTGATCCGCCCGAAGATGGGACCCCAGCTCGGAGCCGTGATGGTGGCGACCAGAATCTCACCGGGTAGTACCTCAGAGAGCTGATCGGCGTCCTGAATGACGCGGGCCTGCCCGACGACGGTACCGGGGGAAGCCGCCATGCCCTGCAGGCCGCTGCCTTCGGGGGCGTCGCCGGCATTGAGCCACTGCTGAACCTGCTCGGTGGTGATGCCCCACAACATGCGGGTGAACGGTTCGGTGATGGATTCCGGCGGCGTGTTCAGTGCCGGTTGCGGTCGAGCGGTTTTCAGCGCATCAACAATGAGGCGGCGGCGCTCAATTTCCTCCGGCCAGTACACGACGCCGATGGGTGCGGCTGCTCCCACGCCCCAGCTCGTCACCAGATCAAACAGGGCGTCGCGGACCTCGTTGCGGCCCAGGTACAGCAGGTCCTCGGGCTCATTCCAGAACCCCTCGGCATGCATCATGCGGGACAGCTCACGGACCTTGCGCCAGAACACGCCCATGGTCCAGTGCTCAATGTAGAAGTTGTGGTTTTCCACGTACGGGTACGCGGTGGCCGCGAGCTCACGCTTGGCGTCGAACGCGGCCAGGTTCTCGCCGTCGAGCAGTTCGCGGTATTCCTCAACGATGCGGTCCTTCTCCACGATCAGCGCCTCCTTGGGGCGCATGATCTCCTGGCCGTCGTCGAGCCGGCGAATGTAGTCGGCAATGTAGCCCAAGGGGATCTCCTGGTATTCGGACCAGTACTTGTCATGCCCGTAGAAGCCGTTGCCCGAGGTGAAGTTGAACCACGGATCTTTGGCGCCCTCGTACTGGGCGAGCCACTGCTCCCCGCCGGTCGCGGCGGCCAGCGCGGCCAAGGTGGCGTCGGCGTCGTCCGCGTTCACGAATGCCGGCTGAAGACCCAGCTCGACGGCGGTCTTCGCCAGCGCCTTGAGCTCGTCATCGGGACGGAACAGCTCCATGTCCACGCCCTGAACCATGGTGGCGATCGACTGGTCAGGGATGTTGGGGAAGACTGTTTTGGCGAAGTTGAAGAAGTCCAGGTATGCGATGTAGCCAAGGTTCAGGAACTCAAAGTGGTATTGCCAGTTCTGGTAGGCCAGCTGGATGAGCCGGTCGTAGTTCTCCAGCAACACCTCGGAGCCGTCCTTGCCCTTGCCCGAGAGGATGTCCTCCATCGGCACCATGTCGGGCAGCTTCTTGAAGCTCAGGGTCTCCATCTCGGCGATTGTGGCGCGCACTTTCGTGTGCCACTGGACCAGCTTTTCGTCCCAGTTCTGGAAGTAGTGGCCAACCCGCTCCTCGAACAACGGCACGCGGGCCGCGATTTGCTCGTCGGGCACCGGGATGGGGGACATGTAGAGGTAACCGAGGTGTATGCGGAATTCGATGCCGTTGGCGTTGGGGATCATGAGGTGCCGGGCGTTGTACTGCCCCAAACACTTCACGGCGAATTCGCCACCAATGGTCTCGAAGGGCTTGAACACGGTGGGCCAGTGCTGCGAGTCGCAGAACCAGAACTTCGAGTCCTCAGCGTCCTTGAGCTTGTCCTGAAAAACCAGATAGTACGGGTACAGCTTCTCCCAGCCCTCGGCGCCGGCGGGGACCGCCAGCTCGGAGGGCTTCGGGAAGGACTTCATGGACATGACGTGCCTTTCGGGTGGTGGCTCAACACTGAGCCATGTCGGGATGCAATCGGAGAAAGAAAAAATGGCAGGGCCGAAAGGCCTGAGTGCTAGGCGGAGGCGGTAGGGAGGCGGAAGCCCATGGCGGCCGCAAAGCCGCCGCCGATAATCGGGTTTGGCGCCGTGACGGGCTTGGCCGAGTGCACGGTTTCGGGGCGGGACTGCAGCAGCAGGAGGTTCTCGCCGTCGGGCAGGTCGCGGTCTAGAGCCCACTCGATGTCCTGCGGGCACTTGTAGTGCTTTTCGGCCCGCTTGGCCATCTGTGCCACGGCGAGGAGCTCATCGTCGCTGAGGCTGCGCACGGCACGGCGCTCGGCGTCGACCTCGCGTTCGGTGAGGGACGCTGATGCCGCATCCGGGATCAGCTCGGCGTGTTTGGCGCCGATGGTTTCGTGAATGAGTGTCAGCGTGACCTTATCCAGCTGGATGTTGTCAGGTGTCACGAGGCCCGAGACCACCATTTCGCCGACCCCGTAGGAGGCGTCAATGGTGATTTTGGAGCGGTCGCCCGTGGCTGGATCCATGGTCATGGCGACGCCGGAGACCTTCGCGTTGACCATCTTTTGTACCACGACAGCCATGGACAGGCCCTCGTCCGGAATGTTGTTTTTCAACCGGTACAGGATGGCCCGCGCTGTGTAGAGCGATGCCCAGCATTGGCGGATGTGTTCACCCACGGCCTCGAATCCGTTTAGCCAGAGGTACGTGTCCTGCTGGCCTGCGAAGGACGCGTCGGGCAGGTCCTCGGCCGTCGCCGACGAGCGGACGGCAACGGGCACCGGCTGCTCAAAGCGGCCCATGAGTGATTCGTAGGCATGCTTCGTCAGGTCTCGCAGCTCGGCCGGAACGGGCCGCGAGATGATGTCGGCGCGAATCTGAGCGGCGATCCGGTCCACCTCGGCGACGTCCTCCGGGTCCAAGCCTTCAAGCAAGGCGCAGATCTGTTCGGTGATTCCTGCCGCGGTCATGAACGCGTCGAATTCCGCGGTCGTGACCACGAAGCCGGGAGGGACGGGCATGCCGGCGCTTGTCATGGTGACGAGGGATGCACCCTTGCCACCCAGGGTTTCCAGCTTCGGCTCGATCCCGCCGTCGAAGAATTGAATGTACTTATTGCTTTGCATGCTGCTAGGCCTTCCAAGCGACGGGGACGGATTCGGGGACACGGAAGGACAGGTTCTCCCGGAACGTGATGCTTTCGGGCTCGGTCAGGGTCAGCGTGGGGAGCAGCCGGGTGATCTCCTCGAGTGCGATCTTCGCCTGCAGCTTCGCCAGCATGTTGCCGAGGCAGTAGTGGATGCCGAAGCCGAACGAGAGGTGTTCGCGGGCGTTGGGACGGGAAATGTCAAAAGCTTCCCCGTCCTCAAAACGTGCGTCGTCACGGTTGGCGGAGCCCATGAGAAGCAGCACACCAGCGCCGGCCGGGATCGTCACACCGCCGATCGTGGTGTCCTTGAGCGCCTTGCGACGCCAGCCGACAATGGAACCGGAATAGCGCAGGATCTCGTCAATGGCCCCCGGGATCTTCTTCGGTTCAGCCACGAGCTGCTGCCACTGCTCCGGGTGCGCCAATAGCACACGCACACAGTTGGAGATCAGTGTTGTGGTGGTTTCATGTCCGGCAAACAGCAGGCTGTAGAGCACGGAGGCAATCTCGTGGTCGGTGATTTCGGCACCGCCGGCCTGGGCTGCGACGAGGTCGGCCGTGAGGTTGTCGCCGCCGTGCTCATGCGCCGCCTGCACCAGGCGCTGGCATTCCTGCCAGTAGTCCACCAGGTTGTGGGCGTGCGGGATCTGTTCCTCATCGTTGAGGTTGCCCCAGGTCATGGCGGCACGGGAATCTGACCAGCGCTTGTATTTATCAATCTCCGCCGTGTCGGCGCCGATCAACGTCAAGATGGTGATGGTGGGGATGTCGTAGGCCAGATCGGCCACCATGTCACCGGTGCGTTCGGGGCGGCCTAGCATGCTCTCAAGACGCTCTACGACGTTGGCGCGGATGTCGGGCTCCAGCGCCTTGTAGCGACGCGGCGTGAACGCCTTCTGCACGATGGCTCGCATCCGGGTGTGCTCCGGGGGCACCCGGGCCGAGAGACCGGAGTAGGCGGTGAAACCGCCGTCGGTCATGATCTGCTTCGCGGCAGGGCCGCGCTCACGTACGGGTGCCTGGGCGTTTTCGCTGGAGAACGTCCCCCAGTCTTCGAAGACGGCCTTGATGTCGTCATAGCGAGTCGCGACGAAGTAATTGATGCGCTCATCAAACATGACGGGCTGTTCGGCACGGAGCTCGGCATAGGCCGGGAAGGGATCCTTCATGGAAAAGGGTTCGTAGCCGTGGTGCCCGGCAGGCGCCTGGGCTCCGTGCCCGAACGGGCAACCGGGTGCGGTTTCCTTGGTGGAAGACATGTGGACTCCTTGGGATTGTTCCCGGCGACGGGCAACCGCCCTCGCCGAACTCATGCCCTCAGTGTTGCGGGGGTCACAGGTTCCTGTAAAGGAAAAGTTTCCACTCAGTGGAAAGCAATGCGCGGCCCGCCCTGCGGAAAATCAGGCGCGGTGGGCGCCGAGCAGGGACTCCAGAGGAATATGAGCCGTGGCGCGCTCAATGTGGGCGGACACCCCCTTGAGCACAGCGAGGTGCTTGGTCATGCTGGATGCTTGCGTCGACGGTAGAACGAGGCCTATCCCGGCCCCGATCCTGCCGGTATGAAACACCGGGACGGCGATGGAACAGGCGCCGAGGCGGGCCTCCTCCAGGGTTGTGGCGTAGCCTTGCGCCCTGATATTTGTGAGCTCGCTGGCGAGTCGGCGTGGGTTGACGTGGGTGTGGGCCGTGCTTTGCTCAAGCGTCCGGTTCAAATAGGCCGTGCGTACCCACTCCTCTTCGAAGGCCAGAATGACCTTGCCGACGGCCGTCGCATGCATGGGGAGGCGCCCGCCCACTCGTGAGGCACGCGGCACGCGCTTGGTGCCGTAGATGCGCTCAATGTAAAGCACCTCATGTCCCTCGCGGACGGCCAACTGCGCCGTCTCGCCCGTGAGGGAGAACAGGTCCTGGATGAAAGGCCGGGCGGTTTCGCGCAGCTGACGGCCGGCGTTTTGGGCCAACTCCCATAGGCGGATTCCAGGTTGGTACCTGCCGTTTGCGCCGCGGGAGAGTAGTCCCCATTCTGTGAGTTCGCCCACCAGCCTGTGGGCGGTGCTCAACGGCAAGCCTGATTGCTCACAAATGTCGCTCAGCGTCACGGGTCCGCGGGACTTCTCAAACACCTCCAGGATGGCCAACACCTTCGAGGTGACAGTGCGGCCAGGGTCACGGTTGCCGCCAGCCATTGCCGCCTCCGTCTCCGTCAGGAATGCTGTCATCGGGAAGTCGTCCTCCCGGGTGGCTCGATTCTATCCGCACTCGTGGCGACTAAGTGGCCGCAGCCTCCTCTGTCGCCTGCGACAGGGGAGGCTGCGGCTTTGGCTGGATGGAAGCGACTTTGTGCCCGGCACGTGCGAGCATGGCCCCATGGCAAATTCGAAGTCGGGCGATTCATCACTGGACCGGGTGGTGCGTATTCTGGGATGTTTTGATGCTGACGCGACGGCGCTGTCCATCAGTAGCCTGTCGGGACGGGCAAAGATTCCCTTGGCCTCGACGTATCGGTTGGTGACCGCGCTGATCCAGTACGACTTCCTCCGCAAGGACGACTCAGGTGGCTTGCGGTTGGGCCTGGGTCTGTGGGAACTTGCCTCGCGCAGCTCGCCTGCGCTGGATCTGCGCGAGGCTGCCATGCCGTTCATGAAGGACATTCAGGCGGTGGTGGGCCAGCATACCCAACTGGGTTTGCTGCAAGATGACGATGTACTTTTCATTGAGCGGCTCTCCGGTCGGGACTCGGTGGTCAACCAGGCGCGCGTTGCTGGAAGGCTGCCCGTGAATAAAACATCCTCGGGCATGGTGTTGTTGGCCTTCGCGGCCCCCCACGTTCAAGAGGCGTATTTGCGGGCGCATCCCAGTCCCGATCTTCCCAACGGGGCAGGGCCCGGCGACTTCAGACAGGTTCTAGCCCGGGTGCGCAGCCAGGGGTATGCAGCTTTTGATGGACTGTTGGATGAGGGCACCACAGGTGTTGCGGTTCCCGTGCTGGGCCGGGGCAATATTGCCCTGGCCGCCCTCGGCGTCGTCATTGCCCGGGATGGCACCAACATCCATTCCATCCTGCCCGCCTTGATGACCGGGGCCCGGGGGATAGCGCGTGCCGTGGGTCAATAAGGCGGTCAATAAGGGGGTCAATAATCTGACGTGCGCCGAGATGCCAAACTCGGGGCGCCGAGGCTGAGCTACGGTGATCACCGCACGAGGGGTAAATTCTTATTCAATGAGAACGCTAAGGAGATTCGTGCCTGTAGCTGTCAATGTTGCTTGAAATGAACATTCCCCTCTCACGTCAGGAGACACTATGAGCACTGAGCCGCAGATTGTCAGGACCCAGGTTGGCATTGTGGGAGGCGGACCTGCGGGTCTCATGCTCTCTCACTTGCTCTCGAGGGCAGGCATCGAGAACATTGTGATTGAAAAGCGCGACCACGAGACCATCTATAAGACCCACCGTGCAGGGATTCTGGAAGCCGGTTCGGTGAGAATGCTGACCGAGACGGGCATTGATGGCCGGGTGCTCACGCACGGTCACCGCCACGATGGGATCGATCTTCGGTTCAAGGGCGTCAGTCATCGGCTGGATTTCCAGGATCTAGTGGGCGAGTCCGTGTGGTTGTACCCGCAAAATGAGGTCTTTTTTGACCTCGCCGCGGCCCGTGCGCGCGACGGTGGAGACGTCCGCTACTCCGTCACCGAGAGCGAGGTGTTGGACCTGGAAACGGCTGTGCCCAAGATCCGGTTCACCGATGCCACTGGGCAGCGCTTCGAGGTCCACGCCGATTTCATCGCCGGAACTGACGGGTCCCAAGGCATCTGCAAAAGGGCCATCCCCGCGCAGGAGCGTAGCGACCACTTCATCGCCTACCCGTTTGCGTGGTTCGGCATTTTGACGGAGGCACCGCCGAGCGCGCCGGAGCTGATTTACGCGCACTCCGAGCATGGCTTTGCGCTGATCAGTCAGCGCAGTGGCAACGTCCAGCGCATGTACTTCCAGTGCGACCCGGCCGAGGATGCCAGTACCTGGAGTGATGAGCGGATTTGGGCCGAGCTGCAACGGCGCGTGGACGGACCCGACGGTTTCACACTCAAGCGGGGGCCGATCTTTGAAAAAATGGTGTTGCCTTTCCGTTCCTACGTCTGTGAACCGCTGCGCTTCGGCAATCTCTTCCTTGCCGGCGACGCCGGCCATACCGTCCCACCCACCGGGGCGAAGGGACTGAACCTGGCCTTGGCCGATGTGAAGGTACTGTTCGAGGCGCTCGAGTCGTTCTACGGCACAGGCTCCAGCGAGCTCGTGGACGGCTACAGTGATACGGCGCTCGAACGGGTTTGGAAAGCGCAGAACTTCTCTTACTGGATGACTACGATGCTGCACAGTCGTGAGGATCAGAGCACCTTTGAACGTCAGCGGATCTTGGGTGAGCTCGAGGGTGTAGTGAACTCCCGGTACGGGCAGCAGTACCTGGCCGAGGCCTATACCGGGTGGCCGCACCGCTGAGTCACCCGCCAGGCCAGGTCTCTCGGGGCACGGAAAGCCCGGAATAACCCGCCGGTTGAGCTTGTGTGGTTGTTGGTCCTGATGCCGCTGGCGCGCAGCTTGCCGACGGCATCGGGGAATGCAGCCAGGGTAATGAGGGCATTCGTGGTGCCGGGCATGGAACCCTTAATGACAGTCGACTCGAGGCGACCCACGCCCAACTGAACCAGCACCGGTCTCAACCATAGATGGATGCAACCGGCACATGAGAAACTCACCAAATTGAACGACAATTATCACCCCTTCAGTACCATCCAGTGTTGGCGGGCTCTCGCAGTATGAAGTGTTGGCTGACGATACCTCCGTCAACGTCAGAGCGGGACTCAGCGCTCCGCTGGAAAACTTCTACCCACAGGTGGCAGCCGCACAGCCGTAAATCCCGGCCTAGACAAGTACTGGGGCAGCGCAGCACGCGCGGCCCCAGTACTGCGTTAACCCAGCTCTGGTGGACACCATTGGCCGTAATGATTTGGGTAGGGTCAGGATGCGCAGAGATTTCCTCTGGGTGCCGTGCTCCGCTTTCTACTTGCGCCCGGTGAAGTGCTCCATGGATTTGTAGACACCGAACACCCGCCCAGCCACCACATCCCAGGCGGCAATGGGCAGAATCCCGCGCAGGGCGGAGCTCAGTTTCACGGTCCACGGCATCATCAGTATGGGTGTGCCTTCCTTCATTGCCCGCCACACCCGCTCCGTCACCACGGCGGGTTCCATCAGCGGGGTCAGCAGCGGTCCGCGTGCCCCTTCAAACATGCCGGTCTTGATATAGCTGGGGCAGAACGTTGTCACCTTGACGTGGTCGTGGCCCGCCTGCACCAGTTCCAGCCGCAAGGAGTCGCTCCAGCCAATGACGGCCCATTTGGAGGAGGAGTAAACGCTCATGCGCGGGTTGGCCAGCAGTCCGGCAGCCGAGGCCACGTTCACGATCCGGGACGTCCTGCCGCCCTCGATCATGGCCGGCAGGAATTCCCGGGTGATGTGCATCAGCGCCAGCGTATTGATGGCCATGGTAGCGGCAATGTCACTTCGCTGGTCGTGCTCCCAAAAGTACTTGCCGCGCACAATTCCGGCGTTGTTGATGAGAATATCGGGGGTGCCAACCTCGTGGCGCACCTTTTCCGCCGCAGCCTCGATGTCCTCCAGCTTGCTGACATCCACTACATAACTGTGGATCGCCGAGCCGCGGCCGCTCAGTTCGGTGACCGCCGCCGCCAGCTGCTCTTCATTGACGTCCCATAGGACAACGTGGGCGGCATGGTCGGCAACCGCTAGCTGTGCGTACATTCTGCCCATTCCCATGGCGGCTCCGGTGATGAGGACGGTTGCATTGCTCAGGGATTCGATGGTGCGATTCATGATTGCTCCTTGACGTTGGGTGTGCTGGGCTGCGGAAGTGTGGAGGGGATGAGCTTGCCCGGGTTCATGATGCCTTCGGGATCGAGGGTGTCCTTGATGCCGACCAGTACCTTGATGCCTAGGCTGCCGATTTCTGCGCCCAGGTATGGGGCGTGGTCCATTCCCACGGCGTGGTGGTGGGTGATCGTGGCGCAGGCCGCGACGATCGCCTGAGAAGCGGCCGCCTTGACCCGGGCATTTTGCGCCAAGCCGTCCTCCTCCAGCCCGGATAGAAAAGTGAAATACAGCGAGGCCCCGTCGGAATATACATGGGAGATGTGCGTCTGGACGTAGGCCCCCGCGCCCCGTTCCTCTAGTGCGTCGAGGATGGCTTGCCGGACACTGCGGTAGGTCTCAGCAACACGGCCCCACGTAGTGGAGGTCTCCAGGGTTTCCACATAGACGCCGCGGGTCAGCAACTCATCGCGCAGATAGGGGCCGCTGAACCGTCCGTGCTCCCAGGATTTACCGGGCAGCGGCCCGAGGGGGATGCCGCCGGCCCGGCGCAGGATTCTTGCGCTGCGGCGCTTGCGTGCCCGGATCTGGTGGCTGCCGCCCTCCCAGACAAAGAGTGCCAGGGCTGGCGTCTTAAGGCCGCGGGCCGAGAGGTAGTGTGACAGTGCTGCCGTCTTCCATCCGCCGAGTTTGAGGCTCGACGCCGTCTCATCCGTGTCGCTCAACCGGCAGACGTGCGGCATGTCGCCGCGGGCGCCGTCGTTCCTGAGCTGGCGCATGGCGTCGGCCCCGGCAGCAAAGGAGGGGAAGGCCCAAGAACCGTAAACCTTGTCAGCGGGTGCCGGGGATACTTTCAGCGTTGCACTCGTGATGACGCCCAGAGTGCCTTCGCTGCCGACGACGACGTCGAGCAGCTTCGGCCCTGCAGCCGTGCCGGGCGCGGGGGAGCCGGCGGTGAAGGGGCCCTGGGGCGTCTCGAGGTGGGCGCTTTTGACCATCTGGTCCGAGCGGCCATAGCCGGTGGAGGACTGGCCGGAGGAGCGGGTTGCGACGTAGCCGCCCAGCGTCGCCTCCTGGTGGCTCTGTGGAAAATGGCCCAGCGTGAAGCCGTGCGGGGCCAGTGCCGCTTCGATGGCGGGCCCCCTGATACCTGCTTCAAAGGTTGCCGTGCGGGACAGCGGATCAAGGTGCAACAGCCGGTCCATGCGCCGCATGTCAAGGGTGATGACGCCGTCGAACCGTCCACGCAGGGGCTCCACCCCGCCCACCACGGATGTGCCCCCACCAAACGTCACAACGGCCAGTTTCCTTTCGACGCAAAGAGCCAGAATCTTGCCGACTTCTTCGCTGCTGCCAGGGAAGACTACAGCGTCGGGGGCATCGAGCGCGTCGCCGCTGCGGCGCCGCAGGAGGTCCGGCGTACTCTTGCCGCCGGCGTGCAGGATCCGTGCAGTGGAATCCGTTGAGACGTGCTGCGCCCCCGTGATGGCCTGGAGTTCGGCCAGCAACCGGTCCCCAATGTTGACGGGTCCTACCCGGACGTCGGCTAGGTCAACGGGAGGGTGGTTGGCTGCAACCGTGGTGAGCTTGAGTGTGCGGCGCAAATACTCCAAGGCGCCGGGGGATAGGGGTTTGGCACGTGCTGGGTCGCCCCAGCCGTACCAAACCGAGCGACTAATTTCCTCTGTGAGCTGCGACACCATGAGATACAGTGTTACACATGGAGTCACAACGTACCAGCACGCCGACAGATGAGAAGCTCCTGGCCGCCATCCGGGAATCTGTGGTGCTTCACGGCGTCAGGCGAACCACCGCCAATGACATTGCCGAACGGGCTGGCATGTCCCGAATGACGTTTTATCGCCGCATGGGATCAGTGGAAAATGCTGTGTTGGCGGCCCTGACCCAGGAGTTCCGCAGCTATACCGGGGCTGTGTGGTCGGGCACGCCAGCCGGTTCCGGACGCCAGCAGCTTGTGCACTTCGCCGTGGAAAGTGTGCGGCTTTTTGTCACATCAGAGCTGCTTGCCTCCATTTCCGAACGCGACCCGGAATTCCTGATCCCGTATGTCACGGACAGATTCGGGGCAAGCCAGCAACTCATCCTCGAGCGGTTGCAGGGACTGCTCGACGCCGGCACCGCCGACTGCAGCATGGACCCGGCGGCTGGCACCGCAGTCACGCTGCTGCTCGCGGTCCAGGGGCTCGCTCTGTCCTCTCGGGTGCTCCTGAAGATGGGCGTCTTCGAGGAATCCTTGGCGGAGCTGGCCAAAATGCTGGAACGCTACCTCACGCCGCCGGCCCCCTGCGGTGTTGAACTCGAGGGAGTCACGAAAGCCGCGTCTATGGAAGAAAATCTTCTGACCAACAAGTTTAAAGGGGACTAACCATGGGCGCTGTGGCCACTCCGAATCCGAGCTGGATTAATGACCAGACACGACGGCGTTCGCTGGCACACCTGGGCGGTCATGCCGTCGATGTGGCGGTTGTTGGCGGCGGCATCACCGGGGTGGGGGTGGCCCTGGATGCGGTGAGCCGGGGCCTGAGCGTTGCACTGTTGGAAAGCCATGATCTGGCCTCCGGAACCAGCGGCTACAGCTCCAAGCTCATCCACGGCGGGTTGAGGTATCTGGCCACGATGGATTTCCCCGTTGCCTGGGAATCGGCGGTGGAACGGCGCTGGCTAATGAGCAGGATTGCCCCGCACCTGGTCCACCCGCTGGCATTTGTCATTCCTGACGCCCGCAGTGCACCCGTATGGGAAGGTCTGGTGGCCGGTGCCGGAACGCTCATTTAAGATGTGTTGCGCAGGCTTTCGGGACTGGGCAGCACGGTGCTGCCGCGCCCCCAGCTGCTGTCCCGCCAAGCCGTGGGTGCCCTGGTGCCGGCGCTGGATGGGAAGGAGTTGCGCCGCGGCTATCTTTACTGGGACGGGCAGCTGGCCGACGATGCCCGGCTGGTGCTCGGCGTTGCCCGGACAGCGGCTGGCCTCGGCGCGCATGTTCTCCGGGATGTGAAGGCCACGGCCGTGACAGCGGAGAGCGTGGACGCCGTCGACACCAGGACGGGTGCGCTGGTGCACATCCGGGCTCGCAGCGTGGTGAATGCCACTGGGGTGTGGAGCGCCGATTTCGAGCCGCGGCTGAGAGTAAAACCCAGTCGCGGCACGCACCTGGTGGTTCGGGCCGAGCGGCTGGGTAATCCCCACGCCGCACACACCGTAGCGGTGCCGGGACACTTCGGCCGGTACGTGTTCGTCCTGCCCCAGCCTGGCGGCGTCGTCTACATTGGGCTGACCGATGAGGAGGACCACACCTCCAACGGTCACCATCCCGAGGTGCCGGAGTACGACGTCGGCTTCCTCCTTGGCATCGTCAACACCACCTTGGCCGTGCCGCTGACCCGCGATGACATTGTGGGCACCTTTGCCGGACTACGGCCGCTGGTGGAGGCTGCAAAAGACCATGGCGTCACAGGAGCCGGGGGTACGGCCGATATCTCCCGGCGTCACCTGATCCGTGACGTTCCGGGCACGCCCATTACGGTGGTCGGCGGGAAAATGACCACGTACCGACGCATGGCTCAGGACGCGGTGGACGCCGTCACCTCCCGGCTCGGCATCGAGGTTCCCTGCCGCACCAAGACCCTGCCACTCGTGGGTGCCGGATCTGCGAAGCAGCTGCGCGCCGTGGCAGCCCCGGCTAGGTTGGTGGCGAAATACGGCACCGAAGCCGCCACCGTGCAGGCCCTGGGCCAGCAGTTCCCGCACCTTGCGGAGCCCTTGTTTGATGGGACGGCCATTACGGGCGCGGAATTGCTGTTCGCGGTGCAGGCGGAAGGGGCCGCCAGTGTGGCAGACCTGCTGGAACGCCGCACCCGGTTGGGCTTCGTGCCCGCCGACGCGCGCAAGGCCCAAGGCCCGGCCACGGAAATTCTGGCGTTCGCCGCCACGCTGGCGCCAGGGGACGGAGCGCGTACCTGAGCGCCATGACTGGCGGCAGTGCCCTGCCCCTGGGCAACCCAACGGCAGGCCCCGGGAGCGGGATGCGGCTGATGCACAGCGGATCGGGAGAACTCGCGGAGTTCTGGGAGCAGAATTCCTTTCTGACGGCACTATAGAGTCACTATTATCTGGCATGCATCACCTAAAAAGAGGGCACTTTCATAATGGAACTGAACTAGGTGATGACCGAGGGCGCTCCGGTACCTGTGGGCCCATACTCCCAAGCGTGTGGCGTCCCTAACGGCCTGTTGTTCCTGTCGGGGCAGACGCCCATCGACCCTGAGACCGGCCAACTGGTCAGCGGTGGGATCGAGGTGCAAACTGCTCGTGTCTTCGACAACCTCGGCATCGTTCTCGAGGCAGCCGGTTGCAGCTGGCGTGACGTGGTCAAGGTCAACGTCTACCTCGTCAACATGGATGATTTTGCCGCGATGAACTCCGTGTACGCCAGATACTTTGACTGTCAATATCCTGCGCGGACGACGGTTGCTGTCGCCGGCCTCCCCCTCAAGGCACGTGTGGAGATCGAACTGCAGGCGATGAGCCGCCTGCACTGACCATGCCGGGAATCTGGTCAGAGCGCTCAGGGGTGTGGTCACTACCGATGTCTTTGCTGCTGCAGTGGATCACCCGGTTCGGGTCAGCCGCCGCGATGGCGAGGCGCTTGTGCTGACGTCGGAAAGCGCAGATCAGGCGTGTGCCGCGCTGTTGGAGCTTGCGTTTCAGCTGGTCGCCGTGTCGACGAGTACGGATGGAAGTCTTGCATCTCCCGTGAGCGACCGCTTCCCTTGGATGCTTGCTCTGAGCCCACTTGCTCTGAGCCCACTTGACCGGGAAGCCCGCGCGAATTCGAGCGTCGGTCCGCATCTGTTCTGGTGAAAGGTTGCTGGAAAGATCTGAAAGCTACTCCCAGGAATCAGTTGACCGATGAACGATGGCAGACCAAACCAACGATTAGAGGTGACGCGCCATCTGGTTCAAGTCCCACTTCGGGCCCCGAAACTCGAAAACCTCCTGTTTGCAGGGAATTCCGGGAAGGTCCTTGGATTCACTTCTTATGGGCCCGCACACATTCAGGATCATTCCGGGATGACAGCCAATATCCGGTCATCCTCTGCGCCTGGCGTGCCACGACCGTCGGTGTTATTGGTAAGGACCCACAACGCCCCGTTCGGAGCAACGGTGACATCTCGGAGCCGGCCGAACTCCCCGCCGAAATAATCGGTGGAGGTGGTGGGGTCTGCGACCGGAACCGCGCGCAGCACTTCGCCGCGCAGGTTGGCGATGTACAGCATGCCGTCACGTTGGGTCATACCGCTGGGGCTGGCCCTATCAGGTGCCCATTGCTGGACCGGGTTGGTGAAGCCGCCCGCCGTAGCGATTCCCTCCACTGTTGGCCAGCCGTAGTTGGCTCCTGCGGTGATGATGTTCAGCTCGTCCCACGTATTTTGCCCGAACTCCGTGGCGAACATGGTGCCGTCCGCGGCCCAGGCCAGTCCTTGCGGATTGCGGTGCCCATAACTGAAGACGAGGGAACCGGAAAAGGGGTTGTCCTTCGGCACGTCACCGTCGGGCGTCATGCGCAGGATCTTGCCGCCGAGTGAACCGAGGTCCTGCGCGAGGGACCGCTGTCCGGCGTCGCCCGTGGTGGCGTACAGCATGCCATCGGGGCCAAAGGCGAGGCGGCCGCCGTTGTGGTTGCTGGCCGAGGGAATGTCCTCGAGGATGGTTTCGGCTTGCCCTAGGGCCAGCGACCCAGGCTTGCCGGAGATTGCGAATCGTTGGATTCGGTTGCCTCCGGCCGCGGTTGAGTAAGCATAAAGGCGGCCTTGTTCATCGACCGCTATGCCCAACAGTCCGCCTTCACCTGTCCCTTCCACACCCTGGATGGTTCCGACGGCGCGTGTGGAACCGTCGCTGGCAACCTCCAGAATGCGCGAACTGTCGCGTTCGCTGAGCAGCGGGGTGTCATTGAGAAACGCCACCGACCACGGTGCGTCCAGTCCTGTCGAGACGGTTGTAGGGGTGCCCATGCCCGACGCCGGCATCTGGCTTCCCGAGCCCGGCTTGCTGGATGTGGGGTCATGGATTGCGGCGGTGTGGCTGACGGTTGGGCTGTTGTGCACGATGACAGCAGGATGCTGGCAGCGAGACTCAAGCCCAAGAAGGTGGCGGCGGACGAACGAGTGCGGGTCACAAGTAACTCCTGAGGTAGTTGCGCCCCTGACGGCTGCGCACGGTAAGGGCATGGCTCAACAGCGTGTTCACTTCACGATCTCGACACTGATAGCGCCACCTTCGAGTTGGGCCAGCTGTGCGACGGTGGCGTTGTAGGTGCCCAGATGGATGGTTTGATCGGAGTACCCGATCCCGTCGGCGTTGTAATAGAAGCCGAGGTTCCCCCACGGGATGAAGTAAATGAGATCTCCGTCTTCGGGGTCGGAGCCGGGGGAACCCTCCGTCGCCAACTCCCGGGGGAGCGCCCCTAGTTTCTCCTTACCGGCGAATTCCTCCACCGGGATGGTCAGCGGGAGCAACGAAAGGAAGTCCCTAGCGGTGGGATTGTCGGGGGCAATGCTGACATCAACAGCGGTTTCCCCGGAGGTGAAGCGGACAAGCACCTTCTCTGCCGGGGAAACTGTTGCTCCTGTTGCCGTTGTTGCCGGATCTGATGCGGCGTTGCTGCTGACCCCTTGGCCCTGGTTTAGCTGAGTTCCGGTTCCGCTCGCTGTGCCGGTAGGTCCTGATTCAGTGGCTGATGTGCAGCCGGCCAAGGCCAACAGTGCTGCCAAAGACCCGATGGTGAGGAAGCGTCGCCGCATGGGGTTACCTTTCTGAGGCCGGAACCCCGGGGCTGGCGGGGTCGGCTTAGCTAGTTACAGTGTGGCTGTGTCTATGACAAAGCGGTAGCGGACATCGGAGGCCAAGACGCGTTCGTAAGCATCATTGATCTGCTCAGCGGAGATGACCTCGATTTCGGCGCCCAGTCCGTGTTCGGCACAGAAGTCGAGCATTTCCTGTGTTTCGCGGATGCCGCCAATGGTGGAGCCGGCAAAGGCACGGCGTGCCGGGATCAATGTGAATGCCTGAACGGGCAGTGCCTCCGGGGGTGCTCCCACCAAGACCAGCGTGCCGTTAACTGCGAGCAATCGCAGATAAGCGTTGATGTCGACTTCAGCGCTGATGGTGCTGACGATCAAATCGAAGCTGCCAGCTAATTCGGTGAACGTCTCCGGGTCGCTCGTTGCATAGTAACGATGTGCACCAAACTTAAGTCCGTCGTCGCGCTTGCTCAAGGTTTGAGACAGTACGGTGACGTCGGCACCCATGGCCGCAGCGAGTTTCACACCCATGTGGCCCAGACCGCCCATGCCGACGATCGCGACCTTCTTGCCCGGGCCCGCGTCCCAATGGCGCAGCGGCGAGTAGGTGGTGATGCCGGCGCAGAGCAGAGGGGCAGCGACGTCGAGAGCGAGCCTGTCGGGGATGGTGACGACGAAGTTTTCGGTGACCACCACGTGAGTGGCATATCCGCCTTGAGTGATGGTTCCGTCGCGATCAACGGCGCCATATGTTCCGGTATTTCCTTTGAGGCAATACTGCTCTTCGCCAGCCTGGCAATGGGTGCATTCGCCACAGGAGTTGACCATGCAGCCGACTCCCACGCGGTCGCCCACTGCGTGACGGGTGACGGCGGAGCCAATCTCAGTCACGATGCCGGCAATTTCATGGCCGGGTGTTAGAGGGAAGCTTTGCGGGCCCCAGTCGCCGCGGACCGTGTGGATGTCGGAGTGGCAGATTCCGGCAAACTTGATGTCGATCAGGACATCATGCGGGCCCACATCGCGGCGGGTGAGCGTGGTCGGCACGAGTGCCTCAGTGGCGGACGGTGCGGCGTAGGCCTTGACGGTGAGCATGATTCTCCTGGTGTTAATGGACTGGTGTTAATGGGCTGGTGTGGATCGGTGGTCGCGGGTGGATCGTGCAGGACGGGGACAGCGCAGTCCCGCACCGGTGTTAGTGGTGGGCGGGGAATGCTGTACGGCGGGCGGTGAAGACGATAATCAACGCTATCGCGCCCAGGGCCACCATCACGAGTGCCAGGAGCGTTGCGTCGTAGTTGCTGATCAGAATAGCCCCAGCACGCCGGCGCCGAAAATAGCGAGGTTGAACGCCACCCGAGCAAAGAGTTGGCGACGTCAGCGTTCTCGCCACTTGCCTCACTAATGGCCGTTTGCAATTGTGGCGCTGCTCCGCCAAAGGCAACTCCCCACAACACTAGCGCTGTGAGCACAGCCATGAGGGAGTGGGATCCTGCGAAGAAGATCACGCCGGCCGTGAGGAACAGGGCCAGGCTAGCCAGCACCAGGGGTCTGGGTGCGCGGTCAATGAGGACACCGGTCAGGGCGATGCCGATCAGGGCGGAGACGCCGAACACCACCAGCGCCACATCAACGCTCAAGGGAATGTTTGCCGAGCGCAGATAAGAAGCGATGTAGGTGTAGGCGGTGTTGTGTGCCAGCATCCACGCGAAAATGACCACAAGGATCACGCTGACACCCGGGATGGCAAAAACGCGCACCATGGGGATCTGGGATTCGGCCCGCTGTCCCGACGCGTCTGGGACAAATAGTAGGGCCAGCAGGGCCGTGAGAGTGGTCAACACCGACAGGACCGCAAACGACCAACGCCAATCGAACGTGGTCCCCAACCATGACCCGAACGGCGTTCCCAGCGCCAATCCCAGCGGGGTGCCAAGGGAAGCGATGGCCAGAGCTCGGCCTGCCAGCTCCGGTGCGGTGATGCGGCGGGCGTACCCGGCAAGCATGCCCCACAGCAGGCCCGAGAATGCCCCGGCCAGGAAGCGGACAGCCAAGGTCAACAAAATGTCGGCAGAGAAGGCCGCAATGGTGTTGGCGAGCAGAAATCCCAGGATGCCCACAAGGAAGACGGGTTTGCGCCGCATGCCGCGGGTCAATGCGATAGCGGGGACCGTCAGAATGACTGTGCCGAGGGCGTAGGCGCTGACCAGCTGACCTGCGGTCCCTTCTGCAACATTTAGGCCGCCCGCGATTTGCGGCAGCAGCCCGGCCGGCATCGTCTCGGTGGAGATCAGGATGAATCCCATCAACGCCATAACCAACAAGGCTGGCAACGGCAGACGGTGCCCCACCGCGACCTCTGGAATCTCCTGCTTGGGTAGCTCGGTTGGGAGCACCGGCACGGTGCTGCTGCCCTTGCTACTTGGCGTAGTTTTTGAAGTCAAGGTGCTCAGACTCTTCCTTGTGGCTGGGGCAATTGAGGGGTGGTGAGACAGCGTTGCTGACTGCTGTGAGTCAAGTAAACACTGGTTGAAGGGCTCTAGGGAGTCCCGGTTGGTAGGGGCACTGGCAGGGACTCCCTCAAGGGGCGGACCGTAGATAGGGTGGGGATATGAACAATCGAGCAGAAGTGCGTGAGTTCCTTTCCTCACGCCGCGCCAAGGTCAGCCCGGAGCAGGTGGGGCTCCCCGCTGGCACCAACCGGCGGGTCGCGGGTCTGCGACGCAGTGAAGTGGCCACCATGGCCGGAGTGAGCATCGAGTATTACACCCGCATGGAACGTGGCGCCATCAGCGGCGCGTCACCGGAAGTCCTCGATAGCCTCGCCAAGGCGCTGTGCCTTGACGACGCCGAACGCGCGCACCTGTTCGATCTCGCCCATGCGGCCAGTCCTGTGGCCAGGCCGCCGCGGCGCCGCAACTCCAAAACCTGGGCGGGGCACCAAAGTCTGCAGTGGACGCTGGACGCAGTCACTGCCGGCCCAGCGTTCGTTCGCAACGGACGCATGGACATCTTGGCCGCCAACCCGCTGGCCCGGGCGTTCTACAAGGACGTCTATGACATGCCGGGCCAGCCGCCCAACATCGCCCGCTACACCTTCCTGGACGAGCGGGCACAGGACTTTTATCCCGATTGGGAGTTGTTCGCGGAGGTGACGGTCGCCATCTTGCGCACTGAAGCGGCCCGCGACCCGCACAACAAGGACCTTCACGAGCTGATCGGGGAGATCAGTACGCGCTCCGAGGACTTCCGGCGACGGTGGGGCGCACACAACGTTCGCCATCACGGGACCGGATCCAAGACCTTCCACCACCCGATTGTTGGCGAGCTCACCCTGGCCTTCGAGGGCCTAGAGATGGCTGCCGAACCTGGTCTGACACTGACCATTTATGCCGCCGAACCGGGCTCCGCCTCCGAACAGTCGCTGCGCCTGCTCGCCTCGTGGGCGGCTACCGAATATGGTGCCCAGCCCACCGCAGTCCAGAACTCCGCAGTTCCGGCACCGGAATCCACTGACCGCTGATGCCGGCTGGCTCCGGATCGCACGGACGCTTTCAAGGTACCCCAGGACCCCAGGAAAGTGGCAGCCAAGGTGGCTGGCGAGGAGCCAAGGAGTAATATGTCGCCATGACCAGCACGGAGCATGGCAAGAACGCTGCCACACCTTCAGGCGTGCCCAGCGCTACGTCAACCCATGGCAACTTCGAGCTGCACGTGGCCATGACCGGCAGGGCAAGCCCCGCGAAAGCGGCGGTTGGCGACAAGCCGGTGTTCGCGTATATCGCCAGTCTTCCGCAACCTCAGCGAGGTATTGCCGAGGCTGTGGATGCACTGGCGGCCAAGACTCTGCCGGGCCTGGAGCGCTCCGTTAAGTGGGGCATGGCGTACTACGGTGTAGGTGAGGGCTGGTGTTTCAGTAGCGGTGCCTTCGTGGACCACGTTAAGCTCATGTTTGTGAACGGAGCAGCGCTCCAGCCTGTCCTCCGGTGACGCCAGTGGGCATGGGCAAGGCGACGCGCGGCGTAGAGATTGAGTCTCTGGCCGCCATGGACCAATCCCAGATTGCCACGTGGATGCAGCAAGCCACCTCCGTGCCCGGCGTGGGTGGTAAGCGGCGTTGACCACGCCTTCGCTGATGGCCACCGATGCACCTCATCGATTCGGCTCGTGCAACCGGTTGCCAGCCACTATGGTTGGTCTGACAAGTCCACATGATTCAAGAGCTAGGTTGGCTGATATGGCAGAGACATTTTTTCAGGTTGTTGTCCGTTACACCGTGAAATCCGGGGAGGTTAATACTGTGCTGGCGTTGCTCGGCGAGATGGCTGCTGCCACCCGCCAGGAGGCCGCGAACGTGTCTTACGATTTCTTCCAAGGCACCGAGGACCCCGAGAACATCGTCATCCTGGAACGCTACACTGACGCCGCAGGATTTGCCGCCCACCGCGAATATGAACATATTGAGCGGATTGGCGCATCGCAGATCATTCCGCGCTTGGCCAGCCGGTCCATCCAGACCTTTGCGAACGCCACCGATTCTTAGTCAGGGCCTTAGCAGGCTTACCCCGGGTACCTAGCCGAGCTGCTCCATGGAGCTCAATGACGGGGGAGCGGCCGCCAGAAGGGATCGCGTGTACTCATGCGCCGGCGCCGTGAAGACCGATTCGGTAGCCCCGGACTCAACCACTTCCCCTGTGCGCATGACCAACACGTGATCGCTCATGTGTCGGATGACCGCAAGGTCGTGGGAGATGAGTAGGTAGCTCAGGCCAAGGCGCTGCTGCAGCTCATCCAGCAGGTCAAGGACCTGGGCCTGGACGGAGACATCCAGCGCCGAGACCGGTTCGTCGCAGATCAACACCTTCGGCTTCGCTGCCAGCGCACGGGCGATGGCGAGGCGTTGCCGTTGCCCGCCCGAAAGCGTGGTGGGACGGCGTTGTGCCAGGTCCGGCGCCAAGCCGACCAGCCCGAGTAACTCAAGGATTTGCTGCTTGAAGGCGCGGGGGTTGCGCGTGGCACCAAAGCTCAGGGCGTCAGCCAAAATCGCCTCGGCACTCAGACGGGGATCAAACGATGACAGCGGATCCTGGTACACGGCTCCCAACGACGAGCGTCGGCTTCGGCGGGCCGATTCGGGCACCTGACTCCACGGGCCACCGAGCAGTTCCACCGTTCCGGCGTCGGGCCGCAGCAGCCCCAGTGCCATACGGGCAGTGGTTGTCTTTCCAGAACCAGATTCGCCCACCACGCCTAGAGTTTGGCCTGGTAACAGATCGAAATTGACGTTGTGCACGGCTCGGAAATCTTCCGTTTTGGAGAGCGGAAAGTTCTTGGCCAGCCCCCGTGCGCTCAAAACTGGAAGCACGACGCCGTCTTCCCCACCCTTGTTCGCCGTCGCCTGCTCGGGTTGCAGCGGAGCCGGTGTTGGATGGGTGCTCGCGGGGGAGAGCTTGGCAAAACGGGGTTTACCAGCGGGGGCAGCCGCCAACAATGCGCGGGTATAGGGGTGTTGGGGACTGTTGATAATTTGTTCGCGCGGTCCGCTTTCCACGATGCGTCCGGCCGCCATGACGGCAATTGAATCGGCCACACGGGACACCGTGGCAAGGTCATGGCTGATCAACAGCATTGCCGATCCCGCTCGACGCAAATCACCCAACAGCTCCATGACGGAAGCGGCAATCGTTGCATCCAGTGCAGTGGTGGGTTCATCGGCAATGATCAGCAGCGGATCGAGTGCAATGGCTGATGCAATGAGTGCCCGCTGGCGCATCCCGCCAGAGAGTTCACCTGACCGCTGGGAGGCCCGCCGGAGCGGATTATCCAGACCAACAGCCTCCAGCAGTTCAACCACGCGAGCCGCGCGCTGCGAACCGGAACCACTCGAATGCAGGCGCAGGGCATCGTCAATTTCCTTGCCCACGGTCCGCAGCGGATCCAGCGATGTCAGTGCGTCTTGCAGGATGAACCCCACCTCTTTGCCACGCAGTGAGCGCCAGCTTCGCTGTGAGAAGTTCCGGGCGTCCCGGCCCGCAATATCCAGTGCCGTGGCACGCACACGCGAGCCGGGCCCCGCCAGGCCGATAAGAGACCTTGCGGTCACTGATTTACCGGATCCGGATTCGCCCACCAGCGCCAAACATTCGCCCGGGTGCACGGTGAAAGAAATGCCGTTCACCACGCTGTTCCCGCCAAAGGAAACGTCCAAATCTTTCACTCGCAAGAGTGGTGCAGTAGCGCTCATCGGGTTCCTCCAGACTTCATCGATCGAGACAGGACAGTCGCGGCGGCGGCAACCAGCACAATGGCCAGCCCAGGGAAGAACGTCATCCACCACGCCAGCGACAGGTAGGTGCGCCCGGCCGACAACATAGTGCCCCACTCAGGGGCAGGCGGGGGCGAGCCCAGACCCAAGAAGCTCAAGGACGCCGCCCAAAGAATCGCCTGCCCCAGCCCCAGTGTTGCTAAAACTGCCAAGGGAGCAAGAGCGTTAGGCAAGATGTGAACGAGAAGGATCCGTGACCGGCGTCGTCCCAGCACCGTGGCAGCCTCAACCATCGCGGAGCTGCGCAGGGCGATGATCTGCGCACGAATCATCCGGGCGTATCCAGGTGCCGAGGTCAGGCCAACGGCGATGACTGTGGTGGTCACTCCGGGCCCCGCCAAGGCAATGAACACGAGCGCCAGCAGCAGCCCTGGAAGGGCAAAAAGGACCTCGAGGATGCGGCCCACGCCAAAGTCCAACCATCGTCCACCAAAACCCGCAAGGGTGCCCAGTACTAACGCCAGGCCGAGCCCAATCGCCGTAGCCGCAGCGCCAATGAGCAGCGAGGACCGAGCGCCGTGAATGATGCGTGAGTAAATATCGCGCCCCGATTCATCGGTGCCAAGAAGGTGCCCTGGGCCGGGAGCCGAGAACGCAGCGGCAGGATTAATGGCCAGCGGGTCAACGGGCGCCAGTAGATGGGGTGCAATAGCTGCCAGCACAAAAAAGAGCAGAACGGCAGCGGCCAGAAGACGGGGGAGCTTCGCTATGTGGGTGCTCATGATCTGCCAATCCGAGGATCAACCAAGCGTTCGGCAAGATCGGAGAACGCCATGATCAGCACGTAGGCCCCAGCCGAGAACAAGGCCACACCAGTGACGAGGGGGATGTCCCGGGCCGTGACGGCTGAGAGCAGGGATCGGCCCAGGCCGGGACGGGCAAAGATGGATTCAACCACCACCGCGCCAGAGAGCAGTGAACCCAAAGCCCATCCGGAGAGCGCAATGCCGCCCAGTGCGCCGTGCCGCAGGGAATGCCGCAAGAGCACGCCGGTCTCCGATTCTCCGCGGGCCCGGGCAGACAGTGCAAAGGCGGAACGCTGGGCTTCAGCCATGCTGTCTCGCATGACCTGACCCATAAATCCAGCCAGCGGCAGGGCCAAGGTAATGACGGGCAGCACCAGACCTGCCGGGGTATTGGTACTCACCGGCGGAAGCCAGCCCAACATCGTGGAAAATAGCATGATCAGCACGCTGGCCAGCCAAAAGTGTGGCACGGCAGCTGCGATAATCTCCAGTCCCGAGCCCAGTGCCACACCCACGGCCCCGCTGCGTGTGGACAGCACGGCAAGAACCAAGGCCATGGCCCAGGCTACGAGCAGGGCCAGCCCGGCAAGGATCAGCGTGGGCGGAAGCAGCTCGGCAAGAACCTCCACCACGGGGCTCTTCAACGAATAGGAGGTGCCCAAATCGCCCTTGATCAATCGCCACAGCTGCCCAAAGTACTGGACGTACAGCGGTTGGTCCAAGCCATACTGTGCACGCGCTTGCGCCAAGGCCTCGGCCGAAGCCTGCGATCCGGGGCCACCCATGATGGCCTGTGCCGGGTCTCCAGGAATCATCCGGAGTCCAAAGAATATGGCCGTAGCAACGGCCCAGAGCACAAAGATTCCGCCCATGATCTTGCTCAGCAGCCAGCGCACAGCAGACCCCGCACCTTGGGACGTCCCGGCTACGCCGGATGTTCTACTTTGAATCTTGGCGAATTCACTCATCGTGGGCTTTGCTCGAAGGGAGGTTAGTTCGCCAACCAGGTATCGAAGAAGGTGGGCGAGGCCACGGCAGTGGTGGCAGCTACGTTCTTCAATTTCTCCGAGTACAAGAAGTGGTTTTGCTGATCATAGAGCGGCAAGAGGTAGTAGCCCTCGAGCACCTTCTTCTGCGCTTGGGTATAGAGGTCCTTACGCTCGGCCTCATCCTTGGTGGACCCTGCGGTGTTCAGCAAGGCATCCAGGGCCGGGTCCTTGACCTGGGAGAGATTGGCGAAGTAGCCGGACGGTGCAGGGATGGTGGAATCAGAATGGAAGAGGATGGACAGCACACCAGGGCCCACCTTGGTGTACGGAGCGGAGACCAGGTTGTAGCTGTTGGTAAACAGTTCGCCGTACCAGCTGGAGATATCCAGCAAGTTGATTTTGATCTCGATGCCCGATTCCTTGGCCGTCGCCTGCATCTGCTCAAAGAGAGACTGCTCGGCGGGGATGGACTGGCTGGTGCTCACGGGGAAGGTCAGGGAGAGTCGGACGCCGTCCTTGACGCGGTAGCCCTGGGCATCACGTTCACTCCATCCGGCCGCGTCCAACAATGCGCCCGCCTTCGTGGGGTCGTAGCTGAACAGCGATTCTTCTGAGTAAGCCAAAGGCTCCACACTGGATAGCGGCGAGTATGAGCGTTTGGCGGTGCCAAAGAACAAGGAATCGACGCTGGCGTTGACATTCACCGCGTGAATGAAGGCTTCGCGGACCTTTTCGTCATTGAAGGGGCCTTGGAAGAGTTCAGCTCAATCCGGTTGGACGCACCGGGACGCGGTGCATCCAAATGTTTGATGGTTGAGGTCTTCACGGCCGTGGCGATGGCGTCTGGCTGGGCGTTGTCAATGATGTCTACTTCACCGGCCTGTAGCGCGGCGTAACGCGTGGCTGCCTCGGGGATGAAGCGCCAGGTGATGGAGTCTAGGTACGCCTGCCCATCATGTGCGGCGCCTGGAACCGGCAGTACGTAGTCTGTGTTGCGGACCATCTGCACGGAGTCCTGCTTCTTCCAAGTCTCCACCTTGAACGGTCCGGTGCCCACAGGGGCTGCACAGTTTTCTTCCTGGGTGCGCTTCAGTGCTGTGGGGGATTCGATCGCCACCCACGGCATGGAGAAGGACTCGAGCAGGGAGTTGTCCGGCGTCTTGAGCTTAAGCTCGAGGGTGCTCGCATCAACGGCCTTCATGGAAGCGATCTTGCCCAGCGCCAAATAGCCTGTGGAGGATGCCGTTTTAGGGTCCAAGAGGTGTTCAAAGTTGACCTTGACGGCGGCGGCGTCCAAGGCGGTGCCATCGGTAAAGGTGATACCGTCACGGATCGAAACAGTCCGCGTTAGCCCGTCGTCGGACACGGTGGAGTCCTTGGCGAGCCAAGGGATCAGCTTGCCATCAGCATCCTTGGTGTACAGCGTTTCCAGGAACTGCGAGGCAACCAGAGCCTGGGGATAGTTGCCGCCAACGTGCGGATCCAAACAGCTGGGTTCAGCATCACCGGAAGCGTACACAAGGTTCCCGCCGGTGACGGGTGTGCCGGGATCAGAGCTGGCGTCCGACGTCGTGCCTGAGGGTGTGCAGCCGGCCAGAACCAATGCTGCGGCCAGGGCGGTCGCGATCGGAAATAGCTTGGTGGCCAAGGGGCGAGCGAGAGTCATGAGGGTCTTCCTGCGAACCGGTGAATGGAGCGATGCAGGTGCTCTCTCCCTCGTTCCTCACAAGTCCTAGCCTGGAGGCACGCGTCAGCGGGCACCGCCACCAACCTTAGCGGCTCTAGGGACCTATGTGCGGCGAAATATGAGGCACATCATAGCTGCTGTGGACTTTGCCTCAGGTAACGGCCTATCGCGTGAAGGTTACGTGGATGGTGCCGCTCTCGGAAACCTCGGTCCGCACGTTATGGGTGTGGTCGAGCCCGCCCAGCCCGTCCCAGAGCCGAGTTCCCCGCCCCAAAATGATCGGGGCAATCATCAGATGCAGATCATCGACCAGGCCCGCGCGTAAAAAGTTGCGTGCTGTGCCGACCCCACCGCCGATCCGCACGTCCAAGCCGCTGGCGGCCTTGGTGGCTTCGGCGAGCACGTCCTCAATTGTCACGTTTCTGAAGTGGAAGGTTGTTCCGCCCTCCATGGGGATCATGGGACGCGGTGCGGTAGTGCTGAGAACATAGACCGGGCATCCGAAAGGTGGCCGGACACCCCACCAGCCTTGCCACTGCGGATCATTTGGAAACGTGTGCAGGCCGAACATGCCCGCACCCATAATCTCGGCGCCTATACCGTCAAAGAACGCGCTGGCGTAGGCATCGTCGATGCCGGTGGTGCCAGCGCCGCTGCTGTCCTTGAAGACGTGTTCGCGGAACGTGCGGGTTGCGGCGTAGTTCTCTGTGAGACGCCCCCAGTCCTCGCCCATCGGATTTTCAGCGCTTTGCTTGGTCGATGAGGTGAAACCATCCAGTGAGAGGAACAGGTCGAGTCGAACGCGAGTCATCTACATGCTCCCATCGTGGGGTGTGGGTCAGTGCCGCCCATCAAGAATCACTGTACTGGTGCGGTCTCAGGGCTGGGAAGGGCCTGGGCCACCCGCCGGTTGAATGCTGGTCAGTGCCACGATGTGGGCTTCTTCCGGCTGTGAGCGGGGAATGCACAGTGCCAGCGCTCCGGCCAGCACTGTGGCGCCCAGAGCGATGGCAAAGCCCAGCTGGAATCCGGCCGCCGTGGGTGCGCCGTGTCCGGCACTGGATGCAGCAAGAATGGCACCCATGACTGCGGCCGCACTGCTGGTGCCTAGGGCCCGCATGAGGGAATTTAAACCGTTCGCGGCGCCGGTTTCGGTGTGCTTGACTGCGCCCATAATGAGCATGGGCATGGCGGAATAACCGATGCCGATCCCGGCCCCCACCAAGGCATTGGCGAGTAGAATGTGCCAGATTTCCGTGGATGCCAGCAGCGCTAATACATAGGCGAAGGCAATGACGACGGCGCTCAGCACCAAGGTGGCACGTCCTCCCACGGTGCGGTTCAACCGGGCCGCTATCGGCGCCATGGCAATTTGCACCAGCCCGGCCGGGGCAAGGATGAGACCGATGGCAATCAGCGTCTGGCCCAGTCCGAAGCCGGTACTTTTGGGGAGTTGCAGAATTTGGGGGAACAGCACCGCGGATGAAAAGAACGCAAAACCCAAGGCTATCGAGGCGAGGTTAGTCATCAGGACAGCCGGGCGTGCGGCCACGCGAAGATCAACCACGGGGTCTTTGAGCCGCAGTTCAAAAGCTCCCCAAGCCAAGAGCGCCAGGACGCCGCCGATACCCAGAATCAAGGTCGCCGGTGAATTCCATCCCCACGTGTTGCCCTGAGCCACCGCTACGAGAATTGCGGACAAAGAAAAGGACAGGCCAACGGCACCCACGTAGTCGAAGCTACCGGCCGCGAATTCCGTATCTTTGGGCACGATCCACGCCACGAGCGCTAATAACACCACGCCGAGCACCGTAGCGGTCCAGAATAGGGCATGCCAGTCAAAGGAATCTGCAATAAAAGAGCTGATGGGCAACCCTAGGGCGGCGCCGAAGCCGAATGACGCGCTGATCAGGGCAACGGCACCACCAACACGTTGTGCCGGCAAATGATCGCGCAGTACGGCAATACCCAGTGGGATGACGCCGGTCATGAGCCCCTGCAGCGCGCGCCCCACCAGCAAGACTGTCAGATTGGTGGAGGCGGCTGCCAAGATGTTCCCGACTATCAGTGCGAGCAACAGCACCAAAATGATTTTCCGTTTGCCTAGGAGATCGCCCAGACGCCCGGAAATTGGGGTGACGACGGCCGAGGTAAGCAGCGTAATGGTGACCACCCAAGCCGTGGCTTCGCGCGGTGCGTTCAACAGCTCTGGCAATTGAGCCTGAATCGGCACCACCAGGGTAAACATGAACGATGCGCACGCACCAGTGACTGCCAAGACGGCAATGAGCGGCCACGAACGGCGGACTGTGGTGGCGGGTTGAGCTGTTTTCATTGCTTCCTTTGGTGCGGGCATCAAGTGGTGCGGACAGAACCCGACGAGTTGGCGCTGTGCGCAAAGCTATCTATGGCAATCGGATGCCACCAATCCATTATTCCCATTCTTGCCGCTGGTCCACACTGTGGAAGGGTGGCGCGTCGTGCTTAAGCCGCCGAGTCGGACGGAGGCCCGTTGAGTCAGACGGGGCGCAGCGTCTGACTCGGCGGCTCTCCGTCTGACTCGAGGAACTACGGCGCGCGCGTGCCGTGGCCCTTCCGGCTTGAGGAACTGCGGCGTAGTCCTCTAACCCGCGCGGGCTCGAGCGCCAGCAGTGACAGGGGCGCGGCAATGGTGAATCCGTCCAGTGGACCCGGGGTATCCAGACCGATAGAGGCGCTGGTAACGATGACCAGCGGATCATCACTTGCTATGAGGGTGACGCTCGTGGGCTGTGAAACGGGTAGCTCAAGCGGTTTGGCGCAGCGTTCTCCGGGCTCGTAGACGTCCAAACGGTGCCCGCCCCACACGGCGTTCCAGAGTCGACCGTCGCGATCCACATGCATACCGTCAGGCGATCCGCCGTCGACCTTGAGGAACGGGTCAGCGCTGGAACCGGGCACCAGACTCTTGCTCAGGATCACTCCGGCCACAGTGTCCCCGATCAACATGGCTTGAATTTCTGGCAAGAAGATTGGTCCGTTGGGGATCTCGATCCCGCTCATAAGAGCGCTGACCTCGCCGGTCTCGGGGTCCCAGCGCCAGAGGTGACCATCGGGCGGCGAGCCGTCGTGCACCATTGTGCCGAACCAGCACGATCCGTCCGGGGCGAACGAGCCGTCATTGACCCGGTGGCGGCTGGGATTGAGCCCGGTGGAGGCGATTTCGGTAATGCTCCCGTCCTCGCGGAGCCAGGAAAGCCCGGTTCCGAGGGCCGCGATCAAACGTCCGTCGGGTGCCTTTTCCACGAAGCCCAGCGGGGCGTCGAAGGTGCGCACTAGTGTGGCCCTATCCGCCGAACCCGGTGTCCACGCATAGAGCTGGCCGCGGAGCAGATCCACCCAGCGGATGGTGCCGTCAATGATACGTAGGCCTTCGCCCAGTTCCAGGCGTGAGCCGCTGATGGGTTGCCAGGGGGAGTGGGTCATTGATTGCGCTTCCTGTGCTGCGGATAGATTTGGCCGGGGTGAGCTACGGGGAGCTCGAAATTCCGGAATCGGCAGTGGTGAACCCGGTGGACTCACGTTTCACGATGGAGAAGCCAGCTTTGACTGTTTGCGGTGCCGAGCGCGGTCCCTTTTCATTGATGCGCTCCACCAGCAGGTCCACGGCAGTCTCAGCGATTTCGAGCCGCCCCGGATCAACGCTAGTGAGCGACGGTAATGAGAATCGTCCTTCGTCGATATTGTCGAAACCAATCAGCGCCACATCCTCGGGCACGCGCCGGCCAGCATGCACCAAAGCACGCAGTGCGCCCAATGCCAGGGTGTCGTTGAGGGCAAAGATGGCGTCGAAATCGACCTTGGAGCGCAGCAGTTTTCGAGCTCCGGCGAGCCCGGTTTCCCTGGTCCATTTACCACCTCGCACCACCAGTTGGGGGTCTTCTGCGATGCCTGCCGCCGCAAGGGCTTGGTGATAGCCCCGCTCACGCAAACTCCCTGAACTTGCATCATCGTCGGCGGTCTCTGGCGCACCGATCAAGGCGATGCGAGTGCGGCCGATCTCCAATAAATGTTCAACTGCGGCTCTGGCAGAGGAGGTGTTGTGCATGGTGACGTGGTCCGTTGGTCCGCCAAAGATTCGTTCGCCGAGAAGAACCAGGGGATCGTTTCCGCGCAGGACATCTACGTCCTGCTGACCAATCTCCACGGGGCTAAAGAGTAAACCATCAATGTAGCGCAGCTGTCCGCCGGACAAGGTGGAAATTTCTTGTTCCCTGTCACCGTCGGTCTGTTCAATGAGAACCCGCAATCCACGTTTTTCCGCGGCCCGGATGACTGAATGGGCAAGCTCTGCAAAGTAGTTTTCCCGCAGTGAGGGAACCGCTAGGCCAATCACGCCGGTCTTTCCAGAGCGCAGACCCCGTGCAGAAAGATTGGGTCGGTAGCCCAGCTCGTCAATGATCGCACGAACCCGCAATCGCGTAGCGGGACCCACCTTCGGGTTGTCGTTCATGACATTAGAGACGGTCTTGATGGATACTCCGGCTGCGCGTGCCACGTCATGGATCGTCGGACTCATAACGATGTCACGCTCCTTTGCTCCTGGTCGTTTCTGCGATGGGGCACCTCTACATTGGCAATGTCTAGATCATAGCCAGCCTGCGCACTTAAGCCGTACAGCAGGGCCGCCACTTTCCTCGAATGTGCCACTTTCCCCGATCCTTGTGTAGCAAAAATAGAAAACCCTTGACGCTGTGCGAAACGCCGTTTAGCATTTTGGTACAACGTTGTACCTAGTGTAGCGCTAAGCAGTTCTCATTCGAGGAATGTGCGCTCCCAACCTTCTTTCTGACAGGAGAAACATGCCACATGCGCACCTGACTCTCGATCCGCACTTCACGGTGGGCCGGATTAACCGCCGTCTGTTTGGCTCCTTCGTGGAACATTTGGGCCGGTGTGTTTATGACGGGATCTACGAGCCTGGCCATCCCACGGCCAATTCCCAGGGCTTCCGCACGGACGTCATTGCTCTTGTCCGTGAGCTCGGCACCACCACCATCCGTTATCCGGGTGGCAACTTTGTCTCCGGCTACCGTTGGGAAGACGGCGTGGGTCCCCGGGCGCAACGGCCCAACCGTCTGGATCTTGCCTGGCATTCCACCGAAAGCAACGACGTCGGACTCGATGAGTTCGCTGGCTGGCTCAAGGACGTGGACGCGGATCTCATGTACGCCGTCAACCTTGGCACGAGGGGAACGCAGGAAGCACTCGACGTGCTTGAGTACGCCAATATTGACTCTGGCACGGCACTGTCCGATCAGCGCATCGCCAATGGCACCCCAAAGCCGCATGCGATTGGCATGTGGTGCCTTGGAAACGAGATGGATGGACCGTGGCAGTTGGGCCATGGAACCGCCATGGATTATGCCCAGCTGGCTGGTAAGACAGCCCGTGCCATGCGACAAATTGATCCCGATTTGGAACTTGTTGTCTGTGGCAGCTCCAGCGCCACCATGCCAACTTTTGGCGAGTGGGAACGTACGGTTCTGCTGGAGACCTATCATGACGTGGACTTCATCTCCTGCCACGCCTACTACGAACCTCACGGTGATGATTTTGCGAGCTTCTTGGCATCTGCCGTGAGTATGGACAGCTTCATTGAATCGGTCGTTGCCACCGCAGATCACGTCAAGGCTGTGCTGCACAGTGAGAAAACGATCAACCTGTCCTTCGATGAATGGAACGTCTGGTATCAATCCCGGTACAACGAGGTCGATAAAATCACCGATGCCAACGTCTGGCCCCAGGCTCCGCGGCTGTTGGAGGATTCCTATTCGGTGCTGGACGCCGTGGTCTTCGGAAACCTGATGATCGCCTTGCTCAGGCATGCTGACCGGGTAACATCAGCAAGCCTGGCGCAGTTGGTCAATGTGATTGCTCCGATCATGACCGAGCCCAATGGTCCGGCCTGGCGCCAAAGTACGTTTTACCCATTCGCTATCACCTCACGGTTGGCGCAGGGCACTGTTCTGGAACTCAAGCTCAGTTCCCCGACAGTACACACGGATGCCTACGGGGAGGTTTCCATGATCGATTCGGTGGCCACTCACGATGAGACTACCGGAGCGAGTGCTGTCTTCTTGGTCAACCGAAGTCTCACCGAAACCCTGGACGTGCGCATCGATGTCAGCCGCCTGGGCGTGAGTCGAATCGTCAGCGCAGAAACACTGCACGATGCCGATATCCATGCAAAGAACACCTTGGACGATCCTCTGAGGGTGACGCCTCACAGCAACGGCACGGCCAGCCTCGATGCCGGAACCGTCACCGTGACGCTCCCGCCGGTCTCCTGGACGGCGCTGGCCCTCCACTAGCGGAGAGAGCTCTCAATCGTCAATATCGCCTCCGTCATCGGGCTGGTGGCAGGCAAGGGGGATGTGGCTTACGCGGCATCCCTCGGGGCATGAAAATAGGGCGTGGTCCGTCCGGTGTCGGGCGGACCACGCCCTATTTTGGCCTTAAAGCCTGAGCAGTTGAACGGTTCTAGTCGTCAGAGACCGTAATGGTGACCTCAATGTTGCCGCGAGTGGCATTGGAGTACGGGCAGACCTGATGAGCGGCATCAGCCAGCGCCTGAGCGGCAGCGTGCTCGATTCCCGGCAGGACAACCTCCAGAAGTACGGAGAGTTCAAATCCGCCCTTTCCGTTGGATCCGAGGTGGACCTGGCCGCCTACTGAGGAATCGGCGATGTCGACCTTTTGTGTGCGGGCAACCATCTGCAATGCCGAATGGAAGCAGGCCGCATAGCCAGCTGCGAATAGTTGCTCAGGGTTGGCTCCGGCTCCTGATCCGCCCATGGACTTGGGGATAGCAAGGTTCAAATCAATGCCGCCATCGGAGGAGCGGACGTGGCCGTCGCGGCCGGCTCCGGTGGCGATGGCTTCGGCGGTGTACAGGGGTGTCATAGGACTGCCTTTCATAGACATGAGTTATGGATTGGAAGTGCTGGGTCAATCTCGGTGCGCGGTAATTGCGCGCATGCCCTTGGTGATGCGATGCAACTCCTGGACCAGCGCGCGAGCTTGTTCGGGGAGTCGAAGCCATACGCGCCGCGGAGTTCCTTCAGGGCCACAAGAACCTTTTTGAGGACTGAAGCGCCTGTGTCGGTCAGTGAGGCGGTGACCACGCGTTCATCTGGGGAGGTGCGTGCCCGGGACACCAGCCCGCGTTCATCGAGCCTGCGCAGAACTGGGGACAATGTTCCGGAATCTAGGCTCATGCGTTTGCCGAGATCACTAACGGTTAGCCCCTCGGGCGCAGTGCTGAGCTCTAGTAGCGCAATGTACTGCGTGTAGGTCAGCTCCCATGGTTCCAAGGCAACTTTATGCGCCTTGGCAACCGCGTTCGACGCGGAGTAAATGGCGAAGCAAACCATGGAATCGAGGTGGTATTCGTTGTCCAGCATGTTTCAAGTGTACACAATTAAATTGCGCACAACCAATTAGCTCAAAAACTAGAGCGGATGGCAGTGAATCACCGTCAAAAATAGGCTGGTAGAGCTGAACGCGGAGAGCTACACCAGTACAGAACTAGACCCGTGCAGAACTAGACAAGCGAGTCTTGCCACGCCCCGTGTAGTGCGGCGAAGCGTCCGCCGCCCGCGATCAATTTCGCGGGGGAGCCGTCCTCCACGATGCGCCCCTCGTGGACGACCAGGACTCGATCAGCCATGACTACGGTGGACAAGCGGTGCGCGATGATCAGCGCAGTCCGGCCCGTTGCGCCACCCTCAGAATTTTGGAGACCCTTGGTCCCTGTAACGTCTGCCGTCTCTGCCGCCCCCGCAGCACCCAGCAGCTTCTGCAAGCCGCCTTGGACCAGTCGCTCCGACGGGATATCCAGCGAGGACGTTGCCTCGTCAAGGATGAGCACCGCAGGATTGGCCAGGAAGGCCCGGGCAAAGGAGATCAGTTGCCGCTGCCCAGCTGAGACGCGGCCGCCGCGCTTGTTCACGTCCGTGTCGTAGCCTTCCGGAAGGGCCCTGATGAACTCGTCGGCACCTACATCGCGGGCGGCGGCCTCGATCTGGGCTCGGCTGGCTCCCGGGTTACCCAGGGCAATATTGTCGGCAACCGAGCCACTGAAAAGGAACGCCTCCTGCGTCACCATGACTACGGCACGGCGCAGATCGGCGGTCGATAGCTCACGCAACTCCACGCCGTCGAGCGTTAACGAGCCTGCGCTCACGTCATAGAAACGGGCCAGGAGTTTGGCCAGCGTGGACTTTCCGGCGCCCGTGGCGCCCACTACGGCTACCGTCTGACCGGCCGGAATATGCAGATCTAAACTCGGCAGCACCATGGGCCCGGTGGCATAACGGAACTCGGCGCCGGTGAAGCGGATCTCGCCACGCGCCGCGGGCAGCGGGCGGGGATGGCGCGGCGGACGTACGGTAGGGACTTCCTCTAACAGCCCGGAGACCTTTTCCAGCGCAGCCTGGGCTGACTGGAACGAGTTGTAGAACATGGCCATCTGACTCACGGGTTGGAAGAAGCGTTTGGTGGCCAGGAGGAGGGCCAGGAGCGCGCCCACCTCCAACGCGCCACCGAGCACGCGGAAACCACCGGCGAGCAAAACAACCGCAACTGCCAGGTTGCCGATCAACACCAGACCCGGCTGGAAAACCCCGTTGAGGTTGATGGAACGGACGGTGACGCGGCGGTAATCTTCGGCGAGAGCATCGTACTTGGCCGCGTTCTCCTCTTCGCGCCGGAACGCCTTGACCGCACGGATGCCTGTCATGGTCTCGATGAAATGCACAATCAGCGCCGCGGACACCACACGCGAGGAACGGTAGGCGGCCTGCGAACGCTTTTGGTACCAGCGCGAGAGCAGGAGCATGGGCACCGCCGACGCCACTACCAGCAAGCCCGTAATTGGATCCAGCGCGAAGATCGACACGGCCGTCAACCCCATGAAGACCAGCCCCGAGGCGAGCGAGGAAATCCCTGAATCGAGCAGCTCGCGCAGGGCTTCCAAGTCTGATGTCTGGCGCGAAATGATGCGCCCGGAGGTGTATTGCTCATGAAATTCCATACTGAGCCGCTGCGTATGCCGGAACACCTTAATGCGTAGATCTAGCAGCATCGCCTGACTCAGCCGCGCAGTCGCCGTCAGATACGCCGCCGTCAGCCAGGAGCCGATCAGCGCGGCCACAATGTAGCCGCCGCCAGTGATAATGAGCGGCAGGGCAGAGGAGTCGGGCTTCGTGGTAAGCGCGGGCAGCGCCGTATCAATCCCGTAAGCAATGAGCAGTGGACCGGCAACTTTCGCGGCCTGCGAGAGCACCACGAGCGCCACGGTGATAGCGAATCGCAGCCGCACCGGACGCAGCAACGCCCCCAAGAGCTTCACGGATCGACGGCGCACGGCACGGCTGGCCTCGCGGCTCAGATCTACCCGATCCTCATCCGTGGTGCCCTGCGGCGCGGCTTTTGTGGTCTTCAGCTTGCCGGCCTTAATGGTCGACGCCGGAGCGTCTTTACGTTGATGGCCGCGGCTCATGCGCGCGCCCCCTTCGGTGCTTGCGAGTCTGCCGGTGCGTGGCGCTCGGCCCCAAGGTCATCCGGTAATTCATCATCTGGATCGCTGTCCAGATCGCGCGGTTCCTCTGTCAGGCTGGCCAGTACGTAGCGGTAGTGGCTGTTGCCAGCGAGCAGTTCGGCGTGGGTTCCCACGGCGGTAATGCGACCTTCTTGCAACAAGGCCACCCGATCTGCCATGGCCACAGTGGACGGGCGGTGAGCCACGATTAAGGTGGTGGTGCCCACCAATTCTGACCGGAGCCGGTCACTCACGCGCTCTTCGGTGTTCACATCGAGCGCCGACAACGGGTCATCCAACACCAAAACGGCGGGTTTGGCGGCGATGGCACGGGCCAAGGCAATGCGCTGGCGCTGGCCACCGGACAGGCTGAGCCCTTCCTCGCCAATTAGGGTCTCCACGCCATCGGCGAGAGAGTAGGCAAATCCTGCCTGCGCCACCTCCAAGGCCCGTGCCAGGACCTGATCGCTGGATAGACCGGGGTGATCGGCCGCGCCCAGCAAAACGTTTCCACGGACCGAATGGGAGAACAGGGTGGTGTCTTCAAAAGCAACGGAGACGTGCCGGCGTAGCTCGGCTAGGGGCAGCTGGCGGATGTCTGTGCCATCGAGGAGAACCGTGCCAGAGGTGACGTCATAGAGCCGGGGCACCAGATTGAGCAGGGCACTTTTGCCGCTGCCGGTCACACCCACCAGCGCCATGGTTTCACCCGCGTGGAGGGTCAGGTCGATGCCGTTCAGTAGATCGTCGGTGCCATTCGGGCTGTCGGGGAAGCGGAAGTGGACGTCCCGAAATTCAAGGTCGCCGCGTACTTGATTTAGCGACGCCGGGGACTGTGGATCGGTGATGGTGTTCACGGCGTCCATAACTTCAAAATGTCTGTCCAGAGCGGTTTTGGCGGCAAACGTCATGGCGAGCAGCGGGCCCATCGATTCCACGGGGCCAGCCACCACGGCAGCCGTGGCGAAAAACGCAACCAAGGCTCCGACGTCGAGCCTTCCCTCAGAAACCAACAGGATGCCCACCACCAAGCCTGCGCCCAAGGCGAGCTCGGGCAGCAGCGAGACGACCAGCGAAAAAATGGCGAGGGATTTGGCTTTATGAATTTCGGTGGCCTGCAGCTCCTGCGCCTGGGACGCAAATGAATCCAACGCTTCCTGACCGCGGCCAAACGCCTTCAGCACGCGGATGCCATGGACGGACTCCTCCACGGTGGTGGCCAGATCTCCGGCCTGATCCTGGCTCTTGCGGCTGACCCGCCCGTAGGAGCGCCGGAAGCGGTAGCCGAAAATGACTATCGGCACGGCGGCGGCGAGGAAAATCAGTCCCAGTTCCCAGCTCATGGAGAACATCAGCGCCACACCAATTACGACTGTCAGCGCCGTCACTACCAGCATGATGGCGCCAAAAGCCATCCAGCGGCGCATGAAGTTCAGATCGCTCATAGCCCGGCTCAGCAGCTGTCCGGAGCCCCAGCGATCGTGAAATTCCACGGCGAGTTGTTGGAGATGCCGGTAGAAGGAGGTGCGCATGCGCGTTTCTACCGTGGTGACCGGGACCAGTACAAACTGGCGGCGCAGGGCGATCAAGCCAGCTTCGAGGATGCCCAAGACCAGGACCACGGCGGCCCCAATCCACAGTGCCTGCGCTCCATTGCCGGGGAGAAACGCCGTGTTGACCAGGGAGCGGTACACCTGCGGGATGGCCAGGGCCACGGCGCTGGCCGCGAGGGCGCTGAGGAAACCCCAAATGAGCGGCCACATCATGGGCCTTAGTTGTGGGGCCAGCCGGCCTAGGGAAGTCCAGAGTGTGGTGGTGTCGTTGTTCGCCATGCGTTGGTGTAACTGCCCCCAGATAAGGATGTGTTTGTGGATTTTCTAGCCTACGCCAGCCATCTTGGGGCAGGCGACGCCTGCGGTTGCTGGACAGCCACAACGCTCTATCGCGTCATGGGTGAAATGGCCTGTTGACTCGGTGCGTAATAGTGGCGCGATTGCCGCCGCGTGCCCTAAACGTGACTTACATTAGTCACTAAACAAAGTTTAAGTGGTCAGGAGTCAGTGTGGAAAAGTCTCAACAGCGCAGCATCCTTTTTGCCGGCGATAGTGTTACCGATTGTGGCCGTCGTGAGGACCCGCGAGGGCTGGGCGATGGGTACGTCAACTTCATCGCCGCCGAAGTAGCTCAGCAGGGGGTCGCCGTCAGTAATGTGGGCATTGGTGGTGACAGGGTAGTTGATTTGCAACGCCGATGGGCAAAGGACGTGCTCAGCAGTAGTGCGCAGGTGCTCTCCATACTGGTCGGCATTAACGACACCTGGCGCCGCTTTGACAGCAATGAGCCCACTACCGCGGCGGCCTTTGAAGAGGGTTACCGCGAGCTGTTGACGCAAGCCGAGCCGCACTTTCAGCGCATCGTCCTGGTCCAGCCTTTCCTGCTCCCCGTCACAGCAGGCCAACAGGACTGGGCGGAGGATCTGCGGGATAAGCAGCATGCCGTGGCCCGGTTGGCCGCCGAATTCGGCGCCGTTTTGGTCCCTGCCCATGAGCGTCTTACCGCCCTGGCAGCCGACGGTGGCGGCAATACTGCTCTTGCCAACGACGGCGTTCACCCAACGTCCCTGGGCCATGCCGAGCTCGCCAGCATCTGGTTGGAGACCGTTAATGTCTGAGCCCACGCGGTCGGAACCCACGCTCCTCCAGTTGCGTGCAGGCCACACCGGAGTTGTTCTTCGGCTGACAGAGACCGAACTGCCACAGATTCTGCACTGGGGCGCAGACCTCGGCGAGGTGACCGGCGTCGAGCTTGAGGACTTTGCCAACAACGCCCAGCTAGGGTTGGAGAATTCCGTTGACATCCCTGTTCGGGTGAGCGTGGTGCCCGAACTTTCCTCCGGATGGATGGGCATTCCTGGTCTGCGCGGCCACCGCAGCGGACAGGCGTGGACCCCGAAGTTCAGCGAATTGGGCCACACGCTCGAGGGCAACAACGTCACCTCACGTGGTGTCGATCGCGAATCGCAGCTGGAACTCACGGTGGACATGGAGCTGCTCGATTCCGGGCTCCTGCGCCTGCGCGCTACCGTGCGAAACCTTGGTGAAAGCGATTACAACCTTGAGCAGCTGCTCGTGGCACTTCCGGTGTCTGGCAGCGCCACCGAAACTTTGGATCAGGCCGGGCGCTGGAGCAAGGAACGCACCCCGCAGCGTCGCGATATCACCGTCGGTACGCATCTGCGCGAGAACCGCCGCGGGCGCACGGGAGCCGACGCCGCAACGGTGCTGATTGCCGGCGAACACGGTTTTGATTTTGGGCACGGAGAGGTATGGGGCCTCCATGTTGGCTTTAGTGGCAATCACGTTTCTTATGTTGAGCGCACCGCCACGGGCCGGACCATCTTGGGCGGTGGGGAGCTCCTGCTGCCGGGCGAGGTGGTCCTCTCAGCTGGTGCCAGCTACACCACTCCTTGGGTTTATGGCTGTCACGGAGTCGGCCTGGATGCGGCCGCACGCCAGTTCCACAACTACTTGCGCGCCCGTCCGCAGCACCCGAGCACCCCGCGCCCCGTCACCCTCAACACCTGGGAGGCCGTCTACTTCGATCACGACCTGACGCGCTTGCTGGCCCTGGCCGACAAGGCTGGCGAAATGGGCGTTGAGCGATTTGTGCTCGACGACGGTTGGTTCCGCGGGCGCCGCGACGATTCCGCTGGTCTGGGGGACTGGTTCGTAGACGAAGATGTCTGGCCGGAGGGACTTCATCCGCTCAGCAACCACCTGGCGACGTTGGGGATTGAATTCGGGCTGTGGTTCGAACCCGAAATGATCAATCCAGAATCTTTGTTGGCGCGTGAGCATCCGGAATGGATCCTCCAGCCTGCAGGCCGACTCCCGCTGGCAGCACGTTCGCAACAGGTCCTGAACATTGCCATCCCGGAAGCGTTCGCTTACATATTGGAGCGCATCAGTGAGTTGGTGAGTACCTACAACATTGGCTACATCAAGTGGGACCACAACCGTGACTTGCTTGAGGCTGGATCCACGGCAACGGGAAGCGCAGGCGTCCACGAACAGACCTTGGCTACCTACCGTTTGCTCACTGCCCTGAAGGAGGCTCATCCGGGATTGGAGATTGAATCATGTTCCTCAGGTGGTGCACGCGTGGATCTGGGCATTCTGGAGCACACCGACAGGATTTGGGCTAGCGACTGCATCGACCCGCTGGAACGCGCGCAAATCCTGCGCTGGACGGCACAATTACTGCCGCCGGAACTGGTCGGCAGCCACGTGGGCAGCCCGCAGTCGCACACCACCGGGCGCACCCATGACCTCTCATTCCGGGCCGCCACCGCGCTCTTTGGCCACTACGGCATTGAATGGGACATCACAGTCCTCACCCCAACGGAACAGGCAGAATTGAGCAGCTGGATTGAGCTCTACAAGGAACAGCGGGAGCTGCTGCATAGCGGCGACGTGGTCCGGGTGGACCATCCAACCCCGGAAATCAGCGCCCACGGCGTCATTGCCGCAGACCGTTCGGCTGCCCTCTTTGAGCTCACGGTCCTGTCCCGGCCCAGCTGCTGGCCGCCTGCCCCAGTGCGGCTGACAGGCTTGGACCCGGCGCGAAGCTACGCCATCAGTCATGTTGGTCCCAAGCCCCCTTTGGGGACCAATAATGATTCGCCTGCTTGGATGAACGACGGCGGGATTCGGCTCAGTGGTGCCATGCTCGCTGCGGCTGGACTCGCCATGCCGCCGCTGCAGCCTGAGCATTCGGTGGTGGTCTTGTTGGAGGCGCTTGATGCGGGCGGAAGCGCCTCATGAGTGCCACTAGTATCGAATCATGATCAAGGTTAAGGCTCCGCTCCGGCAAGATTCTCGTGGCAGGGTGCTGGATATTATCCGAGCCACCGAACCCACCAGCAGGATTGAGCTGGTCCGGGAAACGTCGCTAACCCCGGCCTCCATCACCCATTTGGTGCGTGACTTGTTGGTTCAGGGATTGGTGCGCGAAGTTGGACAGGCGGAATCCACGGGAGGCAAGCCACGCACATTGCTGCGACTCAACCATGATTCCATGACGGCCATCGGTGTGCAGCTCGGTGCTGCATCGGTGGGAATTGTCGCGGCGAATCTGGCCGGAGACATTGTGGGCCGGCAGGTTTTGCGTGGTGTTGCGGACCTGGACCCACAGGTCATTGTCGCATTTCTCGCCGATGCCGTGGCGGAACTCATTGACAACCTTGGCCTGGACCGCAGCACCATTGCCGGCATTGGGGTCGCGATGCCTGGTCCGCTGGATATCTCCGGCGGATACCTGCGCAATGTTTCGTATCTGGAAAACCTCTCCGGATTTGCCTTGGCTGATGAGCTGGAGACGGCAACGGGTCTGCCGATCGTCATTGACAACGACGCCACGGCAGCCGCCGTCGGCGAATATTGGTTGGGGACCACGGACAAGCACGCCGCGTATGCCACGGTGTATTTGGCGACGGGCATTGGCTCCGGGCTGGTGGTCAATGGAATGCCGTATCGCGGCAGCAGTTCCAATGCCGGGGAGCTGGGGCATGTGAGCGTGGATTTCCGCGGACCCGAATGCACCTGCGGCAATCGGGGCTGTCTGGAATTGGTGGCAGCACCACCGGTTCTTGTGGAGCGGGCCAGGCAGGCGCCGCCGTCGGCCGGTTTGGGGGAGATCTCCCGAGACAATGTTGAGGACGCCATGTCCCAGTTGGGCATTCTCGCCTCGCGGGGCAATGAGGCTGCCCTGACCATCATTCGCGACGGAGCGGAATTACTGGCCTGCGGCATTGTCACGCTCGTGAACCTATTTGACGTGGACATGGTGGTGCTGGCCGGTCCCGGATTCACATCGTGCGCGGCCATTTATCTCGAGGCCGCACAAAAGGCGCTGGATTCACGCACTCTGGCCAGGGGAGTGCACACGGTGAGTGTGGTTCCCTCGGCCAGCCCTCGCGATGCCGCAGCTCTTGGCGCCGCGACGTTGGCCCTGCAGGACAAACTTGAACGGAAACCTGCAGCCACCGAGAAGAAATAGAACGCACGGAGCTCTGTTGCCGAGCCCCGCCCCGCTCCGGACCTCTCCGGTCCTTCCACCCGCAACCGTCCCGGCCCTGTTCGCCCCGGTTGAGCAACCCTCCGTACCAACCCGGCTCGAGTGTCCACTTAACGTACGGTTTGGGCTGTTTTCGCGGCTAAAACGTACATTAACTGGACACTCGAGTCCCGAATCACGGTCCAGGGCCTGAATTCCGCCACCGCCACATCTAGCCCGAGCCCAGCCCGAGCCCAGCCCGGCCCTGCACGGACCTGCCCTGCCATGTCCTACCATGCCCTGCACGGACCTGCCCTGCCATGTCCTACCATGCCCTGCCCCGCCTTGCCCGGCCCCGCCCTGCTCTGCCCCGCCTTGCCTGGCCCCGCCTTACCCGGTCCTGCCACCCGCAACCGTCCCGGCCCTGTTCGCTCCGGTTGAGTAATCCTCCGTGCCAACCCGGCTCGAGTGTCCACTTAACGTACGGTTAAGGCTGTTTTCGCGGTTCAAACGTACATTAACTGGACACTCGAGTCCCGAATCACGGTCCAGGGCCTGAATTCCGCCAGTCTCAAGCCCCAGGACACTCACCCGCTACCGCCCCGAGCCCCGCAACCACCGCCAAGTCCAACCCCACCCACTATGGCCTGTGTCACATTACGACCCAATAAGCAAGCCTGAACCGTCTTCAAAAAACATTGTTGACAGACTTAATTAAGTCCAATATAAAAGTATCTATGCGTTTCAAACGGCGCACACAGTGCGGTGGATCACATTCGCCCCGATGCGCTGTGAATCTTCAATGAACGGTCAAAGATGTCTCATCTCAAGAAGCGCAAACTCGCCATGAGTGTTGTGGCTGTTGCTGCAGCCTCGCTCCTGGCGTTGTCCGGCTGTGGCAGTGACACAGGCAGTTCCAAGAACTCAGCCGGTGGCGGAGACTCCGCCATTACCGTCTTCAATGGAGCAACCGGGGCCATCTCCGAGAACTGGAACCCGTTCTCACCCACCATGCTCCAGCCCACCCAGGGTGTCATCTACGAGCCACTGTTTTACTACAACCTCGCAGCCGCCTCTGAGCCGACCCCCATCCTGGCCACCGCGTACAGCTGGAATGATGCCGGTACCGAGCTGACCATCACCAACCGCGAAGGCGTCAAGTGGTCAGACGGCCAGCCGCTGACCTCCAAGGACGTCGCCTACACGTTCAACTTGATCCATGAGAACCCCGCATTGAACACGAGCGGCCTGAACGCCACGGCAAAAGCCACGGATGAGAAGACCACGGTGCTGACGTTCGAGAAGAGCTCGTTCATGCAGGAACCGCAGATCCTGGGCAACCAGGCCATCATCCCAGAGCACATTTGGTCGAAAGTTACCGATCCCACCACCACCATCAACGCAAACCCCGTGGGCACCGGCGCGTACAAGGTGAAATCATTCAACGCACAGTCCTACGTGTTGGAAAAGAACCCCAATTACTGGGAAGCCGGTAAGCCGGAGATTGACAATGTTCAGTACATTTCCCTCGCTACGGCAGATGCCGCCAGTGCAGCTCTCGTGGCCGGCAAAGTGGACTGGATGAGCTCCTTCCTCCCCAATCTCAAGCAGATGATTGGGACTCAAAAGAACCTCAGCTACGTCAACACCCCGGCTATGACAACCTCGCTGTTCTCCTGCTCCAACGCAGCCCTAGGATGCAAGGGTGCGCAGACGGATGTGGCCGTCCGCCAGGCCATCTTCAACGCCATGGACCGCACCCAGCTGAACAAGCTGGCCGCGGGAGATTTCGCCGCTGCAGCTTCTCCCACATTGCTACTGCCGGAGCGTGATAAGAAGTGGATCGCCAACCCGGACGACGTCGAAATTAACCAGAGTGCCGACGTCGCCAAGGCCACCGGCATCTTGGAAGATGCAGGCTACGCCAAGGGTTCCGATGGTATTTACGCCAAGGATGGCCAGCGCGTGAGCGTCACGGTGCAGGTGGTTGCCGGTTGGAGCGACTACATCTCCGCCGTGCAGGTCCTGACCAGCCAGCTCAAGGAAGCCGGCATTGAGCTCAAGTCCATCCAGCTCTCCTACAACGAGTGGAGCAGCAACCAAACCAAGGGCACCTTCGAGCTGACCTTGGATTCCATTGGTCTGGGCGCCTCGGATAACCCGTACTACACCTACCAGCCTCGCTTCAACAGTTCCACCACGGCCAAGGTTGGCCAGGACGCCTCCACGGGTGGTAATTATGCCCGCTACCAGAACAAAACGGTCGACGCCGAACTGGCCAAGGCTGCCTCAACTGAAGACGAGGCTGCGCAGAAGGCATCGTACGCGGTCATCCAGAAGGAGATTGTCCGCGATCTGCCCTACATCCCGATCTACGTGAACTCCACACTGACCGAATTCAACACCGATCGTGCCACCGGCTGGCCCACCAATGATGACAAGTACGCGTTCGCCGCGTCGTGGAAATCATGGGATAACGGCATCGTGCTGAAGTCACTGACCCCGGCCAAGAAGTAGCCGTGGCGTTGGTGTCGAGCAACAGAACGGACGGTTGAGCAGGAATGCGGTTTTATCTTCAAAAACTGGTTTTTTATGTGGTGGCCCTGTGGGCAGCCCTGACACTGAACTTCTTCCTGCCCCGGTGGATGCCGGGTAATCCGGTAGACATCCTGATCTCCAAGCTCTCCGCGAAGGGTCCCGTCTCGGAGTCCACACGGCACGCATTGGAGCTGCTGCTCGGCACCAACTCCGACCAACCACTCATTCTCCAATACCTGAGCTACCTGGGCAGCGTGTTCCGCGGTGACCTGGGCGTTTCGGTCACGTACTTTCCCGCCAACGTCACCAACATCATTGGCGAGGCGCTGCCCTGGACCATCGGTCTGATCGGCGTCGCCACCATCATCTCCTTCGTGGTGGGCATTGCGCTGGGCCAACTAGCGGGCTGGAAGCGCGGCTCCTGGCTGGATAACGTCATCCCCGTCACCACCATGTTCCAAGCGGTCCCGTACTTCTGGCTGGCACTGGTGCTCTTGTTCCTGCTGGCCAGCAAGGTCCAGATGTTCCCGCTCAGCGGCGGCTACGACGTCTACTCAGTCCAACCCGGCATGAGCTGGGACTTCATCTCTAGCGTGTTTTATCATGGTGCCTTGCCGGCCCTCACCATCGTCCTGTCCTCCATTGGCGGCTGGATGATGGGCATGCGCAACATGATGGTCTCCACCCTCTCCGAGGACTACATCGTCACCGCCGAAGCCAAGGGCCTGCACCCGCGCCGCATCATGACCTCCTACGCAGCCCGCAACGCCGTATTGCCCTCCCTCTCCGGCTTCGCCATCTCACTGGGCTTTGTGGTCTCCGGATCCATCGTCACCGAGATGGTCTTCTCCTACCCAGGAATCGGCTCGGCCCTGTTGACCGCCGTCCAAAGCAACGACTACGCACTCATGCAAGGCATCTTCCTCGTCATCACCATCTCCGTCCTGGGCGCCAACTTGCTCGTCGACCTCCTCTACGCCCTCATCGACCCCCGCACCCGCGTGCGCGCTTAGCCGGAAGGAACACAATGGAAACAACTCTTGAAGTACAGAGTCCCGCCGCTGCCCCTGCGCCCGTGAAAGCGAAGAAGGTACGACGTCGGCCACGCTCAGCTAAGCTCGTGGCTGGCTTGGCGATCGCTGGGGCCATCACCCTCTTTGGCCTTGTGGGTCCGTGGGTTCTGGGTGATCCCAACGCCATTAGCAATGACACCTTGGCCGCACCGGGCAACGGCATGTGGCTGGGTACCACCCAGACCGGCCAGGATGTGCTGGCTCAGTTGGCCTACGCCACTCGAGGATCGCTCATCATCGGGGTGCTTGTTGGTCTGATGGCCATTGTGGCCTCAGCATTCTTCGGCATTGTGGGTGCTTACATAGGCGGCTGGGTCGATGAAGGGTTTTCCCTCATCACCAACGTCATGCTTGTCATCCCCGGCTTGCCCCTGGTCATCGTCATTTCCAGCTACGTCCCGGACAAGGGCCTGCTGCTGATCGCTGGGGTCTTGGCCCTGACCAGCTGGGCCGGCGGTGCGCGAGTTTTGCGCGCGGTAACCCTGAGCCTGCGCAACCGCGATTATGTGGCCGCATCCCGGGTCTCCGGGGAAAAGACCTGGCGCATCCTGTTGGTAGAAATCCTGCCCAACTTGATGCCCGTGCTGGCCTCTCAAATGGTGTTCGCCGTCATCTTCGCCATTCTGGGCGAAGCCGGCCTGGCCTTCATTGGCTTGGGCGCCTCAGGCACCTGGACCTGGGGTTCCATGCTGTTCTACGCACAGAATGGCCTGGCCTTGCGCTTGGGTGCCTGGTGGTGGTTTGTCCCACCGGGACTGCTCATCGCCCTCTTTGGTGCCGCACTGTCCCTGATCAACTTCTCCATTGACGAGATCATCAACCCCAAGCTGCGCGATCAAACCCTCGCCACCCGCAAGCGCTGGGCCAAGAACGCACCCAAACCCAGCGCCGACGCCGCAGTGTCCACTGGAACAGGAAGGTAAGCGGCCGTGAATGCAACTGAAAGAGAAGCAGTCCTGAGCATTGAAAACCTCAGCATTGACTACCAAGGTGAAACATCGTCCACGCCGTCAAAAACGTCACACTGTCCTTAGGCCGCGGGGAGATCCTTGGCCTGGCGGGGGAGAGTGGCTGTGGTAAAACCACGCTGGCCTACGGGGTGAACCAGCTGCTGAAACCGCCGGCCCGGATTGTTTCTGGCCGGGCTACCTTTCACGATAAGGACGGGAGCAACTTTGTCCTCAATGATCTCAAGGGTGAATCGCTGCGTGCTTTCCGCTGGAACAAGATCTCCATGGTTTTTCAGGGCGCCATGAACTCCCTGAACCCCGTGCTGAACATCCAATCCCAACTTGAGGACATCTTCACCACTCACCGCCCCGCCATGGCCAAGGCAGAGCGCCGGGAACTCTGCGGGGATCTCTTGGAACGTGTGGGTGTCAACCGCAACAGGGTCCGTTCCTTCCCGCACGAACTCTCCGGAGGCATGCGCCAGCGCGTCATGATCGCCATGGCCATGGCACTCGATCCGCAAATCATGATCATGGACGAGCCCACTACGGCCCTGGACGTGGTGGTGCAACGCGAGATCTTGCGTGAAATCACCCGGCTCCGTGAGGAGCTTGGTTTCGCCGTCATATTCATCACCCATGATCTGCCACTACTGCTGGAAATTAGCGACCGCATTGCCGTCATGCGCGGCGGGGAAATTGTGGAACTCGGCGACGCCCGTCAGGTTTATACCAACCCCACTCACGAGTACACGCGCAAACTCCTGAACTCGTTCCCCAGCCTGACAGGTGAACGCGGAGACTTCATCCGCCACGGGCGCACTTTGGAAGGAATCTCATGAGCAGCCTGGAATTTCACAACGTGGTCAAGGAATATCGGCTGCGCGGCGGCTGGCACGGGCGCGCCCTGAAGGCCGTCAAAAACGCAAGCTTCACGGTGGAATCTGGCAAAACCGTTGCCTTGGTGGGTCAAAGCGGCAGCGGAAAATCCACCATCGCCAAATTGCTGATGCAGTTGGAGCGTCCCACCAGCGGAAACATCATGCTCGACGGCGTTCCCGTCCAGCGCCGCGGTGCTGGCCTTCGCCAATACCGCCGTGATGTTCAAATGGTGTTCCAAGACCCCTTCGCCTCACTGAACCCGTTCCACACCGTGGGTCATCATTTGGCCCGTCCGTTGAAGCTCCACGGCAAAGCGAAAACACCCGAAGAGGTAGATGCGGCAGTCGCCGAACTCCTTACCCGAGTCAGCTTGGATCCCGAAGCAGCCCACAAGCATCCCCACGAGATGTCCGGTGGACAGCGCCAGCGGGTGGCCATTGCCCGTGCCTTGGCACCTGAGCCAAAGATTCTGGTGGCAGATGAACCAGTCTCCATGCTGGATGTCTCCATCCGCCTGGGTGTGCTGAACTTGCTGGCCGATCTGCAACGCGAAAAAAACTTAGGCGTTCTCTACATCACCCACGATCTGGCGACGGCCCGGCACTTCTCCGACGAAATCATGGTCATGTATCAGGGTGAAATTGTAGAAGCAGGCCCGTCCGATGAGGTCATCCTCAACCCGCAACACCCCTACACCCAGCTTCTCGCAGAAGCAGCCCCCAACCCGGAAAAGAGACTTGCCCAGTGACTATCGTTACCACTGACCTGCTCGCCGCACCCACCGTGACCGACCTGAGCAGCGCTGGCGGGACCCGCTGGCAGCTCTGTCCCACCACTGAACTCCCGGCGGGAGTGACGCTGGGCGCTGAGGCTGTTGACGCCGTCGTACCTGGCGAAGTACACACTGATCTCCTGCGGGCCGGGCTCATTCCGGACCCCTTTGACGGAAATAACGAACAGAAGCTGGCCTGGATCGGGCTCACGGATTGGCAGTACCGCACCGTGTTTATGTTGCGAACGGGCAGCATGCGCGCCATGATCTGGTGGCTGACGGGCTGGATACGGCAGCCACCATTCGCCTCAATGGCAAGGTGGTGGCCAGCACGGCAAACCAGCACCGCTCCTACCGCTTTGATGTGCGCGAGTTCCTGGTCCAGGGCGAGAACGAGCTGATCATTGATTTCCGCGCGCCCGTGACGTACGCCCGCGAGCAGAGTGAGCTGCTTGGGCCGCGGCCGCAGGTGAACCACCACCCGTACAACGCCGTCCGCAAAATGGCGTGCAACTTTGGCTGGGACTGGGGCATCGACATTGCGGGGGCCGGGATTTGGAAGGGCATCCGGATCGAATCGTGGTCTGGGGCGCGTATTGCCTCAGTCCGCCCGCTAGCAACGCTGGATCCCGACGGCACCGGTGTGCTCGAAACTCACGTGGAGCTGGAATGGGACGGCGGCACCGCTGCGTTGGGAACGGCCGAGTTGAGTATTTCCGTGGCCGGCCACCGCAGTCTTGTGAGCGTGGGATCGGCCGACGGCGTTGCCACCTCGGTGTTGCGGGTCCCGGATGTGGCCCCGTGGTGGCCGCGCGGACACGGCGAGCAGGCGCTGCATGAGGTTCACGTTGAACTGAGTAATGCCGGCACCGACAGCCGGGCCTTGCGCGTTGGTTTCCGCACCATTGAGGTCCGCACCGATCCCGACGCCGATGGCACGTCCTTCAAATTCCGCGTCAATGGCGCCGATGTGTACATCCGGGGCTCGAACTGGATCCCGGACGACGCGCTGGTCACCCGGATCACCCGCGAAAGCATCGAGGCTTCCATCCGCGATGCCGCTGAGTCGGGCATGAACCTGCTGCGTGTCTGGGGCGGGGGCATGTACGAATCCGAAGACTTCTATGACGTATGCGATGAGTTGGGCATTTTGGTTTGGCAGGACTTCCTGTTCGCCTGTGCCGCCTACGCGGAGGAGGAGCCGCTGCGTTCGGAGGTCATTGCTGAGGCACGCGAAGCGGTCACCCGACTCAGCGCTCACGCTTCCTTGGCGCTGTGGAACGGTTGCAACGAAAACATCTGGGGCTGGGTGGAGTGGAATTGGCAGGTTCCGCTGGCTGGCCGTACTTGGGGAGAGGGCTACTACCGGGAAATCCTGCCGGAAATTGTGGGCGAACTTGACCCGCGCACCCGGTATTCAGCAGGTAGTCCTTTCTCCTATGGTGACCACATGCACCCCAATGATCCGCGCCACGGGACCACACACATCTGGGACGTCTGGAATGAAAAGGATTACTCCCACTACGCCACGTACAAGCCACGGTTCGCCTCTGAATTCGGTTTCCAGGGCCCGCCGGCCTGGTCCACGCTGACCAGCGTTGTCCACGATGAGCCCTTGGCCCCGTACGGGGAGCAGATGCTGGTTCACCAAAAGGCTGATCAGGGAAACTTGAAGCTGGAGCGTGGCCTCGGCGAACACCTGCCGCAGCCGGAATCCATCGAGGACTGGCACTGGGCCACGCAGCTGAACCAGGCCCGTGCGGTGGCGTTTGGCATTGAGCACTTCCGCAGCCTGTTCCCGCTCAACCAGGGAACCGTCACGTGGCAGCTCAACGATTCCTGGCCAGTGGTTTCCTGGGCCGCTGTGGACAGCCACGGTATTCGCAAGCCCCTGTGGCACGCTTTGAAGCATGTGTACGCGCCGCGCCTGGCCACCATTCAGCCGCGCGAAGGAGGCCTGTCCGTTGTGCTGCACAATGATACGGATGAGCCTTTGACGGCGGCGTTGCAGCTTCAGCGTTTAGCCACCGGAATGGGTGGGGCGGTCTTGGCGCAGGAGCTGTTGAGTGTTTGCATTCCTGCCCGCGATGCGGCTACATACCTATTGCCCGCGCAGATTACTCAGCCAGGCGACGCAACTGCCGAGTTCATCCAAGTGTGCGCGCTTGATGCCGGGCTCGAGCTGGCGCCTGCCTTTGGCTACTTTGTTGAGGATACGGAGTTGGCCTTGGCGGATCCGGCAGCGGCATTGAGCGCATCTGCCCAGCTGATCGAGGGCGGCGTTGCTGTGACGGTTCAGGCCCATGCCTTGGTCAAGGATATTGCCTTGTTCCCGGACCGGGTGGATGCTGCGGCGCGGGTGGATTCCTCCCTGATCACCCTGGTGGCTGGTAGCGAACACACGTTCCAGGTTATGGGTGAAAAGCTGGATCCAGAAGCGCTATGCAGCGCCGCTGTGCTGCGTTGCGCCAACGATCTGGTGCAAGGGTAGTCTGATTGCATGATGAGCCCAGGGAGCACCAAGCCACTGCCGAAGGACCCCGGTGGTCCGACGATCAAACCGGTGGGCTTGGTGCTTCTGCGTTCCGCTCAGCCCGGCCAACTGGACTCTTATCATCAGGAATTTATTCGTGGTGTGGAGTCACGGTTGGCGCAGGCTGGGCGAAGCCTTTTGGTCATGCTGCAAGCGGATCCGCAGAAGGAAATTGCCACGTATCGCCGTTGGGCGCAGCAGGGCGGGATTGCTGGGGTCATACTCATGAACCTGCGCCAAGATGATGACCGGGTGCCGCTGTTGCAAGAATTGGGGCTGCCCGCAGTGGTGATTGGCGATCCCGCGATTAGCGACGTTTATCCCGCGGCTTTCACCGACGATAGGGCTGCCATGGTCGAGGCGCTACGGTACTTGATGGCGTTGGGGCACCAGCGCATTGGCCGGATCGCAGGCCCGCCGGAGCTGTTGCATACCCTCCAGCGCACCGAGGTTTATACGCAGATGATGGCGGCCTCGGGGGGAGCCGGGTGCCAGCGCAACGGCGAATATAGCTTTGACAGCGGCAAAGCGCTGACGGCCGAACTTTTCGCCGAGGTGGGTGGCGCGAGCGCGAGCTCAGTTGCCGGCTCATATGCGGGCGGCAATGCTGGTTCAACTACTGGTTCAACTATTGAGGCCACGCAACCCACAGCAATCATTTACGACGACGCCGTCATGGCCATGGGTGGCTTGGCGGCCCTCGCCGAACTGGGCCTAGCCGTGCCGGATCAGGTTTCCGTTCTGGCGTGGGATGACTCGGTGCAGTGTCAGCTGGCTGGCGTCTCGGCGTTGTCGCACGATGTGGCTGCCTATGGCGAACTGGCCGCAGAACTGCTCCTTTCTCATGTGGCGCAGACAGCTCAGCCGGCGGGGGAGTCCGCGGTGAGCTGTGCGGCTGAGGTGCCAACTCTCGTGAAGCGCTGTTCCACCGGCCCAGTGCCGTCATAGTTGATCCCTGAATAGTCGGGATCGTTTCACCATTGCGCCCCTTGCAGCGGTTCCACCATGGTCAGCTTGTTAAGGAATACTCCCAGAGCCATGGCGCGTGTCCCTTGCGGCCAATAGGCTTTCTAAAGGGCCTGAACAAACAGGACCAACACACAAAGGGGAAGTACTCCATGGCGTACATCGAAGTGGGATCGCAAAACAGCACAGACATCGAGTTGTACTACGAGGACCACGGCACCGGGCAGGCTGTCCTCCTGATTCATGGCTATCCGCTCGACGGCCACAGCTGGGAGCGCCAAACACGCGAACTGCTGGAGGCCGGCTACCGGGTCATCACCTACGATCGCCGCGGCTTCGGCCAGTCCAGCAAGGTAAGTACCGGCTACGATTACGACACCTTCGCTGCAGACCTCAACGCCGTCATCGAGACCCTAGACCTGAACGATGTGGTGTTGGTTGGCTTCTCCATGGGCACCGGCGAACTAGCACGGTACGTCTCCACCTACGGCCACGCACGCATTGCCAAGCTTGCTTTCCTTGCCTCCCTTGAGCCATTTTTGGTGGACAGCGACGGCGTTCCCCAGGAAGTCTTTGACGGCATCGAGGCCCAGGCCAAGGATGACCGTTTCGCCTGGTTCACCAGCTTCTTCAGCAATTTCTACAATCTGGACGAGAATCTTGGTTCACGGATCAGCCAGGAAGCAGTGACGGCAAGCTGGAACACGGCAACCGCCAGCGCACCCATGGCTGCGTACGCCGTCGTTCCTGCATGGGTGGAAGACTTCCGTGCGGATGTGGACGCTGTGCGTGCCAGCGGATTACCTGCGCTGATCCTGCACGGCACCAAGGACAACATTCTGCCCATCGATGCCACAGCACGGAAGTTCCGCCTTGCTTTGCCCGCGGCCGAATATGTGGAAGTGGAAGGGGCTCCGCACGGTCTGCTCTGGACGCATGCGCAGGAGGTCAATGCCGCGCTGCTGAGTTTCCTGCGAAAGTAGCTGCGGCCAATCGGGGCGTCAGGGCTGTAAACTTCAGGTGAATTTGCATCCAAGCGGGGCTGCCGTCGACACTCAACACGACGGCTGCCCGGCTGATGAATGATACTAAACAAGGAGTTTTGGCATGGCCGGTGGCCTCGTAGCACTACTGGATGACATCGCAGCACTCGTCAAGCTCACCGCCGCGTCTCTGGATGACATTGCCGTGGGCGCTGCCAAAGCCAGCGTCAAGTCACTAGGCGTGGTGGTCGACGATGCAGCGGTCACCCCGCAATACGTTGCAGGGTTGTCGCCCAAGCGTGAGTTGCCCATCATTTGGAAGATCGCCGTTGGATCCATCCGAAACAAGCTGCTGATCATCCTGCCGGTCATCTTGCTGCTGTCACAATTCGCCCCGTGGGCGTTGACCCCGATCTTGATGATCGGTGGTACCTATTTGGTTTTCGAAGGAGCTGAAAAGGTCCTCGAGGCCGTAGGTGTCATCAAGCCTCACGGTTCCGGTAGCGCTGATGGTGTGCGGGATGAGAAGTCCATTATCGGTGCTGCCGTGCGAACCGATCTGGTGCTCTCCGCCGAGATTATGGTCATCTCGCTGAATGAGGTAGCCCATGAAACCCTGCTCAACCGGGCCCTGATTCTCGTTCTGATCGCTGTCATCATGACGGTGGGTGTGTACGGGGTTGTTGGCCTGATCGTGAAGATGGATGACGTCGGCCTGCACCTGGCCCAGAAGTCCTCCAGGTTTACGCAGAAAGTTGGCCGCGGACTGGTTAAGGGCATGCCGATTCTCATGTCGGTCCTAGGTAAGGTCGGCGTCGTGGCGATGTTGTGGGTGGGTGGTCACCTGCTGTTGGTCGGCATGGACGAGCTAGGCTTCCACGCCCCTTACGGCTTTGTTCACCACATGGAAATGCTCGTCCATGACGCCACCGGATCCGCCGGTGCGGTGCTCGGCTGGCTCGTGAACACCGCCTTCTCCTGCGTCGCCGGGTTCATCGTGGGCTGTGTGGTCACCGCAGTGGTTATGGGCATCAACAAGCTGCGAGGCAAGCACTAGCCAGCTGGTTTCCTCACGCTTCTGAAGTACGACGGCGGGAGCCCACCTTTTTCTCAAAGGTGGGCTCCCGCCGTCGTACTGGGGAGGAACCGGATTGGAACTGGCTGAGAAGGCTAGGGCAAGCGGCGCCGCAATTCCAGCAGCAAGGTGTTGTGCAGATCGCCCTGAACGTAGCCCGTCCCGGGGGAGATTTGCTCGCGGTTGATCTGGGCCGTGGTCGGGTGGTCAGTGATCAGTCCGTCGATGCCCTCGCGCAGTAGTGCGCGCATGGTGGCTTCGCCATTGACCGTCCAGGCATAAACGTCCCGTCCCGTCTGATGAGCGGTCCGGATCATCTCAGGAGTCAGCGAGGCTTGCTCAATGACATAGAAATCGCAGGGTGAGTCCGGGAGGCCGCCATAGAGCATGCCGATGGTCAGTCCCACACGGAGTTCGGGCCGTTCGACCTTAATGATCTGAACCACGGACGGATCCAGCGAGTGGAACCAGTTGCCGCTCAGGGCGTCCAACTCTTCCAGCTCGGCGAGGAACGCCGCCACGAAGCCAGCCCGCTCATGGCCGGTGACCTTCAGCTCAACGAGCAGCGGCATGGACAGTTCACGAGCACGGGTGACGTAGGCGGCCAGCGTGGGAATCCTCTCGCTGTGGCCCTTCATGGTCACCGTGGTGGAGGTGACCTCCGCCGTGGTCAGCTCATAAATATTCTTGTTCTTCCCAGAAAGCACCAGCAGGTTCGTGTCATGGCTGGCGACAAATCCGCCGTCGGAGGTCTGTTGAAAATCCGCCTCGACAACATCGGTGTGCATGGCCGCGGCAGCCTCGAGACCGCCAATGGTATTTTCCACACCGCCGGAATCGTAGCCGCGGTGTCCAATGACCAGCGCATGCGAGGTGGTTGCAGGCACTGCCGTAACCGGGGAGCTGTGCGCACTGGTCGGCAGGGCTGCGGCACCGGTGACGCACACTACGGCGAGGACCACGAAGGATCTCAGTGCCGAGCGAACTTCTGTGCTGCGAGCTAGGAGCGTGTGTATGCGGAGGCCACCGTTTGGCATCACGCGCGTGACTGGCCTGACTGGCGTGGCTGGCGCGGCTGGCAGAGCCAAGTAGCTCCGGGCCTCGCCCACGAACAGGAAAGCAAATCCCTGCGCGATAGCAACGCTCAAGAAGCCAAAGGCCAACGTTGCCCCGAGAACGGCGGCGCCGGTGTTGGCCATGACGGAATCCAGGGCGTCTACCGCCTGGCCCAGCACCGTGGCTCCGAGCCGTGAAGCAAGCAGCGCCCCAAGGGAGGCAATGGCGAGCACCAAAGGCAGCCTGATCCCGCCCTGCCGGGTGGCGCGCAGGCTGAAGCGAAAGCTTTTTGAGAGCGGTTGGCGGCGGACCAGGGAGAACGGCAACGTCAGGATCGTTTTGTAGATCCCGTAGACAATGAAGGCAGCGATGGAACACCACAGCACTGCAGAAAGCGGTGTCTTCATGTATTCGCGCCCAATGAACGGCGGCATGCCAAGCCTGCCCGTCACCGGGGCAAAGAGCGTGAAGCCAACCAAGGGCGCCAGTAAACCCAGTTGGGCTGCCACCAAAAAAGCCCCGCCACGGTATTGCTTGTTGATGGAACGCACCAGACGGCATCCCACAGCGCCAAGGGAGGGCCGTGCTCCGGAGAGTTGCAGGTCAGCGATGACCAGCAACGTAGCAAAACAGAGCAGCGTAGCCACGGCTACCAGAACGAACGCGGCGGCAAGCAGCGCCACCGAGATCGGAGACGAGAACAGTGTGCCCATGGTGCGGTCGGTGAGGGTACGTAGACCCGCATGATGAACCGCGGCCAGCAACAGCTCACTGATGAGCGGGCTAACCCAGAGTCCCAATACGGCAAAAATGCCGCCGCTGAGGAACCAATAGCGCAGCGGCAGGATGCACAGTTCCCTCATTGAACGTCCAAGCAGTACAGGTTTGGACGGCAAGAAATTCTTAGGCATTACTCAAGTATTGCCACATTGGCTCGGCAACCCGCATTTTGAGGGAATGATTTTCGTCTCCACTGAGAGTGAGCCACGCCGCTGCCTGAACGCTCGGGGATGGTTCCCCTTCTATCCGTTTCCGAGCTGGATTTACATGCCTACGGGTGCCCCGGGGCCCCATGGGATGCCCAGTAGGAACCAGGCAGCGAAGATGGCGATCCAGGCCACCAGTAGCCACATCGTGTAGGGGACCATGAGAGCGATCACCGTGCCAATGCCGGCGTCCTTCTTATACCGCTGGGCAATGGTGACGATAAAGGGCATGTAGACCATCAAAGGAGTCAGCACGTTCATAGGCGAATCACCCACGCGGTAAGCGGCCAACAGTGTTTGCGGGGCCACATCCAGTGAGGCGAAGATGGGTAGGAAGATCGGGGCGAAAATGGCCCACTTGGGCACCAGGCCGGGCAGGATGATGTCCAGCAAAAAGATCACCAGAATGAACGCGATCAGTAGCAGCACGGCCGGGATGCTAGCCCGTTCCAGCAGTTGCGCAGCCTCGACCGCGGCAACGGTGGGTATGTTGGTCCAGTTGAACAGGGCGATGAACTGGGAAATCATCAAGAACATGATGAGCAGGCCGCCCAGGCTGCCAAAGGTTTTGGCGATCGCCCCAACCACCGCGTCGCCACCCTCCATGGTCTTGGCGCCCATGCCGTAGAAAATGCCGCAGACCAAGAATGCCAGCGAGATGATGAAGATCAAGCTCGCCATGAACGGGGTGGCTCCGATCAAGTCACCAGTTTCGGTGTCACGCAGCGGCGCTCCTGGTGGCAGTGAAATTGCCAGAACGGCAACCACCACCACTATCAAGGCCCGAAGTGCGAACTTCAGGCCCCGGGCCTCGGCCACGGCATCAACTTCTTCCTCCGCATTATCGGAGAGTGGATCGGCCAGCTCGTACTTGCCCAGCCTGGGCTCCACAATCTTCACGGTGACCAGCACGGCTACGAGCGCCAGCACCACTGAACAGACAATGCTGAAGTAGAAGTTCGCTGTGACGGAGAGCGGTTGTGCACCAATGTTCCCGAGGGCTTCGTTGGTGATCTCGGTCATCATCGAATCGGTGGGTGTAATCAAGATGTTGACGCCAAATATGGCGCCAACGCCCGCGAAGGCCGCCGCCATGCCCGCCAGCGGATGTCGGCCAACCGAGAGGAACGCAGCTGCCGACAGCGGAATCAGGATCAGGTATCCGGCGTCGGATGCTACTGAGGAAACCACACCCACAAAGATCAGGATGAAGGCAAGCGACCAGCGTGGGGCCACCTTCACGATCTTTCGAATCAACGCCGCCATCAGACCCGCATGTTCGGAGACACCAACACCTGCCATGGCAACAAGTACCACAGCGACCACGCTAAACGCGGCGAAGTTGTCCACGAAGGAGGAGAAGAAGACCTGCAAACCGTCACCGGAAAGCAGGTTTCTGACGGCGAAGGTCTGCTCGGAGACGGTGTAGTTTGGCAGTGTCACGGCCAAGCCAGTTGCTGTGTCAAAGGGTACGAGCGTGCCGCCCAATGCTTCGTTGAGATGCTGCAGCTGCTCCGTGGGCACCGGGGTCATCACGGTATCGGTCACTTTCACATTTGCCCACGACATGAACGCCGATAAAACGGCAATCAGTGCGATTAGATAAACAAACATGATGGTGGGGTTGGGGATCTTGTTCCCAAGACGTTCGATTGAATTCAGGAATCGACCCGATTCATTATTCTTGCCGGCAGTTTTGGGTTTTGCCGTATTGCCCCCACCTTGTGCCATGAAACGCCCCTAATAGCTCATGGTGTCATCGACAACGACTACACCAGCTCGATTCGTGCAGATTATCCTTAGAGTAGGGCTGTAAGTGCGTAAAAACAAGCATTTGCGGGGTGGATGACCCATACCGCGAATAAATCGAAACAGTGGATTGTACGGGAATCAACGATGGTCACGGGATGTCACGATCCCCGATAACTGTCGCCACGATTTTCCCCGATTATTACCAGCCGGGTGCGCTGGGTATTACGCCAGAATTCACCGCGGTGAGGAGTTGCTGGTGGTCAATTGATGTCTGGTCGGCGTAAGCCACCGCAAATTGGCCTAGGGCTTCGTCAAACTTCCGTCCTTTACCTATATAGGCGTTGATCGCAGTCGGGTCGCCACTGCGTGCGTGGGAGCGGGCCAGGACCCCGCCGCAAGCGGTAGCGAACTCCACCAGGCGAGGGGCCAGGATATCGGCGTCGGCCACCACCTTCATGTCGCGGAACTGGCGTACATAGAAGTCATGGCCGGAATCGGAGGTCCAACCAACGAAAATGTCTGTGGCACTTTGGATCAGGCGCTGTCCAGCCACCACCCGCTGCCCGTGGTTGCCATACTCGCTGGCCCCGGCGAACGGCTCGTAGACGGAGGGGCCGGCCTGCTTGAGTTGAAGAAACAACGGATCATTGTCGTGGACTCCATTGAGCAGGACCAAAAATACTCGCATGCCGACGCTACCGACGCCGACCACCTGCTGCACTGCGTCTACAGGGGTGAAGCCCTCCAATAGATGTCTGCGGTCGTCCTCCAAGGACTCTCTGTACGCGCTGTAGATGGTTTCGGCGGGGGCTGCCTTGAAATGAGTGCGGTAGGGCGGTTGCTCGGTGATCCGTAGAGTGCCATTGATCTTTTCGGTGAATTTTTTGGCCGCTCCGGCACTTGTCTTCTTGGCCGTCGTTTTTGTGATCATTGAACTGGCCCGCTTTTGATCTGCTTTGGAGAAGACACCAATGAGATCATCGACGGTGACCTTGTCATACCAGATATCAAGCTGTTTGGCGTTGCTGTACCTCGCCATCCGAGATCGGTAGGCAGCCAGACATGCGCTCACTGCGTGCTCGGCCACTGACGGGTTGAGGTTGGCATCCCTGGCCAGCACCACGATGCTGGCCACGAGTCGGGAGACGTCCCACTCGAACGGGCCGGGCAAAGTTTCATCAAAATCCCGGAGGTCGAAGGAGAGGTTGCGCTCAGGCGTGGCCCACAGGCCGAAGTTGAGAATATGAGCATCCCCGCAAAGTTGTACTGTCAGTCCGCTATTGGGACGTGAGCCCAGATCGGCGGCGGCGACAGCGGCCGCGCCGCGGTAGTACGTCCAGGGCGATGCCGCCATTCGGCCATGGCGCAGGGGCAGTAGATCAGTTTGCCGGATTGCGCCCTGCGCCAGGATCGTTTCGAGTGCGTCGTGGCCACGGGTCCCCGGATTCCACGTCCCGAGTGCGGACGGCCTAATCTGCTCCCGGGCGGCCAGGCCTTGGGCCACCCGATCCTGGAAACTGATGTTCGGTGCCGCATCGAAGACAATCGGGCTGGTGGGTGCTTTGTCCATCATTGATCTGTTCCGTTCCTCGCAGGGTCCGCAGCTTGTGTGCGTCCACTGACTCGACTGATTCCACAGAGACTAGCACCAGGCCAAGGCTCCTGACCTTGACCAGGAGCCCGTGCAGCGCGGCTTGATCGGGGATGGTCCCGGTGAAGGCTGTGGTCCCGTCGCTGAGGCGGGTCAGGGTGAGCCCGTCGAACCACGCCGCCCAGTGATCCCCAAGGAGCCCGCCGACCCGAATCCGGTATCGGGCGGGCTCCCCAACCACAGGTGAGCTGCTCATGGGAGGCGAGTCTGCGCCGTCGTCCGTTCGGAGGAAATCCGACCGGAGGAGATCTGGCCTGAACTGAGCCCAGCCGATGTTTCAGGCAAGGAACCGGCGGCGGGGGTGCGGCGCCACAATGAGTAGCCGAGCCCGATCAATGCCACGCCGGTGGGGACCGCGAACAATCTCTCGTTGATCATGGGCAGCAACGGGATAGCGAGCGTTGCGCCCGTGCCCACCGCGAGAACCACGGCAGCCCATCGGGCCAGCACCTTGGCCCTCAAGAGCGCGACTCCGAACATCACACCGCCGCCAATATATGCCAAACCCATTGCGGCGTTGAGGGACGCCAATGCCCCGATATCGCCGGCTGCATGCCCGCCCATAGCAACCGCGAAAACATCGTTGACATAGTCCGGTGCCCGGGTGGCAAGGGTGGGGATGACCACGGCGCCAATGACTTCCACGCTCATCATGACCAGGTAGCCGGCGCCGAACACGAGGTAACCGATCAGGCCAAGGACCCCCATCCTCTTCGCGTGCGGCAAGTACATGCCGGTGATGCCGATGAGCGAGAGCACCGCCATCACAATCTTCACGGATTGGCGCACCGTGTACTCGGCGGAGATGGCGAACGTGGCATCAAGGTGTGGATGGTTGATCTGGATGCCGATGAAAAGCAGTCCCGCGACGACGGCGCTAAGACCGGCCGAACGGGCAAGTGTGCTGGGGGTGATGGACATGTGGACTCCTGGGTTCGCAGCTTCTCCGGCGCGGTGCCGGGGGATAACTCAAATCTAGGAACCGAGTGGGTGAGCGGGCATCACCCCATGATGTGAATGACTGCGTGAAATTGCCCAGTGTGAGAAAACCCAGCGCAGCTAGATGAGGCCGCTTTCGCGTGCTAGCCGGACTGCCGCGCGGCGATCGGTAACGCCCAGTTTGGTGAAGATGTGCTTGGTATGACTGCGCAGCGTGTTGTAGGAAATGAATAGTTCTCTGGCAATCTGTGGCCCGCTCAGTTCACCGCCAAGGAGCCGGAGGACTTGGCGTTCCCGTTCGCTCAACACGCTAATGTTCGACGCCGGATCCTGGCGTTCCGGGGGATTGGCGCCTTCGCGCCGGCCCGCCATGGGTGTTCTCCCGCTGCCCTCGGTCCATACCTTGCCTTCGGTGCGCAGCAGCCACAGGTACGCGTCTGCTTCGGGTGCTTCGGCGATGACCTGGTCCACAAACTCACGGGCCTTGGATGGTTGTCCCTGCGCTTCGTGGACCAAGGCCAAAAGCAGCCTGATTTCTATCAGGCTCCCGGTGCGGCCGGATTCCGTGGCCGAGACCAGGTGCTTCTCCAGTAGTGCCTGCGCTTGTGCAGCGGCGCCGGAATGAGGCTGTGCCCGGTGCTGGGCAACTAACAACCGGACCAGGGTGAGGTGGTCGAATTCGTTCGGAAAGTTAGGCTGATCGGTGACGGTGACACCCTGATCGTGGGCCCAGTCGCCAGCGTCTAGAAGCTTGCCCTGACTGATGTAGATTCTGGCCCGCAAGGCCGGGATTGGCCGCACGTTAGGAAAGAATCCACGCCGGTAGAGCGGTTCGGCCTGCTCCAGGAGATCCAGTGCCCGCTCCGGTGCGCCCTCGGCCCAGGCCAGGAGGGCGCTGGCTACAAACCAGCGGTATCGACTCTCGGTCAGTGGGGCGTGCTCCTGCAATCCGGCAGCCGTCTCTATGTGGAGCCGTGCGCTGTCAAGGTCGCCCGATTCGCAGTCAAGTTCACTCAGGGCAACGTGCAATTCGGCCATAGCCCGGGCAACCGGGAGGCCCTGAGTCTGGGCAGTTTTTAGCGCGCTGTGTAGTAGCTGGCGGGCTTTTGTAGGCCGGGCAGCCGAGCGCCACAAATCTGCCAGTACTACCGTCCCGCCCAATTCGTCGATCACATTGTCCGCCGCCCGCAGGCTTGCCACAGACGCGGTGAAGGTGGACAGAGCCGTTGAAATATCGCCACGCGCCCAGGCCGACAGGCCAAGGAAGCCCGACGCGGCTCCACGCGTTAGATGATCGCCTGGGCGGGCAAGGGCCAATGCTTGTTGCGCGTACTCCACGGTCCCGGCGTCATCGCCCCGCGCCTGGGCCATGGATGCACGGTAGATGGCGATGGTGGCAGGCAGTCTCTGGAATTCCGCCACCTCGGCCCATGGCGACTCGGCTCCGATCGGGGCAGCCGCAATAGTGCGTTCAGCCTCCTGAAGGTACGGTTCCACGTCGTCGAGTTTGCCGGCCGTCATTAGGTTGCAGGCCTGGAAGACCGTGAGCACCGGGCTGCGCCGAACGCTCTCGCGGGGCAAGTCTTTGAGCCAGCCCTGAAAGAGTGCATCGCTCCGATCGCGCCTGATCTGCGGTGCGGCCATCTCCATCAGGTGCGCGGCGCGATCGAAGTTCCGGGCTGCAAGCGCGTGCCCGATTGCCTCCGACGGCATCCCCTGCTCCGCAAACCAGAGGCTGGCGCGCCCATGCAACAGTGGCATCAGTTCCGGTTCCTCGCTCAGGAGCCGGGCATGGAGCATCTCTGCGAACAGGAGGTGGTACCGGTACCACCGGCGCTTTTCATCCAAGGGGATCAGGAACAGATTCTCTCGCTCCAAGACCGCGAGCATGTTGTCACCGCGCATGCCGCTGCTTGCTGCACTGGTGCCCAGCACCGCATCGCACAGCGGGCCGCTAAGCTGGTCAAGAATGGCGCTGTGGAGCAGGAAAGAGCGGATTTCCGCGGGCTGTTGTGCCAGTACCTCCTCGAGGAGGTAGTCCAAAATGTACCGATCGTCGCCGGCGAAGCGGGCGATGAACTCTGCAACATCGCTCCGTCCTCTGAGCGAAACGCCGGCAAGTTGGAGGGCCGCAATCCACCCCTCGGTGCGCTGCGACAGGGCGTCGACATCCACTTTGTCCAAGTCAACCCCTGGCACGCCCCGGAAGTACTCGGCGGTCTCCTCGGGCGTGAAACGGAGGTCTGCAGCGCGGACCTCCACAAGTTCTCCGCGTGCCCGCAACCGCGAAAGCTGGAGGATTGGGTCCGCACGGGTACTGATCACCACATGCACGAGGGGCGGAAGATGCTCCAACAAGAAAGTCATACCCGCACCTACCTCACGGCCGTCGGCCAAATGGTAGTCGTCAAGTACTAGCCACAGCTCGTGGTTTGGCTGCTCTGTCGGTGGCCCTTTCCCAGTGTCTGTTGGCCGGGGCATTCCTGCAGCGAGCTGGTTTAGTACGGTGGTCAGTACCTGATCAGCAGGTAGCGAAGACCCCAGCTGCTCCAGCGCCTCGGGCGCGAGGCCGGGAACTGTTTTTTGAAGGGCAGTGATTACGCTCGTCCAAAACGTGGCAGGGTCACTATCTGCGGAGTCCAGCGAAAGCCACGTTACTCGACTCCCTTTTGAGCTATCGGGGTCAACCACTGCGCGAGGAGCACAGACTTGCCGAACCCGGCCGAGGCGGACAGTAAAGTCAACTTCAAACCGGCGCTGCGGCGCATCAAGCCTGCAAGGCGGGGACGCGAAATGAGCCCGTTCTTGAGCGATGGAATCAGTAACTTGCTGGCAATGACCTCAAGGGCCACAAGAACGCCTCCTTGGCACGGGCAACAACAGAGGATTTGTTTGCCGATCACACCAGCCTAAAGCCGAGCCAGAAAATCTGCTCAGATTTTCTCAGCTGCGGATTAATAGGGGGGGTACGGCGAAGGTGGTCAAGTATTTTGCGTCACACTCTGGGATTTGTTGGTTCTTACTACCTATCCCCGATACCATCCGAACATAGATCCCGTGGGCAGACGGATTGCTCGGTTGTAGGTTGAGGAAGCTCCGTGGTTCGCGACTGATGACTTTTTGACGCGTCTACCCCTTTTCGGCCTAAGGAGCTCTCTCAAACAATGGCAACAAAATCCCCATCCTCTTCGGGAGCTGCAGCTGCATCAGCGGCAAAAGCAGCATCCTGGTTACCACTCATCGTCGTGGTGCTGACCCAGATTCAGGCGTCGTTCGCAGTCAATGCACTCACTGTCTCTATGCAGGGCATCACCACCGATCTCAATACTCCGGCCACATCCGTGGGAACCGCCATCACTGCGGGCACCTTCTCAATGGCTGCATTCATCCTGCTGGGCGCCAAGATTGGTGCCCGTTACGGAACCCGTAAGGTCTTCCAGATTGCAGTGGCCATTCACGCGGCCGCCATGGCGTGTGTAGCCTTGAGCGTCAGCCCTGCCATGCTGTTCATCGCGCAGGCTTCCTCCGGTGCCGTCATCGCGTTGGTGGCCCCTGCTCTCACAGTCTTTATTGCCACCAGTTACAAGGATGCTCAGCAGGCCAAGGCAATCGGTTTGCTGGCAGCAGCCATCCCCGCGGCAGGCGTTTTGGCACTGCTGATCGCGGGCTGGTTTGCGACCACCATTGGCTGGCGTTACTCGTTCGGCATCATGGTGCTACTTGGCGCCATTAACTTGGTCTTGAGCTTCAAGCTCAAGTCGATCCCTGCCCAGCCAAACCTGAAGATCGATTGGACTGGCGCATTCATTGCCGCCGCCTCCATCATCTTCCTCAGCTTCGGCTTCAGCGGCATGGCCAGCTGGGGTATCTGGTCCGCCACCGATCAGGCACCGTTCCAGATCTTGGGCGTCTCGCCGGCTCCACTGTTGATTCTGCTTGGTTTGCTGGGCGGGCAAATCTTCTTTGCCTGGATCCGCAAGCGCCAAGGTGCCAAGCTGCCCCGCATCTTTGATTTGCGGGTGCTTGCCTCTAGTTCCGAGATGGCCATCACGGCCTGCATGGCCATCATGCTCTTCGTTGGCACGGCAGCTAACTTCCTGATTCCGCTGTACATGCAAATGGTCCAGGGGAGATCCGGCATTGAGACCTCGTTCTCTCTGATTCCTTACACGCTGAGCATCTTCCTCGCCAGTACGTTTGTTGCCTACCTCTACGACAAATTCACCCCGAGCTTCATTGCCAGGATGGGCTTCATAGTTGTGGCCGGCGCCTTGTGCCTGATTGCCTTCACCATCAAGAATGACTGGGGCCAGCTGTTTGTGGTTCTTGGCCTCATCCTGCTTGGACTAGGACAGGGTGCAATCGTTGCGCTGGTCTTTAACACGCTGCTCAGCTCAGTGCCCAAGCAGTTGGCTGGGGACGTCGGCGCCTGGCGCGGTCTGGTGCACAACCTTTCCGGCTCTGTCGGCATTGCCGTGGCCAGCGCATTCGCCGTTGCCATGCTCGCCTCGCAAATATCTCTGGGTGCCAGCCAGCATCCCGAAATATCCGAGCAACTGATTTCCGAGGTCAACATCAGTGATACGAACTTCATGACAAATGCGCAACTCGAGGCGTCCATCAAGGACAGGACTTCCAGCCCGGAGGAACTTGCTGCCGCTGTGGCGGTCAACGCAGAAGCCCGACTGCATTCACTGCAGATCTCACTGCTAGGGCTCGCCGGATTGGCGTTACTGGCCATTGTCCCCGCAGGCCGCATGCCCAAACGTCGGCAAGACGGCTTACCTGAACAAATGGAAGCCGACGATCCGGACGCCTTGGCCCTGGAAGAACTCGATCTGAAGGCCTAGCCACCTCAGATGTACTGGTCAAACACCGGCGGGCACCTGTCCGCCGGTGTTTGATGTTAATAATCGTCCACGAACCTTGAGAACAAGGAAGCCGATGATTTTTCCTCAGAATGTCAAAAACTCCACTTCTCCCCAACCAGGTGAGCGTCATGGCAACTGCTAAACCCCAGAAGCATAAGTTCCATGCTCAGTTTTTCTCGGAATCGGCCATTTACGGACTCATCACCGTGTCGGCACTGATCATCGTCACTGGTAGATACGACATTACGGCCTATGCAATGTTCCTTAAGGTCTTGCTGGCAGTGGTGGTTTTTTGGGCTGCACATTTCTTTGCCAACGTTGTGGCACATCTGAGCGAGGCTCCAGATGGTGCGCCGCGCTTCAAGGAATCGTTCAAATACGCCATGAGCCATTCCGTGGGTCTGCTGCTGGCAGCCGTTATTCCTTTGACGATCGTGCTTTCAGGCGTTCTCGATCTAGTTAACGACGACACTGCCGTCTGGGTTGCCCTCTGGGTCGACGTAAGCCTGCTGGCACTCTTTGGATTCCTCAGCTCCCGAAGCTGGACACGCAAGCTGCACTATCGCTTCGGTGCTGCACTTGTGACTACGCTCTTAGGTGTTGGCATTGTGTTCCTCAAGGCCCTCATTCACTAGGGAAGCGTGCACGAGGGGAACCCCGCGCAGACAAGGGAGGTCTACCGATGCTGATGATCTCGCTGTATTTGCCCATCAGAAAATTGCCTACCAGAGTCAGGAACGGGAGAGTTGGACATGAAAGATTCCGGGACGCTTCATCCCTTTGTAACTCCAACGGTGAAAGTCAGCCGGCTCTACGAATCGTACGACGCTGAAATCTACGCAAAATTGGACCTGCTGCAACTTGCCGGTAGCACCAAGGAACGCACTGCACATGGCTTGATTGAAGAGCTGCTGCGCTCGGATCAGCTCCGCCCTGGCGGCATGATTATTGAATCGACCTCGGGGAATTTGGGCATTGCACTGGCCAGACAGTGCGTGGTGCGAGGCATCCGTTTCACCGCTGTGGTCGATGAGAACGCTAACGCTCTCGCTTTGGAGCTGATGAGGGCCTACGGTGCCACGGTGGATCTCGTGGAGACACCCGCCGACGGTAACAAGCTCGCTGCGCGCCGCCGGCGAGTTCAGGAGCTACTGTCTGCGAACCCCGGATCTGTGACTACTAACCAGTATGGGGCGCCAGCGAATCCGCGGGCGCACTACGAATCCACCATGCCCGAGATCATGGCCGGTTCCGGCGGGGACCTCGATTATCTGTTCATTGCCACCAGTACCACCGGAACATTGCTGGGCTGCCAGCACTATATTCGGGAGCACGGACTGAACACCAAAGTGGTTGCCGTGGATTCTGTGGGCTCCGTACTCTTTGGCGGACAATCCGGAATCCGGCGGCTTCCCGGGCTGGGCGCGGGTGTCTTGCCGGAACTTGCCGCCGGAGCCGAACCGGACCTCGTTTTCCAGATGGAGGAGATCGAGATGGTGCGCGGATGCCGACTGTTGGCCAGCCGTGAGGGCATTTTGGCGGGGGCCTCCACGGGCGCCATTGTTGCGGCCATGGGAAAACTACTGCCCTCCCTCGAACCAGGCGCGCGCATTGCCTTCATGGTTCACGATACCGGCGTGCCCTACCTGGAAACCGTCTACAACGATGCCTGGGTACGTGCCACCTTGAACGCAGAACCGCATGCCCATCCGTTGGTGCAAGCTACCCTGGGCCAACCCGCCAGTGCCGAAGAAGTCACGGGCCCATGATCCGTGTTGCCGTAGTAGGAGGAGGACCTAAATGCTTGTTCGCCCTACTCGCGCTCCATGACAGACTCCCTGCCCACTCACGAGCGCACATTAGCGCTGACGTCTATGACCCGTTCCCTCCTGGCTCAGGCAGCGTGTGGCGAGAAGACCAGCCGCACCTTCTGCGCCTGAACGTGAACGCTGGCATTGTGGATGCCTCCTCAACATTGAACGAGGCAGACTTTGCGGGATGGCTCGCACACGCTGCCCCTGGGTTCACTGGCGAAAAATATCCGCCGCGGGCGCTGGTGGGCTGCTACCTGCGGGAACAATTTCAACTCCTGGAAGAGCATGGCAATGTGGCCGTCACCCACGCACCCCATGCCGTGACCGCCGTCGACCGTGAAGGCGCAAAGTGGCAGGTGCAGGGTGCCTTCGGCAGCGAACTCTACGACGAAGTTCTGGTGGCAACGGGGCACGGGTTGGGGGACGTTAAGCCGTGGCAGCCACAGCCAGGACAAGCACTGACCGGAGCGCTCAATCCGTACCCGCTCATTGGCAGCTACAGCTCTTTGACCACCTCCTGCATCGGCGCCGATTCCAACGTCTGGATTCGCGGCTCCGCGCTGACCGCTTACGACGTGGCCCTGCTCCTCACCGAGGGCCGTGGCGGATCATGGCAGGGCCCCACGAACGGCGCGCCAACACGGGAATTGCGCTACGTACCCAGCGGACGCGAGCCGAAAAGCATCACGTTCGCCTCACGCAGCGGCCTGCTCATGAACCCCAAAAGTGAGGCCGTTCCCCCCGCAATTACAGCCTGCCTTGATCGCTTCAAAGCCTCACTGCATCTTGCCGGTAATCAGTTCCGGACAGCCAGGCCCGACGCCGGACAGCTGAATGGACTGTGGGTGGTGCTGCTTCGATGTGCTCAAGATTGTGCCCTGATCATGGGCACGCCAGTGAGCGCCTTGGCCCTGTGGCGCGCGGCGCTGACAGGCGTGTCCGTAGCAGCCGGAAGCGGCAGCCTCTCGGGGGCACGTTCACGCGGGCCAGAAGAATCCGGGCCACAAGAATCCGGTCCAGTAGGGGAACTGCGGAACAGCCTTCTGGTCAACTACTGTCAGGCTCCCGTCACCACGGGCTGGTTGTGGGCTCGGGTATGGTCGGGACTGTATGCGGACTTGATCGCCGTGCTGGATAGGGTACCCAAGAGCCCCCAGGCGGGGCGGCAATTTGCAACTGTGGCCCGCAACCTTGAACGGTTCGCCTTCGGTCCGCCCGAGCAGACGGCCAGGAAGCTGTTGGCGTTGTTCGACGCCGGTATTCTTCACATGGCCAGGGGCGGTGAGGATCCGGCGCAGGGGGCAGAACTCATCGATGCGGTGACTCCTGGACCCGGTGTGCTCAGCCGTCCAGCCCCGGAAGGCGGCCCAACAAGTGGGCTTTTCGCCGGCTTGTTGGCCCACGGTCACGTTTGGGTCAGGGCAGGGGAAAGAGGTTTGCTGACCGACCCCGATGGCACCTGCCTCGCTCGCGACGGCTCCAGAACCCTGTCTCTGGCTGCCGTGGGACGGCCTACTGAGGATCCCACGCTGGGTCATGACACCCTCAACCGTGGCTTACATGGGGAACATCAACGGTGGGCGCAGCGAATTGCCGCACGTGTCACCGCTCTAGAGTCAACGCCCACCCAACCTCGTGCACTGAAAGAGTGATGATGCGCCAGAAAATGTCCGGTACAGCCCCGCTGTCAGCCCGTCTGGAACCGTGGATGGAGGATTTGCTCAACGATCCGCAGCAGTGCCGGGCGTTGCTTGATGCTCACGGATCACCTGTCAATATTCACCATTTCGGTGCCATGGGACGCAACGTGGGGGAGTTGCGCTCCGCCGCTGCTACCCATGGGATCGACTTTGACATCTATTTTGCCCGCAAGGCCAACAAGACCCTGGGAGCCATTGATCAGGCCCTTCGCGAGGACTGCGGCATCGATGTAGCCAGTTTGAACGAACTGCGGCAGTGCCTGCAACGAGGTGTTCCGGCAGAAAGGATCATTGTCACGGCGGCAGTGAAGTCCACAGCATTGCTGAAACTGGCCATCGAATCTGGGGTGACTATCAGTGTGGACAACGAGGACGAATTGCGCGATGCGCTGGACCTGACCGGTGCGCAGCGGCTGCCACTCAACGTTGCGTTACGCCTGGCCGTCAGCCATCCCTCAATTCCGCCGACCCGCTTCGGACTCCGTGCACTCCAGTGGCTGGACGTTCTGCGTGACAGTGAGCTGATAAGCGGCGTCCAGGTAGCCGGCATCCACTTCCACCTCAACGGCTATGAAGCCCGGGCCCGAGCCATCGGCATCGGTGAATCACTCGGACTCATCGAGCAGTTACGCCAGCTAGGCCACGCTCCGCGTTTCGTGGACATGGGTGGTGGCATTCCTATGTCCTACCTGGATAGTGCTTCACAATGGGAAGGCTTCTGGACCGCGCTGCAGAACCTCCCTGCAGGGGACGAAGCCCTCACCTGGAAGTCCGATCGGCTCGGCGCCGGTGTCTACCCCTATCACCAGGAACTGGTCCGGGGCGGATGGCTCGATCAAGTCCTGTCAACAGTTCCTGACAATGGATCGCCTTCTGTTCAGGTTGAGCCGTCCGGTCAGGCTGGACAGCCCGGTCTTTCTGGACAGTCCGTGGCCCAGGCGTTGAGAGCCGCGCAGATACAGTTGCGCTGTGAACCTGGGCGATCGTTGCTGGACGGATGCGGTCTGACACTTGCCGAGGTGGCCTTCACCAAACAGCGCAGTGACGGTGTTCCGCTGGTGGGCTTGCACATGAACAGGACCCAGTGCAGGTCCACATCAGCTGACTTCCTGCTGGATCCGGTTCTGGTTCACGCGCAGCACCCGCGACGGGCGCGGACCGCTGGCAGTGCGTTTCTTGTAGGGGCTTACTGCATCGAGGAGGAACTGTTGCTGCGCCGTCGTTTTGAGTTTCCGGCGGGAGTTACTGCCGGAGACCTGGTCGCGTTCCCCAATACGGCAGGCTATCTCATGCACATTGTGGAAAGTGCCTCACATCAATTGCCGCTGGCCGCCAATGTCCTGTGGGACGGTGGCGGTTGGGTGCTAGACGACATCGACCAGATGTAGCGGGGCCTCGCCCTGGGAGATCCGACGCAACTGTTCTACCGTCAGCTCGGTCGCGAGACGAATGAACTCAGCGGTATTGCCGGCCATGTGGGGAGTGATAAGGCAACCGGGCGCATCCCACAAGGGGTGATCGGCAGACAGCGGTTCCGGGTCGGTGACATCCAGGGCAGCCCGCAGCCGCCCCGAACTCAGCTCCGCCAGAAGAGCCTCCGTGTCCACCACGGGTCCCCGCCCAATATTGACCAGCAGGGCCCCGTCTTTCATGCGTGCCAGGAAGTTTGCATCCACCAAGTGGGCTGTTGAACGATCGTGTGGGAGTGTCACCACCACCACATCCGCGTGGGGAAGCAGATCCGGCAGCTCCGCCGTCCCATGGATCTGGAGACCGTTATCGAGGACTCGTGCGCGGCTGGCAACGGGAACCAAGGCGGCGGGGCGAAAGGGCTCCAGTCGCAAAAAGAGTTCCTTGCCCACCCCGCCATATCCCAGAATGAGAACCACAGAACCATGCACTGAGCTCGTCCACAGCGGCACCCAGTCATGACGGCGCTGCTGTATGGCCGCCGTCGGCAGCTCACGCAGTGCCGCGAGGATCAGCGCCACGCCATGCTCGGCCGTGGCATCTTCCACGGCACCGCGCGAATTACTCAGCGTCACGCCAGCTGGCATGTGTGCCAGGATCCAATCGGAGCCAATGGAGAGCAAGTGCACGTGGCGCAAACCCGGAATGCTCGCCACCCGCGCTCGGCGCTCAAATTCGCGCGGGCGTTCCGTGACCAGCACATCGGCAGCCGGTGCATCCGCCAAGCTGTCATTGATGTGCCAGACGATTGCTTCAATCCCCGGGCTTTGGATCGCTTGCGCAAACTGGGCAGTGGGGACGAGGACGCGAAGTGTCAAAGTTCTTCCGTTCTGTAGCAATCAGAGGCCTTCAGGATAGTTCAGGCTCGACGCCGATCCCGCCGTGGATTCCCGTGTCAGCATCGGGTGTGAGCATCCCCTCTGGTCCACCCACGGCGGGCTGCGCCACGTCAGCTTGGTGGGAGGGCTCGGTACTTCTTAGCTGCAGGGTGTTGCCTATGGGCGGGGTGAGCCCGCCGCAAACCAGGCGTCAATGACTGCCCTGACAATCTCGGCCGAGCGGTCGGCGGCATCATCCACATGCGTCACGAAGTCCGTTTCGGCAGCTGGGCCGCAGAGATCAGAGATCCCGCGGATGGCCAGGAACGGGGAGTTGTATGCGTAGGCAATCTGCGCGATGGCCGACGATTCCATGTCCGTGGACAGGGCGCCTTCAAACAAGCCCTTAATGACTACCGCGCGGCTCTGGTCAACAAACGAGTAGCTGGAGACGATGAGTCCGTGATGGACGGTCTTGACCAGTTTGGCTGTAGCTGTCCCGGCTGTGTCTGCGCTGCCCTGGGTGCTACCCATGCCAACACGGCTGACGGCTGCCAAGGCATCCGGGACCGGGTAGGACACCGGCATCCCGGGAACCTGTCCCAGCTGATACCCAAAGGCGCGGGCGTCCGCGTCGGCGTTAATGGTGTCGGTTCCGATGACAACATCACCGACCTTAACGTTCTCGCCCAGTCCACCGGCAGAGCCGGCGCTGATCACCAGAGGAGGGGACGCGCCGTCGTTCTTCTGCTGGGTCAACAGCAGCGCAGAGGTGGCCGCGCCAGATGCGTTAACCAGACCAATGCCGCCGTGCACCAGCAGGATGTTGCGGCCGTTGATGACGCTGGCGCGGTGGATGGAATTACCCACCTGTTCCGGATTGGCCACCGACTGGGCCAGCTGCAGGAACGGAGCCAGTTCCTCTTCCATGGCCACGATGACAATGACCTCGGCGGAATTGCTAGCGTTCACAGGCGAGGAGTTCACAGAGGAAGTGCTCACGCGGTGACCTGCGCCCACTCATCACGCTGTGCGAGGAAGGTCCGGGCTACGTCCTGCGCGCCGCTGAGGGAGTGATTCTCGCCCCAGCCGCACTGGATTTCGTTGGCAGCGGGGACTTCAGTAGCTTCCAAAACATCCTTGAGTGTGGCATCGATCAGCTCCATCACGGCCGGAAGATCCGGCTCGCCCGCAAGGATCAGGTAGTACCCCGTCTGGCAGCCCATGGGAGAGAAATCGATGACGGAATCCGAGTGGTTGCGTGAACATTCGGCAAAGAGGTGCTCGAGCGAGTGAACGGATTTCATATCCAGGTGGGCCACGTTGGGCTGGGTGAAGCGGACGTCGTACTTGGTCAGGACGTCACCGTGCGGCAGCGCCTTGCGGTCGGCAACCCGGACATACGGTGCAACGACGGTGCGGTGGTCAAGGTTGAACGACTCGACGTTCATGCGTGAAGTATTCATGGGGTACTTTCCTCCGTGGGTGTCGAAGCCGGGCTGCCTCGGGCCCGATTTAAGGCCACATTCATCTTAGCCGGTGGGCGTGCCCTTAGACGTGGACTCACGCCGCGCTGGGCTGTATGGGTACGGCAACGGCATCAAGGCACAGCGGGAAACGAACTCTGGCACCGGGATAGCCGCCCACGACGGGGTGATCGGCAAGGAAAAACTCGGGCAGTCCGGACTGCGGCATCTGAATGGACCCGGTCATGGTGCCTTCACTGGCTGGTTCATGATCGCGGCGCCGTTCTAGGGAGGCGCTTGCTAGCCATATCCCCATGCGGTTCGACGACGGCACAACCCTCCAGGCCTGGGTGCTGAACGAGTCCAGCGCCGCTCTCGTAAACCAGTCGCCGCGGGGAACGGGCACAGGGTGGAACACCGTGATCTCCGGAAGCGTTTGCGGGAGCGTCTCCGGATGGCCCTCGGTATGCCCCGTGGTGGCCGCAGAACCGTTGTTGTCCTGTGATGGACGACGGCGGTTCTTGCGTTAATCCCTTCTCCGCTGGCTGTGCTTTGTGCGTGGGCTGGGGACGGGGCGAGGTGCGATGGTTTGGACGTTCTCTAAAACACCGATCAACACCTTCTCTAAAGCACTTTCACACCACACTTATTAGAAGTTACTTTCTAGTAAGTATTGCGGTTGTATATCGGTGGGTTTAGGCTTGTTGTATGAGTATTCGGGAGGTGTTCCCCGGGGACCGGGATGGTGAAGCCGCACAGGATGCGGCGTCGCTGCTGGCTGGGATTACTCTTCCTTCTATTGAACCTTTTGGGTCTGACAATGCTGAGCTGGTGGGGTTGCCGGCACTGGCCTTGTACCCGCTCCCGGAACCGGGGTCGGAACTGGGGCTGGTTGTGGAGTCACCGTCGGTGCTGTCTGTTGCTGAGGGGGTTCGTGATGCTGGGGTTGCGGCGTTGGCGGAGTTGAAGCGTCTTGAGGATGCTGTGGCGGGGTGTAAGGCACGGTTGGTGGCCAGGGTTGTCGGGGCGGCTGCGGTTGAGGCATCTGTGCGGGCTTTAGATGGGTTTCAGCGTGGGGTTGCCTCGGCGGGGTTGGCTACAGAGGTCGCGTTCGCGTTGGGGATTCCTGAGCCGAGCGCGGCGTCGTTGCTGGAGCACAGTGTGGTGTTGCTGAGTGAACGTCCCGCGGTGTTGGATGCTCTGGAAGCGGGAGAGCTTTCCTGGCGGCATGCGGTGAGTATTAATGATGAGATCGCGACTTTAGGGTCTATGGGTAGTGCCACGGCCGCCGATGTGGCGGTGTTGGAAGCGCGGTTGTTGTTTCTCGCGCCGGGGACCACAGCGTTTTCGTTTCTGGGTAAGGCTCGTCGCGCGCGGGAGAAGATGTTTCCGGAGAGTATCCCGGTCCGGGTCAAGGAAGCGTTCGCGAAGCGGAAGTTGGTGTGTTCGCTGGGTGCTGATGGGATGGCGTGGTTGGGGTTGCACATGCCGGCGGTGAGTGCCTCCGGGATTTATACGCGGTGTACTCGATTGGCGCGGGCGATTAAAGCTGATGGGGTCCGTGCTCAAGCTGCCGCTGATGCTGCTGGGACGGGTCAGGATTGTCGTGAGCATAGGACACTGGCGCAGTTACGGGCCGATGTTGCCGCGATCCTGCTACTGGGCCAAAACCTTCCGGAATCTGCCACACAGTTACTCAACGACGCCGAAGCTACCCTGCCCACCAACAACCCGGCCAACCCAGAAACCAACCCCGGAACCAGTACGGGGTCTGGTACGGGGTCTGGCACGAGCGCCGGAACCGGCCGGAGTAGCGGCGCAGATCAGCAAACAGGCGCTAGTTCTCGTCCCACTGGTGGCAATGGTACTGGGATTGATACCACTACTGGTGCCGACAAGGATGCAGGTGCTGGGTCCGGGTCTGGTGTTGATGGTGGTGGTGTTGGTGGCAGTGCTCTTGACCTGGACGACGTTCCTGTCTGGGCCACAAGACCAACTCCTACCAGCAGTACCTCACCCAGTGGTGCTTCACCCGGTGGTGTTGCGGCTGGGGAGTCGTGTCTAGCGGGGCTGGTGGTGAGGGGACACCACTGCCCACCACCAGCCCTGCCGCCCCCGCAACCGATCCCACCGCAGGAATAGTTTCCGCGGATGCTGCCACCGCCCTCTATTTCACCAGCGATGCTGATCCTGCTGATCCTGTGGATTCAGATGGTCGAAACCTTATTGACCCGGCTGACCTTATTGACCAGGGTGATGCTGTTGATGTGGTCGGGTTGGTGGGGGATGGTTCTGGGTTGGTGGGTGATGTGGTGGATGGGTTGGTCGAGGATCCGCAGGCGGATTATGAGCGGCAGTTAGTGGAGTTGGCGGCTCATGGTGTGTTGGTTGATCCGCCGCTGCCGGATGCGTTGGTGTTGGTCAAGGTCCCGTTCTTGGGGTTGTTGGGGATCACGGATGAACCAGCAGAGTTGGTGGGGCCTCAGAGTGGTCCTGTTCCGGAGGACGTGGCGAGGAAGTTGTTGAAGAATTGTTCTTCGTTCTTGCGGGTCTTGACTGATCCGATCACGGGGGAGGCGTTGCCGTTGGAGCCGCAACGCTATATTTTGCGGGCGGCGGAACGAGCGGTCTTGCAGGGCCTTGCTGGGTGTTGTTATGTACCGAATTGTCCTCATCCGGTGTTGGATACGGAATTGGATCATTTACGGGCTTTTGAATTTGGTGGGGCCTCGGTGATGGCGAATCTCCGTCCGGCGTGTAAACGCCATCACCTGATGAAGCACTTCAAGGATGATAAGAACCGGCATGGCCGCCGGCGGTGTATCGATGAGCCTGAACGGCACGGGATCAATCTCCGTGGCTGGACACCGCAAGCTACCCCGGATGGGCGGATCGGTTGGATTACCCCTGGTGGCAGGTACCGGCCACCACTGAATACCGAACCCGAGCGGCCTGAGTACCCCAAATGGCTCAAAAACCTCATCAACAAAACCACCAAGACCACCAAAAAATCAGCAAGCTAAACCACCCAGACCAAACCACCCAAATCGATCGCCGGATTGTCACCCACGCCATTCGTTGTCACGCGTCTTAGGGGATTGGCCGCCGCTTCCCGCCTGTCGTATGCTGAGAAAAGAACGCCGCCGTAGCCATGAGCAGATGCATTCAGCCCATGCATGCAAGCAGCACCAATCCTCGGTGAACAACTTTTTAGGCTGGCTGGCGGCTGGGTAGGATCACGAACGGGACGGCCCGTTTGCTCGCTTGATTCGGGGACGACCTCGTAGAACAGGTTCAAACCCATGATTGCACCAGCCATACGCTCAATTTTCACCCCTATCGCGATCGCCCGCATTGTTGTCGGCTGGGTAGCTGTCGCAGCCCTGAGGTTCATGGGCCCCCTCCTAACTCCGCCGGTTCCCACGCCAGCGCTTGTCACCGCGCTGCTTGCAATCGTCGCGGTCATCCTTGTTTGTGCTTTCGGGGTGGTTCACGAAGCCGAGCATCTCGCCCGTCGCCTCGGCGACCCCTATGGTTCACTTGTCCTGACACTCTCGATTGTGCTGATCGAAGTGGTCCTGATCTCCGCGGTCATGCTGGGCCCAGGCGAGCACGCCACCATAGCGCGCGACTCCGTCATGGCCGTTTCCATGATCATCCTCAACGCTGTCATCGGCCTCTCGCTACTGATCGGAGGGTTCAGACACGGCAGCCTGCAACACAACCGAACGGGCACCTCCGCCTATCTCGGCATGATCATCGTGCTCACCTCGATGGCTTTTGCACTCCCGGCCTTGATTGGTCATGACGGATCGTATGGAACTGGCCAGCAAATCCCCGTTATCGTGCTCGCCCTCGGTCTGTATGCCTTCTTCCTTGTCCGTCAGATGGGCGTTCAGGCCAGCGACTTCACTGAAATCGATCCCCGCCTGTTTACCCCCAAGCTCGGCGCCACATCACGAACCAAAACCAAGATCGACGGCGCCCCCTCCATCAGTGCTGCCTCCCCATCGGGTGCGGTTTCCACACCAGCGATGCCCATCGCGGACATCCTTGCCAAGCACCGCACCGAGATTATTCTGCGCATGGTTTTGTTGGTTGTCACGGTGCTGCCCATCGTGCTGCTCTCCCACGATATGGCCACCCTTTTGGACGACGGGCTTGGCCGCGCAGGTGCCCCCGTTGCCCTTTCGGGGCTCTTGATCGCCATGATCGTTTTCCTCCCGGAATCCATCACCTCGGTGCGCGCAGCACTGGGTGGCGAAGCACAGCGAGTCAACAACCTTTGCCACGGCGCCCTCGTCTCCACTGTGGGTTTAACCATCCCGGCGGTGCTCATAATCGGGATGATGACGGGCCAAGATGTGGTCCTCGCGGAGTCGCCAGCCAACCTGCTGCTACTCGGTATCACACTCCTGCTCTCGGTCAACACCTTTGCCGCCAAGAAGGTAACGGCCATGCACGGAGCAACTCACCTGGCGGTATTCGCCATCTACGGACTCGTCATCTTCTCCTGACCGTGGCCCAGGGCGTGAACCAGAGCGTGGACGTGGACCTCGCCCTGCATCAGGCCCTGAGTTTCGACGGCGGCCACCCGGCAGAAACGCTGTCGAAGGAAACGGTGAGTAACACTGTATTGGAATTCTGACAGTAACGTTATTGACTGATTCTTATGTCTATCAATAACAGGGCCGCCGATATCTCTGAGCTGCTGAAGCAGCAAGCGGCCTTGATGCGCGTGGGGGACAAGCTGCCCTCCGTCAGGGCGCTATCCAAGACCCATGGCGCTAGTCCCGTGACCATCACTGAGGCGATCAGCACACTCTCAAGACTAGGGGTTGTGCGTGCAGAGCCAGGCCGTGGCACCTTTGTTGCCGGCCGGGGGCAGAGCGAGAATTCATCCCACCCGGACTACCTCTCGCCAGGTCAGGATAACCAGGAGCAGAAGTTCGTAGCTGGCCGAAGCCTGCCAGCCGAGCCCGATTACGCCTGGCAATCCTCCACTTTGGGCCGGTCCCGTGTTGACGCGGGCCGTGCGGGGCGGCTGGATTCACACAGTACAGCCGGCCATGTGCAGTTGTCGTGGGGTTATCTGGCACCGGAACTGCAGCCCTTCGATGAGTTGCGCACCTTGGGGGTCCGCTGCGCTAGAAGCCATCGGGCCTGGACGATGGCCCCGCCCATGGGGCTTCCGGACCTGCGCCGGGTTTTTGCCGGCCAGCTCAGTGCGGAACCGGAGGACATGCTGATCATGCCGGGTGGGCAGCAGTCGTTGGTATTTGCCATGCGCACCTTGGCCGATCCCGGGTCTACGCTCATCACCGAGAGCCCCAGTTATCCCGGAGCAGCCATTGCGGCACAGTCCGCCGGGTTGAATCTGGCAGCGGTGCAGGCCGATGCAAACGGAATCATTCCGGAGAAACTGGCCGAGGCTTTGGAACGCACGCATGCCAAGCTCATCTACCTTCAACCCTGTTACGCCAACCCCACAGGTGCCATCCTCAGCCCCGAACGTCGGGTGGAAGTCTTGGCTTTGGCGAAGCGTTACGGTGCTTTCATCATTGAGGACGATTGGGCACGGAACCTCTCCCTCGACGGAAACGCCCCTCCGCCGCTATTTACTCAGGATCCGGATGGACACGTGGTCTCCATTGCCACACTGACCAAGCCGGCCGCACCAGGGCTGCGCGTCGGTGCCATTGCCGCGAGAGGTCCTGCCGGGGAACGGCTGCGCACGGCGCGGATTGCCGACGACATGTGCGTTCCTCCTCTCACACAGGAAATTGCGCTGGGCCTACTGACGTCCTCCGCTTGGCCACGCCACGTCACGCGCTTGCGGGCCGGATTGCTGGAGCGCCGTGATGCCATGGTGGAGGCGGTACACACATCCATGACCGGCGCAAAGGTGCCCAACGTCCCCACCGGCGGCATTCACTTGTGGGTCAAACTTCCAGAAGGCGCCAATTCCACAACATTGACCACGGCGGCCCACCAAGCAGGAGTGCTCATCGGAGACGGCAAGCAGTACTACGTGGACGAGCCCCCGGCCTCATTCGTCCGTTTGTCCTTTAGCGCCGCTTCGATCCCGCAAATTCGTGCCGGTGTCCAACGGGTGGCAGCTCTGCTTTAAGCGGCGGTCAGAAGTAGCTAAGCCTCAGCCTCCGGTAGGCCAAGCAGCGCGTTCTCCACCAGCTCGGACAATGCGGGGTGGATCCAGTACTGGTTCTTCGCCACGTCATGAGCGGTTTGACCAAAATGCATGGCCTGAATCAGCGGCTGGATGACGGTGGCCGCCTCCGGCCCAATCGCGTGCGCTCCCAGCAGCAAGCCAGTGGCAGGGTCAGCGAGCACCTTCAGGAAATGGCCGCTGTCTTCCCGCGCCCAACCAGCGGCAATGTCGCCATAGTTTTGCACTTTCACCGCATACGGAATTCCGCTCTTGATGGCGTGCGCCTCGGTGATGCCGACAGAGGCAATCTGAGGATCGCTGAATACCGCGGCGGGCACAAACCGGTGATCCGAGCTGATGAGCGCCTCGGGGTGTGCCAAGTTGTGTTTGACCACCTTGGCCTCGTGGTTCGCTACGTGCTTGAGCTGGAACTTGGAGGAGATGTCGCCCAGCGCGTAAATGCCTTCGACGCCGGTGCGCTGATGCTCATCAACCTCCACCCGGCCATGACCGTCCAGTCCCACCCCGGTTTCTTCCACGGCCAAGTTAGCACCGTTGGGTTTGCGCCCCGTGGCCACCAGCAAGACCTCGGCCTGCAGCGCATGCATGCCGGTTGGCCCCTCCACTTGAAGTTCGACGCCGTGAGCCGTGTCCGCCACGCCCCTCACCTTGGTCTCGAGCAGGACTGTGTAGCGCGCCGCGGCCTCTTTGGTGAATTGGTGCGAGACATCATCATCTTGAGACTTGAGCAGCCGTTTTCCTCGCGCGATTTGGGTGACCTGCACGCCAAAGGAGGAAAACACATGGGCGAATTCCGCAGCGATATAGCCGCCGCCCAGAATGATGATGCTGGCAGGCAACTTTTCCAGCCGCATGATCGAATCTGAGGTGTGGAAAGCGGCTTGGCCCTGATTCTCGCCAACAGCGAGGCCGGGAATGTCCGGGATAACAGCATGAGAGCCCGCAGCCAGAACAAATCTGTCGGCAGTCACCTGGGCGGTGCCGCCGTCGTGCAGGTCAATATGCAGGCTCTTGTGCCCAGTAAAGCGGCCACGCCCGGCAAAGACGGTGATGTTGGGGCACTCGGGTCCTTCGCGGTACTGCCGACCGCCGGCTTCGATGGCGTCGATCCGTCCGAAGATTCTGTCTCGAATACCCGGCCAGTCCACGGAATTCAACTGGGCATCAATGCCCAACGACTTGCCGTGCCGCGCGGCGTCGGCCAACTCTGCTGGATGGACAAACATTTTGGTGGGGATGCAGCCAACGTTCAGGCACGTGCCGCCGAAGTGGCCGTCCTCCACGATAGCGATATTCCAATGGTCAAACTCCGGGCCAGGGATGGAGTTTCCCGAGCCGGTCCCGATGATGACGAGGTCAAAGTGGGGCATGTGGATGGCATCCGTTCTGTGAGGAATGAAGCACGAGGGAATTTAGTATGGCAGGTTCCGTATTGTTGCCGGCGCACAAAGGTCCGCCGCCGCAGTGATGCGTTGGCGGACCAAGAGCCAGCCTATCCTCAGATTGCAACCAGCCTAGATCCAGGCGGGGGCTGTGGGTGTTCGTGATAGTGCCGCGGCCTGCTGCCCAGCCGGGGATTTTCGATAGGTTGCCGGTGACGGCTACGGCCCGGGCGTTGGAAAGGTTGCCGTGGTGGACGGCAAGGAGTTCCGTGTGGGGGCGGGCCAGGTCGCGCAGCTTGAGGCTCCAACCCAGTCTGGCGGGCCCCACTCCGATCGCCACGCTAGGGACGTAGTTTTTGAACTCGTCTTTAACCACAAAGCCGCGGTAGACCAGCATGGCCAGCAGGTGGTGTGCTGTGGAAGGGGCAAATCCCAGTTCGGCCGCAGCATCCTTGAGCCGCAATTTCCCGCCCTCTCGCAGCAACTGCAGGAGCCGTAATGCGTTGTCGGCCGCTTCAATGGGACATTGGGATCTATTACGTAGATCAAAATTCTGCATAGCAGAATCACGTTGCAATTTGGCTGTGAAGTGGGCCACCATCGTGAGATGGATTACACAAATTCTTCAGCCGGTAGGCGCCCCAAGTCCGCCACTGCCGGCCAAGACGGCTCCACAGCCCCCAAGATCTCCCGGCCAGCCCTCATGGCCGTGCTGGTCTGTTGGTTGCTAGTGGTGTTTGACGGCTATGACTTGATTGTCTACGGTACCGTTCAGTCCTCACTGATTAACGACACCGGCTGGGGACTGACCAAGGCAACGGCGGGAACGGTCGGTTCGCTGGCCTTTGCCGGCATGATGATCGGCGCCATCTTCGCCGGCCGTCTAGCCGATAAACTGGGCCGCCGCACCACCATCCTTGGTTGTTCCATTGCCTTCTCGCTTTTTAGCGTCCTGTGCGCCTTCGCTCCCAACGCATATATCTTTGGAGCCTTGCGTCTGCTGGCCGGAATTGGTTTGGGTGGACTGGTTCCCTCAGCCAATGCGTTGGTAGCGGAGCTGGTTCCCGTCAAGTGGCGCTCAGCCATTGCCACGTTGATGATGTCTGGTGTTCCCATCGGCGGAACCATTGCCGCACTGGTTGGCATTCCGCTGATCCCGGTCTTTGGATGGCCTGTTATGTTCATGGTTGCCGGGCTGGCCCTAGTAGTTGTTGTTCCGCTGGGCTTCAAATTCCTACCCAAGACTCCCGCACCGACCTCTTCCACGGAGCGCGGTGGATTCGGCGCATTGCTCAAGGCTCCGTACCTGGGTGCCAGCATCTTCTTTGCATTGGCTACGCTTGCAACTCTCTTTGCCTGGTACGGTCTGGGCACGTGGCTTCCCAACCTGATGCAGATGGCTGGCTATAACCTCGGCTCGGCACTGACCTTTGCCGTGGCCCTGAACTTGGGCGCCGTGGCGGGCTCGGTCATAACCGCCTGGGCGGGCGGCAGGTTTGGTCCGGTTCCCACCGGAGTGGTGGCTGCCGCAGTGGCTGCCGCAGCCTTGGCGGTCATCGTCACAGGTCCGCCTGTGGGAATTGTGTACGCCATGCTCGTGTTGGCAGGTGTCGGCACCCACGGCACCCAGTGCCTGATCATCGCCGCCGTTGCTACTCGATACCCCAGCCATCTGCGCGGCACGGCACTTGGTTGGGCGCTCGGCGTCGGCCGCATTGGTGCCGTGGCTGCTCCCCAGGTTGGTGGCGTACTGCTGGCCGCAGGGATGGGCGTCAACTCGAACTTCATGGCCTTCGCCGGCGCCGCAGCCGTCGCCGCCATCCTTCTCTGGGTCATCTCGGTGCGCATCAAAAGTACCCCGGAATCCACCCCCACTTCCTCCATCTCCACCTCTACCGTAGGAATCACCAATATTTAATGCACCTTGGTGTACAAGGTGCACCAAGGTCCCGTCAAGCAACGGCACGGGAACCACCCCAACGCAGGATGTCCTGGTGGTTGGTGGCGGCATGGCTGGTCTGGCCGGTCTGGCAGGCGAACTTGCACTGCGGGAAAATGGTGCATCAGTAACCCTTGTCGAAAACGCTCACGAATTCGGTGAAGTGGGAGCGGGGCTGAAGATGGCCCAACGCCTCCCGCGTCACGAAACGCTGGGCGTTGCTGAACAGGCACTCTATATCGGCGTCCAGCCCAACCACTTGGTCTTCCGTGACGCTATCACCGGCGAGGAATGGACCCGCCAGATACTCGGCGCCGAATTTGAAGAGGGCTAGTCGCCCCATACGTGCTGATCCACCGCAGCGACCTGCGCCGGATCCTCCTAGACGCCTGCCGCGACTCTTGCGTGAACCTGCAAAATGGCGTTTTTGTCCAGAAGGCAGAGGCCGACGGCGTCAAGGTCCGGGCGTTTGCCGCCAATGGCGACGTGTACGGGGCGACGCTGTGCTCGCTGCAGACGGCTTGAAGCCAACGGTCCGGAAGACCGTCTCCGCGGACACTCCCGTGCCGTTGTCGTATGTGGCCTATCGGGCTATGTGCCCATCACGGACGCCACCCCGAAAGCCGACTCGGAAGACGTTGTTGTCTACCTTGGCCCGAACTGCCACTTGGTCCAGCATCTCCCACGAAAACTGACTTCTGACAGTCGATCACGTAGGCCACGGACCCTGCCGTGTGGCCTGGGATGTGATGAACGAAGTCGGTAACATTCCAGCCTGGGGACAAGGTCTCCCCGCACCTCACCAGCAGCGTGGGTTCCATTTCCCCGTAGATGACCTGGTTCGTGGTCTTGTCCTGCTCAGCCACGCATTGAGGTGCCGCTGCTGCCGCCAGTGTGAGGCCAGCTGTTCCAGGGCTTAGCACTTAAGCTAGTTTGGCCGGATACCCTCAAGGAGCAACTGGAGGGCTCGCTGGGCTGACACAGGCCAACCCGATGCCTTGACGGGAGCTGCCACGTGCGCCATGGCTGACATCAGGAGAATGTCCGTGGGCTCAAAATCGTCTCGGACAACATGCCGTTCCTTGGCCCGTGCCACCAGTGATTCAAGCTGATGCGTTATCCGGTGTTGGAGAGCGTCTAGAACCTCGTGAAGCTCTTGGTGGGAGGAACCTCGTGCCCAGCCGACTCCGCCGACATAGCCGCCGAGAATCAATTCACGCATGCCGTGATCGCTCAGAAATTGTTCTGTGGACTTGGTCAAAAAGTAGACCAGCCCCTCCCAAGGGTCCTCATAGCCATTGGCGTTAATCGACAATTGCTCGCCGTAGGCAAGGTGTTCTCGGTAAACGTCCAGAATTAAAAGGTCCTTGTCACGGTAGCGCCGGTACAGGGTTGCCACCCCCATCCCTGCTGCCTTGGCGATATCGGCCAGAGGCACGCTAAGACCCTTGCTGGAAAAGAGTTCGTGGGCTGCATCGATGAGCGCTCGATCACGCTCGCTAAGGACGACGGCGTCATGGTCGCCAGTGTTCTGGTCGTCGGGGGAGTGGTTTTTAAGCGAAGGAGTCAGTGGCATGCTGGTGGAGCTTTCGATGGCAGGAGAAAATCAATCGATATCAGATCAAGTCTAGCGTGAGACGATGATCACCGGAATAGCTGTTCCGTGTGTTGTATGCTGGAGGAATAGCTATTCCGACGGGATGGCTTCGATTTTCTCAACGAGGCAAAAGGTACATGAGCACTGCAACGCAACCACGACAGGTCACTCCGACGCCACCCTCCATGCCTGGCTCCAAATGGTTCGGCCTTCGCTGGTGGTCCATGCTGGCCATCGGCATGTCCCAGCTCATGGTGGTGTTGGATGCAACCATCATGAATGTGGCACTGCCCAGCGCCCAGATTGAACTCGCTTTCTCTGACACGCTCCGTCCGTGGGTCATCACGGCCTACGCACTCGCCTTCGGCGGATTACTCCTGCTGGGAGGCCGAATTGCTGACCTGATGGGTCGCAAGCAGATCTTCCTCATTGGCTTGGTGGGCTTCGCTGCCGCCTCGGCACTGGGTGGCGCTGCCCCGACCGTCGCGATCCTGCTGGCCGCGCGGGTACTGCAAGGTATCTTCGCAGCTTTGTTGGCCCCGGCAGCTCTTTCCTTGTTGACCACCACCTTCACCGATCCCGCAGAACGGGGCAAGGCTTTTGGTATTTTCGGCGCCCTAGCCGGTGCCGGTGGCGCTGTTGGCCTGCTGCTCGGTGGCGTGCTGACGGAAACACTCTCTTGGCGCTGGACCCTCTACGTCAACATTGGATTTGCTGCTATTGCTTTTGTTGTTGGCTTGATTGCCATCGCCCCCACTGTGCGTGAGCGCGGCGTCACACTGGATGTTCCCGGCGCCATTTTTGCCTCCTTGGGTTTCTTCGCCCTCGTCTTCGGGTTTACCAATGCGGAAGAGCACGGCTTTGCACACGCGCGCACCTGGGGCTTGCTCGCCGTCGGCCTGGTTCTTCTCTTTGCCTTTGTCATGATCCAACGCAAGGGAAAGTCCCCGCTGCTGCCGCTGCACATTGTGCTGGACCGGGATCGCGGCGCCTCCATGATCGCGATCTTCGTAGCTGGCGCCGTGGTCTTTGGCGTGAACTTGTATCTGGTGTACTACCTGCAGATCGTGCTCGGTTTCACCCCGTTGCAAACTGGCCTGGCCGTGCTGCCGTTGTGCTTGGGTATTATGATCGCTGCCGTGGTTTCTACCTCGGTACTCATGCCCAAGCTGGGCGCAAAGGTGCTGGTTCCGGCCGGCATGCTCGCCTCCGCCCTTGGTTCGGTTCTCCTGATGAATGCCAAGGCTGACAGCAGCTACGCTCTGCATGTAGCGGTGCCGATGTTCATCATTGCTCTTGGTCTCGGCGCCATCCTCTCCTCGGCGTTGAGCGTAGGTACCTTGGGTGTTGACAGCCATCATGCCGGTGCCGCCTCCGCTGCCGTGAACGCATCGCAGCAGCTTGGCGGAGCCATCGGCTTGGCTGTGCTGAACACCTTGGTTGCCGGAGCCACCATCACGGCCATCGACGGCGGCAAAGGTCAACTGGAATCCCTCGTCAGCGGTTACTCGGGTGCGTACTTCGCCTGCGCCGTGTTACTGGTGGTTGGTGCCATCGTGACGGCCCTGATGTACCGACGCCGTGCCGACGCTGCCGTTCCCACGGGTGTTGCAGTCGTGCACATGTAGTCCTCGCTCGGGCGCCCAGCCACTACTCGATTAAAGAAGTCCGCCGTGCCAACCACAATCTGTGGTGGATAAGGCGGACTTCTTGTTTAACTCGTACTGACGCTAATGACTCGAACTCAGGCCGCAGCTAGGCCATGTCAGTGGACCCGAACCCCACCAGGAGGCGGGGGAGTACCTGCCAGACTCCTTGCTGCAGGGTAGCGAGCGCATCGGCGCTGCCTGTATGAATGTCCAGCAAGCACTGCTGGAACATGCCATCAAAGAGTGCGTAGACAGTGCGCCGTGGCAAAGCTATTTCGGTGTTATGGAAGGCTGCATAGCAACTGACAACGGTCCAGATCATGGTCTCCAGGCTGATGTCTACCTCGGTAACATCTGCCTGGAAGTCGTCGGCAAACATGCTCTGATTACGCAGGTCGTACCAAAGCCTGTGCATGGGGGCGTCGTCACGAGCCGAGGCGGACAAGGCTGCAGCAAAAGCCAAACGCACTTGCTCAGCAGAGGTGGCGTTGGATGTTACTGCGTCATAATGCCCCACACAGGCGAGCTTGTATTCGCGCACACAGTAGGTGATGAGCTCTACCTTGTCGCGGAAGTAATAGTGGAAGACACCGTGAGAAAATCCGGACTTCTGGGCAATCTCCCGCAAGCTGGTGCGGGCGTAACCGAACTCTGACAAGGTGGCCAATGCAGCGGCGGCCAGCTCGGCGCGGCGCACCTCAAACTTTTCCGCCTGCCTACTCTCAAGCCGCCGACTGTCTTGGCTCATGGCACCAGCGCCAGAAGCCTCAGTTGCAACATCCGGTCCGGTAGCTTCCCCGACAACATTCCGATGGGTCATAATTGCCTCTTTTCTACGGCCACTATAGACCGAAAGGCTTGGATTAATCAGTGAATAGCGATTGAGGAGTGCCCCGCGCACCAACCCCATGGCAGCGATCGCCACTGTACTGGCTGAGGCGGGCACCGGTTGGGTATTAAGCCAAGATGAGTCCGCCCCGCACATTGTCAGTGCGCAGGGGCGGACTCTTGTGAGTTGGTGTTCAGTGACTTCTGCTCATCCCGAACCGTAGTCCCTAAGCTGAGCCGGCCAGGATCTCGGCGCCGGCCAAGCGGATCAGCGGAACCGCAGCGGGGCGCTCACAGGTACTGGCAATGGCAACCAACTGGCCGGTATGAGCTGATTTCAGCACCGATTCCATGACTTCCAGCGCGTGGTAGGCCAGAGCCCCGCCAGCGCGGGGTTCCGCTCCGGGAGCAGTGGAGGCCAGATCGTGCAGGCCAATGCCGCGTGAGCCATCCACATAGCCTGCAGAAACGGGCAGCGTTTCCCACTCGCTATCGCCAAGGCGGCGCAGCTGTACCTCGCCGTCGAACCTATTGGGGTCCGGAACAATCAGCGAGCCGGTTTCGCCGTGGATCTCAATATTGGCAGCCTGTGTTGCCACGGCATCGAAGCTCATGATCACGGTCGAGAGGGCACCGGATTCGTGAATGAGTACGCCACTGACATGGGTGTCAGTTGACACGGGGATGACCTCACCGGCGCGGGGACCGGAACCGATGGTGCGCTCATCCCGGGTGTGGCTGGCCGCGCCAATCACGGACTTCACCGGCCCCAACAACGTCACCAAGGATGAGACGTAATACGGGCCCATGTCGAGCAGCGGACCGCCACCGGGGACATAGTAAAAGTCCGGGTTGGGGTGCCAGCGCTCATGCCCGGGGCACATCATGGTGGCTGTTGCCGAAATGGGCCTGCCAATGAGACCATCGTCGATGGCGCGGCGTGCAGTCTGAGTGCCCGTTCCCAAAACGGTGTCCGGTGCGCAGCCAACCGTGACGCCGGCAGCGGCGGCGGCAGCCAAAACGGTGGCCGCCTCCTCGGCCGTGGCAGCCAGCGGCTTTTCGCCGTAGACGTGCTTGCCAGCCGCTATGGCCGCCAGCGCAACTTGCGCATGCGCGGCAGGGATGGTGAGGTTCAAGACCAACTGGACCTCGTCGTCGTCCATTAATTCCGCCACCGAGAGCGCGCGCACGCCGGGCAAATCTGCGGCCACGGCCTGCGCTCGCGCCACATCCAGATCCGCAACGGCAACCAGCCGCAGGGTGTCAAGAGACGGCAGTGTGCTCAAGTACTGGGCGATGATGTTTCCACAGCCCACAATGCCGATGGTGAGAATATTTAGCGGCTGGCCCACAACATGCCTCTTTCAATGATGGTTTTGACGTTGGGATCTTCAAGAATTTCTACACGGTGGCCAGGGGTGGAGACGAAGATTCGGCCCTTGCCCCACTGGCGTGTCCAAATTGCGGGGGAGGTGACCTCACGATTCCAGGCGTCCCACGGACGGACTTTCTGGGTGGTGGTGGCCAGGACATCGATGTAATCATCGGCCAGGACCCAGTACTGTTCGGTCACCAGATCGAAGTCGCCAATGCCCTCTGTGATGGGGTGGTTGGCGGCCGCCGGCGCCATGGTGACGGTGTAGGGAACGTAATTATCAGACTGTTCGCCCGTGGCCTCATCGGGATGATTTCCTGGGTGGCAGGCGAACTGGCCGCCAATCATGTGCAGGTAATCGGAGTTGTTGCGGTACGAATCGGCGATCCCGCCGTGCCAGCCGGCCAAGCCAGTGCCGTTTTCAACAGCGGCGCGCAGGCCCGCAAATTCCTCCTTTTCTATGGTGGTCATGGTGTTGCACTGCACGATCAAATCCACCCCGGCCATGTAGTCGGCATCGGCGTAGACGGCAGGGCTTTCTTCGACGCGGACGCTGTAGCCGTTCTCGCGCAGGTAAGGGATGAATAGTTCGGTGGCTTCAACGGGTTGGTGTCCGTCCCAGCCGCCACGCACAACGAGTGCGTTTTTTTTCTCTGTCATGAGTTTTCCTCTGTGGGGGTGAAGATACTGTTGTTCGTGGCGCTGTCTTCCACCGCGGCCAGGACGCGTTGCACGCCCAATGCCTCAGAGAACGACGGCGTGGGTTGGGTTTTGTTGCCCAGCGCCGTGACCAGGTCCACCACTTGATGCGTGAAGCCGTGCTCGTAGCCCAGGCCATGCCCGGTGGGCCACCAGTTGCCGACGTAGGGATGCTCGGGTTCGGTGACCATGATGCGGTGGAATCCGCGGGAGCCGGCTTCATCGCGCTGATCGTAGAACTGCAAGAAGTTCATATCCTCGAAGTCGAACGCCAAGGAACCCAGTGAGCCATTGACTTCCAGGCGCATGGCGTTTTTCCTGCCTAGAGCGGCACGGGTCGCCTCGAACACGCCGATGGGGCCGCCGTCGAACCTTGCGGAAAAGATGACAGCGTCATCAACGGTGACAGGCCCCATTTCGGTACTGGCGTCCACGGTGGTGTTCCCACCGAGTCCCACGAACTCGCCGCCAATGGGGCGTTGGGTGGTGAAAGTTTCCATGATGGCGGAGACGCCGGTGATGCGTTGGCCGGTGACGAATTGGGCCGCGTCAATGCTGTGTGCGCCGATGTCGCCGAGCGCACCCGAGCCGGATTTCGTCTTGTCCATGCGCCAGGTCAGGGGTGCGTTTTCATCCGAGAGCCAGTCCTGGAGGTATTGGGCGCGGACGTGGCGGATGGTCCCGACTTTCCCGTCGGCGATCATGCGTTTCATGAGCGCCAAGGCTGGAGTGCGGCGGTACGAATACCCGCACATGGCAAACACGCCGTTGCGGGCCGCCTCCGCCGCGACCTCGGTCATTTCCTGGGCCTCGGCCACACTGTTGGCGAGCGGCTTTTCGCACAGCACGTGCTTGCCGGCCTGCAGTGCTGCGATGGCGATTTCAGCGTGGGTGTCTCCGGGGGTGCAGATATCGATCAGGTCAATATCGTCACGTTCAATCAGTGCCCGCCAATCGGTTTCCGTGGAAGCCCAGCCCATCTGTGCGGCGGCATGTTCGACGGCGGATTGCTTACGTCCGGCGATTGCCGTTAGCTCCGGGATGAGGGGTAAGTCGAAGAAGCGGTGCGCGTTGCGCCACGCATGGGAGTGGGCTGCTCCCATGAAGGCGTAGCCCGCCATCCCCACACGCAAGGCAGGTTTCTGCGGTGTCATATGAATAGTGTCCTTTCGAGAGCTACTTGCTGAAACCGGCGGTCAGGCCGCTGAGCAGTTGGCGCCGGCCAATGATGTACAGCACCAGGATGGGCAGCGTGGTCAGGACAACGGAGGCCAGAACAGCGGGAATATTGACCGAATACTGGCCCTGGAACGTCCAGAGAGCCAAGGGGAGAACACGCAGCTCCGGGCTTTGCGTCAAGATCAGTGGCAGCAGGAAGCCGTTCCAGACGCCCAGACCGTTGTAGATGGAAACAGTGACAATGGCCGGCTTGGTCAGGGGTAGGGCCAGGCGCCACATGGTCTGCCATTCACTGCATCCATCCAGGCGCATGGATTCAAACAATTCATTAGGAACGTCCCTGATGAAGTTGGAAAGAATCAATACGGTGAGGGGGATGGCAAACGCGATCGATGGCAGCACCAGAGCCAACAGTGAATCGTAAAGATTCATCTTGATGATCAGCAGGTAGACCGGGATGATGGTGGCCTGCAGCGGGATGGCTAATCCCATCAGGAACAGTCCGTTGACCCCTTTGAGGAACCGGCTCTGGCCGCGCACAATGGCGAAGGCCGCCATGAAGGAGAACCCGACAGCTGGTACGGTGGCCCCCAATGTGACGATGACGCTGTTCAGGAAGTAGCGGCCAAAATCATTGGCAATCACCATCTTGTAGTTATCTAGCGTTGGTTCCGAGGGTATGGCCAGGGGGTTTTGGCTAAAGTAACCGGCCTGAGACTTGAAGGAGGTCACCACAATGTAATAGACGGGGATGATGATGATGGCGAGCCAGATCCAACCAGCTGCACCCCCAGGCAGGTTCAACTTTCTTAGGCGGTCGCCAACACCCTGAGCTGAGTTGATGTTCCGTTTGCTGGGTGTTGCCTGTGTGGGCAAAGTAGTTGCCATGGTTACATGCCTTCCAATTGGCTGCCGTTTTTGTCTTTGCCGCCAAGTCGTTGCAGCCACAAGGCGATACCGAGCCCCAAGACCACCAAGATCACGGCCGTGACGCTGGCCTGACCCATCTGGTTGGCTTTGAAGCCTGTCAGGTACATATCGAGGGCAAGGTTGCGGGTGGCATTGCCAGGCCCTCCGCCGGTCAGCACAAAGATCATGTCAAAGTAGGTCACCGCACCCACCACCATCAAGGTTGAGGAGGTGATGATGGTGTATTTCAGCTGCGGCACCGTGATGTAGAAGAACTGCTTGACGCGTCCCGCCCCATCAATGGACGCCGCCTCATAGAGCGATTTGGGGATCTGGCGCACACCACCCTGGTAGATCAGGGTATGGAAGGGGATGAACTGCCAGGAGACCACAAAGATCACGACGCCGAGAGCCAACTGGGGCTGACCCAGCCAGTCCTGCGCCAAGATCGGCATGTGCAACCCGGCAGCCAGGCCAAAGTTGGGATCCAGCAGAGTCTTATAGGCGATGGCGATCGCCGCAGAGGACAGCAACAGTGGCAGGAAGTACAGTACGGCCAATAAGGCCCGGTACTTCTGTGACCCTGCCGTGAAAGTACCCAGCAGCAAGCTGATGGGAGTCTGGATGACCCAAGTTAGGACCATGATGAGGAACGTCAGGCCCAATGCCTTGTACATGGAGGGGTCACTAAAGGAACGCAACCAGTTTTCCACGCCGTTGAAATTGATGGCACCAATGCCATCCCAGTCGGTAAAGCTCAGTACCAGCACACCAACCAACGGGACGATGGCGAAGACTAAAAACAGAACCAGGGCCGGCACCACTAGCCAATTCAAGGCGCCAGTAGCGGTGGAGTGTGACTTCTGGCTATCAGCCTGCGCACCAGCACCATCTACTTTGCCCCCGCCAGAGCGCCGGCCTTTCCGTTGCGTTCCTGAGCCTCGCTCAGTGATGGTCACGGATGCGCTCATTTGCCAATCGTCGCATTCATGTTGCTGGCGAATTTCTCCGGCGTAATTGACTTGGTGAACAGCTGGTCAATGTTGTTCAACAGCGCTTCGGCGGCTGTCGGGGTCAATGCCTGATCCCAGGATTGCTGGAAGTTGGGGGCATCCTTGGCAGAGTTGTAGACGTACGTCAGGAAGTCCTTATCTGCCGTAGCAGCCAGCTGGTCTTCAATGCCAACAACAATGGGCACGGCCCCGGATTCGATCCAGGCGCTGACTTCCGCCGGGCTCAGGAGTCCTTCGGCAAAGTACTTCTTGGCAGTGTCTACTTCCTCCGCGGTTGCCTTGGATGAGATGGACATGTACTGGCCGGGGTTGCCCACCCCGTTCTTAGCATCGCCCTTTCCGCCAGCCACCGTGGGGAAATCAACCCAACCCAAGTTTCCGCCGGGAACAAAGTCGCCGCCGTCGGCCTTCATGCCTCCATAGGTCCACGCACCATGGAGCATCATGGCAGCCTTGCCGGTGTAGAGCAGGGCCTGATCTGCGTTGGAATCTGCGGTGATGGAGTTGAAGCCCTTGATGAAACCGTTAGCAGAGACCAGCTCCTGGATCTTGGTCAGAGCCTCAAGAGCGGCCGGGTTGGACCAAGCATTTTCCTTCCCAGCGAAGACGTCATTGAAGACCTCCGGGCCACCTACCCTGTCAAACATTAACTCCAACCACATCATCGACGTCCAGCGGGACTGGCCGGCGAGCGAGATGGGAGCAATGCCAAGATCGTTGAACGTCTTGGTCAGAGCCATCAGATCGTCCCAGGTCTTGGGCGGCTGAGCGCCCGCCTTGTCAAAGAGTGTCTTGTTGAAGAAGAGGATGATGGGCGCAACGGTTTCATTGGGCAAGGCGTAGATTTTGCCATCAATCGTTGCCGCGCCGAAGGCTGACGGGAACAGTTTGTCCTTGACTTTGGGGTTCTCCTCGAGCCAGGACGTCAAGTCGAGCACCTGTTCGGCTTGTGCGTACGTCTTCAATCCGCCGCCGCCCCATCCGTAGATCATGGTGGGAGCTTCACCGGCGCCGATGGCGGTCTTGATCTTGGTTTTGAAGGCATCGTTCTGGAACAGCGTGAGCTTGACCTGGGTGTCCGCGTTGGCCTTGTTGAAGGTGTCGATGGAGTTCTTGCGGATGGTCTCACCGGGCGGTCCTGTCAGCGACCACATGCTTGCACTTCCAGCGGCCCCCTTATCGCCGCCGGGGCCGGAGGTTCCGCAGGCGCTCAGACCCCAAACGGCCAAGGGTGCAAGGCCGGCCAGGGTGAGGAAGGAGCGGCGGGAGGATGTTTTGTGTTCCATTTCTTATCTCCATTGATAGATAGTGAGCGCGTGGCTTCGGTAGATGTTGATTGCGTGTGGGACATTCATTCGAATCGAAATATTTCGCAACTAATTCTGTTCCTGAAAAGAACATAGCCGTGATGCCCATCACACGTCAAGCACTATTTGTCACCGTTTGACTCTCGCCACGGAAATGTTGGACACTTCGACTGTTGAAACATTTCGAAAGAAGCTGGTGATGTTGTGAAACACGTGAATTCAAAGGTGAAGCCAGTTCTAGCGACAGTCGCCGCGTTGGCGGGCGTCTCGGCCCCAACGGTTTCCAAGGTGATCAATGGGCGCGATGATGTTGCCGACGCCACGCGTATTCGGGTTCAAGCAGCGCTGACCGAGCTTGGCTATGAATCACCCATGCAGCGTCGGGCTAGGTCCACAGGCCCTGCCATGGTGGATCTTGTCATTGACGGGCTTAACACCCCGTACTCCATGGAGTTAGTGACTGGCATCTTGGACTGTGCTGCAATTGAAGACGTAGACGTTGTGGTGGGTAACGTGACGCCGGCGAAGCTGCACCGCGCAAATCATGAGGAGTGGGCCCAACGCATGGTGGAGTCCGGGCGGAAGGGCCTGATTATGGTCACCTCAGAAATGACCGCTGCGTTGCTGGATTCATTCCAGCAGCGCAACATTCCGGTGGTGGTGATCGATCCACTCAATCCCCCGCGCCAGGGATACAGCAGTGTGGGCGCCACAAACTGGGCGGGCGGAAAAGAGGCCACCGAACACTTAATTTCCCTAGGACACACCAGGATTGCCTACCTGGGTGGTCCCAACGCTGCTGAATGTAGCGTTGCCCGGCTCCATGGGTACCTTGCGGCATTGATGGGTCACGGGATTTCCTCCCGGCCGGAATACATTCTGGCCGGGGAGTTCAATCAGGCCTTCGGTGTTGTGGGCACCCGTCAACTCTTGGCTCTGGAGGAACCTCCGACGGCGATATTCGCAGGTTCCGATTCCGTCGCTCTTGGCGTTCTGGAGCAAGCGCGGCACCATGGCCTTCGGGTCCCCGAGGACTTGAGTTTGGTGGGCTTTGATGGAACTCCACTGACGGAACAGACCCTGCCGCGGTTGACCTCCGTGGCGCAGCCGCTTCAGGAGATGGGCCGAGCCGCCTTGCGGGCCGTGCTGCGTTTGGCCAAGGGTGAGGCTCTGGATTCAGCACACATGGAACTCGCTACAGAGTTGGTCATCAGGGATTCCACCGCACCGCCGCGCGTCACGAGTGACTAGCATGGGAGCCTGAGCCCTCAACTGCAGCGCGCCGATCTGGGTGGGGTGTCGCTGGGCCGCTCGCCTGTGGAACCACAAGCCATACAGCGTTGTCCTACAAGGAAGCCTTCTGGATGCGTTGGAGGAATTCGTGAACAGTAGCGACGATGAGCGAGAAGGTGGGCATGACGCACCGCCGAGCATGGTGCAACGGAGCCTGTTTGGCGTTGGGGCTCGTGATAAGAACGATGTGACGGAGGGCAAGCGGCCGCCCCTGACCAGCAATGAGTTGTTGGCCAAGGGTCCGGCCGAGCTCGCCATCCAACCCGGTCCGCGCGTCAACTGGTGGGTCCTCTGCATCTCCGCGGCCATCGTGTTGGCCTTTTCGGTGTGGGCCATGGTCATGCCGGTGACGGCCAAAGCCATCATGCACACCGTCGTGAACTGGATCGCCACAAACCTTGGTTGGTATTACGTTGTGACCATTACACTCGTCGTGGTGTTTGTGCTGTGGGTGGCCCTGTCCAAGGAAGGCAGCGTCCGGCTGGGCCCGGACCACTCGCGACCGAAATACAATCTCTTTACGTGAGTTGCCATGCTCTTCGCCGCCGGTGTGGGCATCGACATGCTCTTTTACTCGGTCACCGGACCCATCACACAATATGTTTCACCACCAACAGGCGCTCCGGAGTCAGCAGAAGCAGCGCGTGATGCGGTCGTTTGGACCATGTTCCACTACGGCATCGCCGGGTGGTCGGTCTACGCGCTCCTGGGTATGGCCATGGGCTACTTCTCGTACCGGTGGGGCATGCCACTATCCATCCGGGCGGCCTTGTACCCCCTCCTAGGAAAGCGGGTGCGTGGGGCCACCGGAAACGTCATCGACATCATCACACTTGTCGGCACCGTGTTTGGCGTGGCCACCTCCATGGGCATTGGCGTGGTCCTGCTCAATGTCGGCTTCGCCTGGCTCTTCGGACTACAGGAGGGTCTGGCCCTGCAAATCTCACTCGTGGTGGTCGCCGTGATCATGACTGTTGCTGCTTGCACCTCTGGGGTGGATAAGAGAATTCGGATCATTTCCGAACTCAACTTGTGGTCTGCCGGGGCCATGATGCTCTACATTCTGGTGACAGGCCACACCTCTTTTCTACTCAACGCATTCGTGGAGAACATTGGCCGATTCATCGCCACCTTCCCGGAACGCACACTTCAAACCCTCGCCTATGAACCAGACGGTTCGAACTGGATGGCCGGGTGGACACTGTTCTTTTGGGCGTTTTGGCTGGCGTGGGGCCCCTTCGTCGTGTTGTTTCTGGCACGCATCTCACGCGGTCGAACCTTGCGAGAGTTTGTCATCGCGGCCATCACTGCACCCGTCTTGTGCGATTTCTTCATTGTCTCCATCTTTGGAAACAGCGCCCTGCGTGAAGTGCTCGACGGGAACACTGAGTTTGCGAAACTTGCCATCGACAGTCCCGAACATGGCTGGTACGCACTCTTGGAAATGTTCCCCGGCGCCCCTTTCCTGATTGGCCTGGCGACCTTGTCAGGACTCTTGTTCTACCTGACGAGCGCCAACTCCGGCGCCATGGTGATGTCCAATTTCTCCTCCAGCATTCCCGATCCGAGCGTAGATGGTGCCAAGTGGCTGCGCATCTTTTGGGCGCTACTCACCGCGGTTCTGACGGTGTCCATGCTGGTCGCTGGGGGCGTGGCAACCATGGAGTATGCAACTTTGATCTTTGCCCTGCCGGTCACCATCATCGCCTACTTCGTCATGGCTTCCTTCTCTAAGGGGCTGCGCATGGAACGGGCCGAGCGGGAAGGTCACGTGATGCGCAGGCGTTCGACGGCGGCCACCGGCGGCCAGGTGCCGGAAAAGACGTGGCGTCAGCGACTGGCCCACCTGCGGTCTTATCCTTCAACAAAGTCTGTGGCCCAGTTCGTCGAGAAGGTCATCAACCCGGCGCTGACCGCCGTCGCCGAGGAGTTCAAGCAACTTCGCTACGACGTTGAACTGACCCATAGCCCTAACGCGGCTACCGGCATCACCGACCACACGCTGATCGTCAAGATGGCCAGTTACCGCAACTTCCAGTATCGCGTTGCCGCCGTCGAGGCACCCGTGCCGGTATTTGGCGGCCGCAGTGTGCAACGGGAAATAGACGTCTACTACCGGCTGGAGGTGTTCACTCAAACTGGTTCCGAGGGCTATGACCTGATGGGCCTGTCACCTGAACAGGTCATCAATGACGTCCTGGACAGATACGAGGCTCACCTGTCGTTCCTGCAATATTCCACGGACCGCGCCTATCCGACGGTGATCACGCCTCCAGCAGCCGGGACTGTGCCACACCACCGCCGCGAGCACGACGACGGCCCGGTCACCGAGAGCTAGTTCCCGACAAAAGCAGCAACCCCATTCCAACGCAGCACCACTTTCCGGCGTGTTTTGGCGAACGCTGCAGCAATCAACTCTCGAATCCAGGGGAATTTGAGGACGCCCCTAGTGGTCAGCCGACGCTAGAGCGGTTCCTTTGCCAGCGCCTTGACCTCGTCAGGAGTAACACGTCCGAGGCGGCCATCGAGGGTCACTCTCAGCCGGGCCGAGACGACCTGGACGCGGCGCTCTTGGGGGGCCATTTCCGTAATTCCCCGCGGCGTTGCCTGACGGCCTCCTTGGCTACTGACAGATGCCCAGATGATGTCGAACAGCTTCAGCTCCTCGGTGCGCGCCAGCGTGCTACGCCCCAGGACATTAAGGGTGGCAAGCCCCAGAGCCTTGGTGGGTGGGTGGTCGTCAAGCGCGCGGTCCAGTGCCCATTGTGCGCGCGTCCACCATTCGCTTCTTTCGTCTGAGCGGCGTTTTTGTTCAAGGGCATCCGCATCGGATTCGCGCTTTGTGCCAATGCCAGGGCATCGGCTTGTGTGCGCTGTCTGAGCGTGAATCCGCCGATGACGGCGGCCACAATGGCGCCAAGCAAAATGGCGAGGGGACCAAGCGCACCGAGGATTTCCCACCACTGGGCAGGAACGGGGTCCAAAGTGACGGCGACCGGTGCTGGTGATGGACTCATGGGGCCATTCTAGACTCACGGCTTCGGCACCGGACTGGGACAGCAAGCAACTAGAATCCCGGCCGAAACGACTTCCAACCCACTTGACGTACGTCACAATGCAACCTAAACTCATTAAAAGTGAATAGACATTCATTTTGTTTGAAGATCAGTTCAATGAGGCGGCAATGAGTTCAGCATTACCTAACCAGCAAAACGTCCACGTGTTTGACCCGGCTAAGGCAGCGAGTGAAGCGCGGGCCACATTGCGCAAGAGACAGCTTCTCAGCGCCGCCGCACGCCTCATGGCCCGCGACGGTGCCGACTCAGTCTCGATGCATGCACTGGCTACCGAAGCCTCCGTCAGCGTCGGCTTGATCTACCGCTACTTCGGCAACAAGGAAGACCTCCTGCTGGCCGTCATCGTGGAAGTCCTGGACGCCTTTGATCATCAGGTTCCGGCAGCCATCGAAGCCGCGGGAACCGATCCCGTAGAACGGATTGCCGCAGCGTTCGCCGCATACTGCAACGTCATCAACGAACACCGCGACGCGGCTGTGCTGTCCTACCGGGAATCGAAATCTCTGGGTGCCGAGGGCCGGAACAAGATCAAGGAACTGGAAATCAGCACCGTGCTGCCCTTGCAGCAGGCCGTCCTTGAAGCCATCGATGCGGGCCGGCTGGTGCGTGTCGATGCCGAGCTCTTCGCCTACAACTTGCTACTGCTCGCCCACGCGTGGGCGCTGAAACGCTGGTACTTTGAACGCTCCTTTGACTTCGACACGTATGTCCGCAAGCAAACCGCCGTCGCTCTTGCCGCGGTTGTGCAAGCCGAACACCGGGCCAGCTACAGCCACCTCCTGGACCTGAGCTAAACAGCCAGCCACAAAAAGAGTCACCCACTCAAACTTCACCTGACACATCGACGTGACACACGAAAGGCTTTGACATGACCAACTATGAAGACATCATCTACGAGGTCGAAGGCCCCACAGCCATCATCACCATGAACCGGCCGCACCGCTACAACGCCTTCCGTGGAAAGACAGTGGAGGAACTCATCAAGGCCTTCCGTGCCGCCTGGGCCGACCGCTCGGTGCAGGCCGTCATCCTCACCGGCGCCGGCGAGAAAGCCTTCTGCACCGGCGGCGACGTCAAGCAGCGTGCCGAAACCGGCGACTACGGCCCCACCGAATCCGGCATGTTTGAAATCGGCAACTTGCACAAGCTCATCCGCGACATCCCCAAGCCCGTCATTGCAGCCGTCAACGGCATTGCCGTCGGCGGCGGACACGTCCTCCATGTCCTGTGCGACCTCACCATTGCCGCAGACACCGCCAAGTTCGGTCAGGCTGGACCCCGCGTGGGTTCCTTCGACGCCGGTTTCGGCTCCGCCTACCTCGCCCGAGTGGTGGGGGAGAAGCGGGCCCGTGAGATTTGGTTTCTGTGCCGCCAGTACGACGCCGTCACCGCCGAACGCTGGGGCCTGGTCAACACGGTGGTTCCGGCCAGCGAGCTCATGAGCGAGGCGAAGGCCTGGGCCGCCGAGATTGCCGAGAAGAGCCCCACGGCACTGCGCTTCCTGAAGCAGTCCTTCAACGCAGACTCCGACCACATGGCCGGGCTGAGCAACCTCGCCATGTCCGCATTGGACCTGTTCACAGCCTCACCCGAAGGCCTGGAAGGCGCCGCAGCCTTCGCCGAAAAGCGCAAGCCTGCGTTCAACGAACACGTGATCAGCCACTAAATCAGCCTCTAAAGACTTCCGCCAGAAAGGCGCGCACCATGGATTTCACGCTTACGGCGTCGCAGAAGAAATACGTCAAGGAGGCCCGCACCGTGGCTGCCATGATCGCTCCCGGATACAAACAGCGGGAAATCGACCGGGCCATCGCCCCGGAACTACGCCTTGAAATTGGCGGGCGGGGGCTCATCGCCCCCGAGCTACCCGTGGAACTGGGTGGCCGTGGTGAACGCCGGCTGACGTCCGGCCTGATCACCGAGGAAATCGCCCGCGGTGACTTCAACGTGGCCTATCTGCAGGTGGTGGGCTCCCTGGTGGGCCAAATCCTGGCCCAAAGCGCCAAACCCGCCGTCGCTGCCCGCTGGGTTCCCAAGATCGCCAGCGGCGAGGAGATCGTGGCCATCGGCCTCTCCGAACCCGGTGCGGGCTCCGACGCCGGCAACCCCTCACTGACGGCGCGTCGCGAACGTGGCGGCTGGGTCCTCAACGGCACCAAGTCCATGTCCTTCGCCAAGCAGTGTGGCGCCACCGTTGTCTTCGCCAAGACTGATCCGGAACAACGCCGGGGCCGGGGCATCAGCGCCTTCCTCGTCGACATGGCCGGGGACGGACTGGAAGTTGAGGGAGTCAATGACATGGGAACCCGCGCCGTCACCCGTGGCTTCGTGCACTTTACGGACGCTTGGATTCCCGAGGATCACCTGATTGGTGACGAAGGTGCAGGATTCACCCAGGTGATGCAGGGCTTTGACTTCAGCCGGGCCCTCATCGGCCTGCAGTGCATTGGCGCGGCCGCCGTCACGGTGGAGGAAACTTGGGCGCATGTCTCATCCCGCCAAGCCTTCGACCAGCCACTGAGCAAATTCCAGGGCGTTGCCTTCCCCCTGGCCGAAAGTGAAACCCTCCTGACCGCGGCCCGTCTGCTGTGCCACCAGACGCTGTGGCTCAAGGACGAGGGCCTGCCGCACACCTCCCAGGCCGCCATGTGCAAATGGTGGGCCCCCAAAACGGCGTACGACGTCATTAACTCCTGCCTGCTGTTGCACGGCCAGTTCGGCTACATGCAGGACCTGCCCATCGAACAACGCATGCGGGACGTCCTGGGACTGCAAATTGGCGACGGCACCGCCCAAATCATGAAACTCATCATCTCCCGCCAGTCCGTCGGCCGGGAATTCGCGCCGTAACTTCAACGCCAAACACAGCGCTGCTAAAGCGCTCCATTTCGACTGTTCAAAACCCTCAAATGCAAGGAAGCACATCATGGGAAAGCTTGAAAATAAGATTGCCATCGTGACCGGCGCCGGAAGTGGCATCGGGCGCGGCATTGCCGAAAAACTCGCTGCTGAAGGCGCAACGGTGGTGGTCGGCGACATTAATGAAGCCGCCGCCAACGAGACGGCAGGGGCACTGGGAAACGATTCCATCGGGCTCGTCGCCGACGTCACCAGCCGCGAGTCAGTGGATGCCATGGTTGCTGCGGTGACTGAAAAATACGGCCGGATCGACATCCTCGTCAACAATGCCGGCTGGGACAAGGTTGAACCGTTCCTGCAAAGCAAGGTGTCCGACTGGGACCGCGTCATCGCCATCAACCTCTACGGAACACTGCACTGCAGCCAGGCCGTGCTGGCCGTCATGGCCGAACAGGGCCACGGCGCAGTCATTAACATTGGCTCCGACGCCGGACGCGTTGGCTCCTCCGGGGAAGCCGTCTACTCGGCGGCCAAGGGCGGCATCATCGCCTTCACCAAGACGGCAGCCCGCGAAATGGCACGTAACAAGGTCACCGTGAACTGTGTGAGCCCCGGCCCCGCCGACACCCCGCTCTTTGCCGGCATCAGCGCCGAGAACCCCAAACTGCGGGAAGCACTGGAACGGGCCATCCCGCTGCGCCGGTTGGCCCAGCCAGCCGACCTGGCCAACGCCGTCGCCTTTTTCGCCTCCGATGAAGCAGCCTTCATCACCGGCCAGACGCTGTCCGTCAGCGGCGGCCTCACCATGAGCTGATCCCACTAAGGGTTCAGCGTTTCTCTCAATGACGAGTGTGAAGGGTTAGCACCATGACTTTTGAAACCATCCTGACGCCGGAGCAGACGGAACGCTTCATGGCGTCCGGTGACTGGCGCAACAAGACGCTGACGGACTTTCTGGACGAAGCCGCCGCCGCGACGCCGGAGAAAACAGCCAGTGTGGACGCCCGCCGCAGCGTCAGCTACGCGGAGCTGAAGCAACAGGTGGACAGGTGTGCCCTGGGCCTGCTGGAACTGGGTGTATCACCCGGGGACGTCGTCTCGATCCAGCTCCCCAACTGGATCGAATGGCTTGTGGTCCACTATGCGGCCGTGCGGATCGGGGCCATCACCAACCCGCTGATCCCCGTGTACCGGGATCGAGAAATCGGCTTCATGATGGAGCGGTCCCAGGCCAAGGTCCTTGTCATCCCGTCCAGTTTCCGTGGCTTTGACTTTCCCGCCATGATCGAGCGACTCCGGCCAAAACTGCCCAGCCTGGAACACGTTCTGGTTGTGGACGCCGGAGAGGAACTCGCCGAAGGATTTCACAGCTGGGAGGAGTTCATGGCCACGGCCTGGGAGGAACGCCGTGACCCTGCGGAGCTGCCCGCACTGCGGCCGGATCCCAACGCCCTTTCGCTGCTGATTTTCACCTCGGGAACCACCGGGCAGCCCAAGGGTGTCATGCACACCCACAACACTCTCGTTGCCGGCAGCGTGCCGTGGCCCGACAAACTGGGCATGGACCAGCAGTCCGTCATCCACATGGCCTCCACGTTCGCGCACCTCACGGGATACCTGTACGGAGTGTCCCTGCCACTCCAGCTTGGCGCCACCGGCATCTTCCAGGACGTGTGGAACGCAGAAGCATTTGTGGAACTCGTGGAAAAACACGGCATCGCGCACACCTCCGGAGCCACACCGTTCCTGCATGACCTACTGGAGGCGCCGAATCTGGCTTCCCGGGATGTTTCCTCACTTAAAAGGTTCTGCTGTATGGGTGCGCCCATACCGCGCGTCATGGTCCGCCAAGCGCGGGAAGAACTGCCGGAGATGAGCGTCTTTGGCGGGTGGGGCCAGACCGAATGCGGACTCGTCACCATGGGCAGTCCCAGCGATCCGGTCGAGAAAATTATCACCAGCGACGGGCGGGCACTGGGTGGCATGAGCATCCGCATCGTCGACCTGGACGGGGCCGTGCTGCCGGAAGATGCCGAGGGCCGCCTGCAGATCCAAGGTCCGTTCCTGTTCCAGGGCTACCTCGGACAACTTGACGCGACCCGGGAGCTGTTTGAGGGTGACTGGTTCGACACAGGGGACCTGGGCAGCATCGACGCCGAGGGCTACTTGAAAATTGCCGGCCGCACCAAGGACGTCATCATCCGCGGCGGCGAAAACATCCCCGTGGCCTATGTCGAAAATGTACTGTACGAGCATCCCGACATCGATGCCGTCGCCGTGGTCGCCATTCCACACCCACGCCTGCAGGAGATCGCCTGTGCTGCCGTGACTCTCCGGGCAGGCTCACCGGAATTCAGCTTTGCCGCTATGCAGGCCTTCCTGCAGGAGAAGGGCGTGGCGAAGCCATATTGGCCCGAGCGGCTGGAAGTAGTCTCGGACTTTCCACGCACGCCGTCGGGCAAGATTCAAAAATTCCAGCTGCGCGAGCGCTTCACCGCCTCCGAACTCGCCACCCAATCCACGAAGGACACACCATGACAACCGCCGCTAACCAAGCCGATTCAGCCCAGCGTTCGGACGTGCTCAACCTTGACGCCCTGCTCAGCGCCGAAGAGCTGGAGCTGCGCAACACCGTGCGCACGTTCGTGAACGAGCGCATCCGGCCCAACATTGCTGCCTGGTACGAGGACGCCGTGTTCCCCGTGGAAATCGTGAAGGAAATGGGTGCCCTGGGCCTGCTCGGCATGCACCTGAAAGGGTACGGCTGCCCCGGCCGCTCCGCGGTGGAGTACGGCATCGCCGCCATGGAACTGGAGGCCGGAGATTCCGGTCTGCGCACCTTTGTCAGCGTGCAGGGCTCCCTGGCCATGAGCGCCATCCACAAATGGGGTTCCGAGGAACAGAAAAACCAGTACCTTCCCGGCATGGCGAAGGGTGAGATCATCGGCTGCTTCGGCCTGACCGAACCCACCGCCGGCTCCGACCCGTCCTCCATGGCCACCTTCGCCCGCCGCGACGGCGACGGCTGGGTGCTCACCGGCGCCAAGCGCTGGATTGGGCTGGCCTCAATTGCCCAGATCGCTGTTATTTGGGCCATGACTGACGACGGCGTCCGCGGCTTCCTGGTGCCCACGGACACCCCCGGTTTCACAGCCACCCCCATCCAAGGGAAACTGTCGATGCGCGCCTCCATCCAGTGCGACCTCACCTTCGAGGACGTCAGGCTGCCGGCCGATGCCCTGCTGCCAGGCGCGGAAGGGCTGCGCGGCCCGTTCTCCTGTCTCAACGAGGCACGCTACGGCATCATTTGGGGAACCATGGGAGCCGCCCGGGACAGCTACGAAGCCGCATTGGCCTACTCATTGGAACGGCTCCAGTTCGACAAGCCGCTGGCCGCCTACCAAATCACTCAGCAGAAGCTGGTCAACATGCTCCTGGAAATCCAAAAGGGCACCTTGCTGGCCATCCACACCGGTCGGATGAAGGATGCCGGCACGCTGGAACCGGTGCAAATTTCCGTGGGCAAACTGAACAATTGCCGTGAGGCCATTCAAATCTGCCGTGACGCCCGTGCCATCCTGGGCGGCAACGGCATCACCTTGGACTACTCGCCGCTGCGCCATGCCAACAACCTCGAATCGGTGCGCACCTATGAGGGCACCGATGAGGTCCACACCCTGATCCTGGGCAGCCATATCACCGGCATCCCCGCCTTCCGCTAGGAGCGCCATGAACTACGAAACGATCCTCACCGACATCCGCGACGGGCTCGGCATCATCACCATCAACCGGCCCGAATCCCGCAACGCCCTCAGCCGCACGGTGCTGGCAGAGATTGCCGCCGCGCTGGAGGCGTTCCGCGGCAACCCCGACGTGGGCGTGGTGGTCTTCACCGGCGCTGGGGAGAAAGCCTTTGTGGCCGGTGCCGACATTAACCAGCTGGCGGGCTACACCATGCTCGACGGACTTTCTGCCGCCATGGCCACGCTCTACGACGCCATCGAGTCCTACGAAAAGCCCACCATTGCGGCCGTCAATGGCTTCGCCCTTGGTGGCGGCAACGAACTGGCTATGTCCTGCGACATCCGCATCGCCTCCGCCAACGCCCGCTTCGGACTGCCTGAAACGAACCTGGGCGTACTGCCCGGGGCCGGCGGCACGCAGCGGCTGTCCCGGCTGGTAGGCAAGGGACGCGCCGTCGAACTTATCCTGACGGGGCGCATCTTCGAGGCGGAAGAGGCGCTGCGGATCGGGCTGGTCACCGAGGTGACCGAACCGGGGGAGCTGATGGCCGCCGTCGAACGCACCGCCGGGCTCATCCTGGCCAAGGGTCCGCTGGCCATCCGCCTGGGCAAACTCGTCATCAACAACGGCAGCGAGACGGATCTACGCACCGGCCTGCTGCTGGAGCGCCTGGCGCAGTCGCTGCTGTACACCAGCAACGACAAGGCCGAAGGTGCCGCAGCGTTTTTGGAAAAGCGCCCCGCCAAATTCGAGGGGAACTAACGTGGTGGTCAACAACATCCTGGTGGTCGGCGCCGGGGCCATGGGCTCGCAGATCGGCATGGTTGCGGCGCTGGCCGGATATCAGGTCACGGTACAGGACATCTCCTCCGCCATGCTGGAACAAGCGGAGGCCCAGTTACGCTCCCGCATGGACGCCAGCGTTGCCAAGGGGCGGATGAGCCGGGAGGATGCCGACGCGGCGCTGGGCAGGCTGGCTTTCTCCGAGGACCTGGCCGAGGCCGCCGCCACTACCGACCTCGCCATCGAGGCGGCAACGGAGAAGCTGGAGATCAAGCGCGGCATCTTCACGGCCCTCGATGCGGCTGCTCCGCCCCACGCCATCCTGGCAACGAATTCCTCCACGTTCGGCTCGTCCAAGGTTGCCGATGCCACCGGCCGGCCGGGTCAGGTGTGCAATATGCACTTCTTCAACCCGGCACTTGTCATGAAGTGCGTTGAAGTGGTCCGCCACGAGAGTACCTCCCAAGACACCATTGACACAGTTCTGGCGGTGGCCAAACGCATGGGGAAGGCGCCCGTGCTCATTGAAAAAGAGATCCCGGGCTTTGTGGCGAACCGGCTCATGGGTGCCATCCGCGACGAGGCGCTGCGGCTGTACGCCGACGGGATCGCCAGTTTTCAGGATATCGACACAGCGGCTAAAACGGCGCTGGGCCACCCCATGGGGCCCTTTGAACTCATGGACCTGGTGGGCCTGGATGTCAGCCACCAGATCCGCCAGGCCACCTTTGCTGAGACGGGTGATCCGGCTGACCTGCCGCATCCTGCACTGACAGCACTGGTGGAACGCGGGGATTACGGCCGCAAGAGCGGGAAGGGCTGGTACAGCTATGACGGGGTGCAAAAATGAGCACGCATGACGAACTGACGGCCGCCCTGGCCCGCGGACTGACCGAGGCCAGGGACACCGACTACTACCTGCTCTTCGACAAGCTCGGCCCGGCCGAAAAGGCTGTCAAGGACAGAGTGCGTGGCTTCGTGAACACCAGACTGCTTCCTGTCATCAACGACTACTGGGAGCGTGCGGAGTTCCCGCATGAACTCGTGCCGCCGCTGGCGGAGCTGGGCATCATCGGCTCCACCATTGACGGGTACGGTTGTCCTGGCCTGAGCCGGCTCGGCGCGGGCATGGCCACGGTGGAGATGTCGCGCGGGGACGGCTCCATGAACACGTTCATTGGTGTCCAGTCCAACCTGACCATGGGCACCATCAACATGCTCGGCAGTGAGGAGCAAAAGCAGCGCTGGCTACCTCGCATGGCCACGCTTGAGCTCATCGGGGCTTTCGCCCTGACCGAACCCGGGCATGGTTCGGATTCGGTGGGGCTGGAGACCTCGGCCCGCCGCGAGGGTGACTACTGGGTCCTCAACGGGCGCAAGCGCTGGATCGGTAACGCCAGCTTTGCCGACGTCGTGGTGGTGTGGGCCCGGGATGAGGCCGATGGCAAAGTCAAGGCCTTTGTCGTGGAGAAGCACGACGGCGCGTACCCGGCCGGTTACCGGGCGGACCTCATCACCGGCAAGATCGGCAAGCGTGCGGTGCTGCAGCCGGACGTTGTGCTGGAGAATGTCCGGGTGCCGGCGGAAAACCGCATCGCCAACGCACAGTCATTCAGGGATGCCTCGGCCGTGCTGGCCTCCACCCGCGGTGGCGCGTCGTGGGAGAGTTTGGGCCACGCCACGGCTGCCTATGAGGCTGCCGTGACGTATGCGCTGGTCAGGGAGCAGTTTGGCAGCCCGATTGCCAGCTACCAGCTGGTCCAGAACAAGCTCGCCAACATGCTGGCCGAGCTGACGGCCATCCAGCTGATGTGCTTCCGCATGGCCGAACTGCAGGAGTCGGGCCAGTGGACGGGCACCATGGCCTCCATTGCGAAGATGCACAGCGCCCAAAAAGCCCGCTGGATTTGCTCCGAGGCCCGGGACATTCTGGGCGGCAATGGCCTGCTGCTTGACTTCCATGTGGCCAGACACCTGACAGACATGGAAGTGGTGCACACCTACGAAGGCACTGACTCCATCCAGTCGCTGCTGATCGGCCGGGACATCACCGGCATGTCGGCCTTCAAATGAGCGCGCCACAGGAACAGGGGCCCAGCATGAACGGTAGTTTCGGCGGACGCGGAGTACTGGTCATTGGCGGCGGAGGAATTGGCTCCCAGGTGTGCCGCGACCTTGCCGCCGCGGGCGCCAGCGTCTACTTCACCTACTTCAGCAATGCCGCCACGGCCGCTGAGCTGGCGGCTGCTTTGCCCGCGGGGTCCTGCGCCGGCTATGCGGCACTGGACGCCACGGATGATGCCGCGGTTGAACACGTGGTGGCCACGGCAACCCGGGAGTTGGGCGGTGTGGACACCCTGGTCGTGACGGCCGGGCACCGGCATCCGCTGGCGTTGTTTCAGGAGACGACGGCGGCCACCGCAGCCGGGATCCTGAACACCGAACTCGGCGGCCCCATGAACGCGGTCCGCGCGGCGCTGCCGGCCATGGTGGCCGCAGGATTTGGCCGCATTGTTCTGGTGGGATCGGACAGCGGGAAGACCGGGTCTGTGGGGGACGCTGCCTCGGCAGCAGCCCGTGGCGGGCTGATCGCCTTTGCCAAGTCAATAGCTCGGGAGAATGCCGCGGCGGACATCACCGTCAACGTTGTCTGCCCGGGACCGACTGATACCGATCTGTTGGCCGGGATGACCGCGGCGGAGGGCCTCACAGGAAAGGTGATGAACGCCGTCGTGCGTGCCGTGCCCAAGCGCAGGCTGGGCTCGGTGGCCGAGATTTCCGGTGCGGTTATCTACCTTGCCGGAGCGGATGCCGGCTTTGTCACCGGACAGGCCGTCAGCGTCAGCGGCGGCCTCACGATGCAGTAGGAGGGGTGACTTGAGCATTGATGTGAGCCTTGTGGGCACATCGCTTGGGACCGTCCAGCGCACGTGGAACGGCGATTCCGCCATGCTGTACGCCCTCGGTGTCGGCGCGGGGGCCGGCCTCGGGGACCGGGAGCTGGCCTACACCACCGAGAACAGCGCCGGTGTCCCGCAGCAGGTACTGCCTAGCTTTGCAACAGTGTTGGGATTCCCTGCGGTGGCGCTTCTGGATCAGGGCGGCACGTCCAGCCCCGGCGTGTCTGGTGGAATAGCCACCCGCGGCGGGCCGTCCATCTTTGGTGAGTATCCGGTGTCCACCGTGCTGCACGCTCGACACGAGCTGACACTGCACAGACCCCTGCCCGTAGCCGGTGCTGGCGATGTGTCGGCCGTGGTCACCGCGGTGCACGACACCGGCGCACATGCACTCGTCACCATCACCACCGAGCTGCGGGCAGCGGAACCCGCGGCCGGCTGGCCCGGGAGCCCCGAGCTGAGCGGCCCTAAGGCCGCCGGTCCCATACCTGGCAGCACCACGCCAGGTAGCCCAGAGCAAGGTGCGCTTCTGGCCACCAACCGGGCCACGTTCCTAGTCCGCGGGGCGGGCGGTTTTGGCGGGCCCCGGCCGGAACCGACCCGGTGGCATGCGCCAGATCGGGAGCCGGATGACGCCGTAGACCATCCCACCAGCACCACTCAGGGCCTGCTATACCGCCTCAGCGGGGATCGGAACGCGCTGCATTCGGACCCGCGCGCCGCACGGAAAGCCGGTTTTGACCGGCCTATCCTGCATGGTTTGTGTACCTACGGCTTTGCTGCTCGGGCGTTGATTCAATCCGTCTGTCACGGCGACGCAACCGAGTTTGGCACCATGACCGCACGGTTCACCAGCCCGGTGTTCCCCGGCGACAACCTTTCCTTTCGGATCTGGGACGACGGGGACACGGTGCATTTCCAGGGGCTCGTGTCCAGCCGTATGGTCCTGGACCAGGGTTCCTTCACACGCAGGCCAAACGTCAACAAAGGAGTCACAAATGACTGAAGCATTTCTGATCGGCGGAGCACGAACCCCCGTGGGCCGCTACGGCGGGGCCCTGTCCAGCGTCCGCCCGGACGACCTCGCCGCCCTGGCAGTCCGGGAGGCCGTGCTGCGCGCCGGGATCGACCCGGACACTGTCGATGAAGTGATTCTGGGCAACGCCAACGGGGCGGGTGAGGAAAACCGCAACGTGGCCAGGATGGCGTGGCTGCTGGCCGGCTTCGGCGACCACGTGCCGGGGCTGACAGTGAACCGGCTGTGCGCCTCCGGCCTGAGCGCGGTGATCCTGGCCGCGCAAATGGTCAAGTCCGGTGCGGCCGACATTGTGGTGGCCGGAGGAGTGGAGTCGATGAGCCGCGCACCGTGGGTCCAAGCTAAACCCACCCAGGCGTTCGCCAAACCCGGCGAAAGCTTCGACACCTCCATTGGCTGGCGTTTCGTCAACCCCGAATTCGACTCCGGTGCCCTGTCCCGGGGCGGCAAGATGACCCTGTCCATGCCGGAAACCGCCGAAGAGGTGGCAGAGGTCTACGGCATTTCCCGTGAGGACTCCGACGCTTTTGCCGTCCAGTCCCACGAGCGGGCCCTGGCCGCCATTGCTGCCGGGCGGCTCCGGCCCGAGATTGTGCCCGTCACCGTCAAGGGCAGGAAGGGCAGCACCGTGGTGGACACGGATGAGGGTCCCCGGCCCGGGACCACCTTGGAGGTGCTGGCCGGACTGCGGCCGGTGGTCAAACCCGGCGGGGTGGTCACTGCTGGGAACGCCAGCACACTCAACGACGGTGCCTCGGCCATTGTTGTGGCCTCCGCGGACGCTGTGAAGAAGTACGGGCTCACACCTCGGGGTCGGATTGTGGACGGCGCCTCGGTGGGTGTGGCCCCCGAGACCATGGGGATCGGACCGGTGCCTGCCACCCGGAAGGTGCTGGCGCGGGCAGGGTGGAACTTGGCCGATATCGGAGCCGTGGAGCTCAATGAAGCTTTTGCCAGCCAATCGCTTGCCGTGATGCGTGAACTCGGGCTGGACAACGGCATTACCAACAACGACGGCGGCGCCATCGCCCTGGGCCATCCGCTCGGTTCCAGCGGCTCACGCCTGGTGGTGACGCTGCTGGGCCGGATGGAACGCGAGAATGTGGACCGGGGATTGGCCACCCTGTGTGTGGGTGTCGGGCAGGGGACCTCACTGCTGATTGAGCGCCCTTGATCGCGTAATGGCAGCCCCCGCCCAACGCTCCCGCAGCAAATGGGGTCAAACCCGATACGCTCCCGCAGCAAATGGGGTTAAACCCGATACGCTCCCGCAGCAAATGGGACTTTTTCCGCAACGCTCTTGCACATATTTCACTGCGGGTGTCGATCCGGCACACCGCCAATCGTCATCACTGTGCACGCGCCGGGGAACGCACCTTGGCGGGCCATCTGCCGCAGTTCATGGACGGCGGGTCAATCACGAAGGAGAATTAGTCATGCGATACTCACTGCTTTTGCACTACCCGGAGATGGACGCGGCGTCACTCAGCGAGGAAGCCATGGCGGAGGGGCAGCGCGCCTTCGCCAGCTACGCGGCCACACTGCACCAGGCCGGTGTGCTTCTCGGCGCCGAGATCCTCCAACCGTCGTCCAACACCACCACGCTCACCTTGGCCGACGGCGTGCTGCACGTCCAGGACGGTCCGTTTGCTGACACCAAGGAGCAGCTGGGCGGCACCTTTGTGATCGAGGTCCCGGACCTCGATGCGGCCATCGAATGGGGCCGGCAGGCCCCCTCCATAGCGTGGGGATCCGTTGAAGTGCGTCCCGGTGCCTTGTTCACGGTCGACGGCGCCTGGCGGCCGAATACGTGAGCGCACAGGAAGCGCGGGCGGCCGCAGAGCGGACGGCCCGGGCCTCCTATGGCCGTTTGCTTGCGTTGCTGGCAGCCTCGACGGGCGACCTCGCGCAGGCCGAGGATGCGCTGTCCGCCGCGTTTGAACAGGCGTTGATCTCCTGGCCGTCCGACGGCGTGCCCGCAAATCCGGAGGCGTGGCTGCTCACGGTTGCCCGCAACCGGCAGCGGGATTCCTGGAAGTCGGCCTACAACCGGGCGTTTGCGCCGTTGGACACAACGGGTGAGCTGGGGCGTGATGCCATGGCCGCTGATGTGGTGGAAGTGGATGTGGATGCAATTGCTGACAAACGGCTGGAACTGCTTTTTGTCTGCACCCACCCGGCCATCGACCCCGCCGTGCGCACGCCGCTCATGCTGCAAACGGTCCTAGGTTTTGATGCAGCCCGCATCGGAGCCGTGTTCAATGTCCCAGCGACGGCCATGGCCCAGCGCCTGGTCCGGGCCAAGAAACGCATTAAAGAGGCCCGCATCCCCTTCGTGGTTCCATCCCGTCAGGACATGCCCGGCCGGCTGTCCGCGGTACTTGAGGCCATCTACGGCTGCTACGCGATTGCCTGGGTGGGCGAATTCTTGCAGAACGGTGGCGTAGGAGACGCCAGTGATGCACGCGGCGTAGCTGCGGCAGACGACTTGCGGGGTGAGGCCCACTACCTCGCGATGACGCTTGCCCAGCTGCTGGAAAACGAAGCGGAAGCATGGGGACTGGCCGCGCTGATCGCCTTCTCCTTAGCAAGGGTGCCGGGACGTCTTGAGCCAGCTGAACCGGGGCGGGACCGGAGATTTCGCCCGCTCGAGGAGCAGGACACCGCGCTGTGGGATGCCGCCCTTATCGCAGAGGGTGATGCGTGTTTGCGGCGGGCCGTAGCCGTCGCTGTGCCGGGGCGCTTCCAGCTCGAGGCGGCCATCCAGGCCGTCCATTGCGCCCGGGCCCGTTCAGGGCTGACGGACTGGACTGCGTTGCGCACCCTCTATGCGGCACTTGTGGCCGTGGCACCCAGTCTGGGTGCGCAGGTGGCCCTGGCCTCCGTGATCGGACGGGTAGAGAATCCGGAGGCGGGGCTCACGGCGATGGGCGCCATAGCTGCCGGTGAACCCGCCGGGGTGCGTGCCGCCGTCGAACGTTTCCAGCCGTTCCATGCCGCCCGGGCCGAGCTGCTGGCTCGAGCAGGTCGCACGGCCGAAGCCTCAGCGGAGTTTACGGCCGCCGCTTTCATGACGCATGAGCCCGCGGTACGGCACTACCTAGTAAACCGCGCGGAAGTCGGCTGAGCCGGAGAATCCGGCAGCTATTTTTGCCGGCCAAAGATCTGTGGCGAGAGTGGTCTCTGCGACCGCGAGCGCCTCTTGCGTGGACGTGCCGCCCGTGGCCGCTTTTTCGATGCTGCGGTCCGGCGCCGCTTCACTGTCCCATTGGCCATGAGTCACATTCCGCCAGCTGCGGCGGACCTCCCAGACCAGCGGAACCTGCCCGGGCGCGAACCCGCGAAGGAGAAGCACGACGCCGGTCCCCACCACTAGCGCAGCCGTCCCGTGCCCCGGGTGGTGGGCCGTGGTGTCAGCGTTTGCGGCCCCTGCTGCACCAGACGATGACGGCCAGGACCGCGAGCACACCCAGAACTGCCGGACCAAAACGCTTGGCCAGCACCGGCAGCACTGCCGAACCTAGATCTAGTTCCGGGGCTGCCGGTGCCGGAATAGCCTGCACGGGAGGCGCGTCATGGCGTGCCGCTGGCGCTGGCGGGGTACCGATATCTGGTGGAGCAGTCGCAGTGGCAGGCGCCGCAGAAGCCGCAGTGGCAGCTACGGGTGCAGGTACTTCTTCTGGCTCGGGCGAGCCTTCCGCCTTGCGGATCACGCACTGCACAAACTGTTCCAGCAGCTTGTCCGAGATGTCCTGGATGACGCCTCTGCCAAATTGCGCCGGCTTGCCCGTGACGTTCATATCGGTTGAAACATCCACAGTGGTGCCGTCGCCGCTGGCAGCCAACGCTGCCGTGACGGTGGCACCTGCCGTGCCGTTGCCGCGTTTGTCCTTCCCTTGTGCCTCGATGACAACCGTGTGAGTGGCCTCATCGCGCGAGAGGAAACGCCCCGTACCCGTGTAGAGCATGGCGATGGGCCCCAACTTGATCTTGACCGTGCCGGTGAAGGTGTCCCCGTCCACCCCGTCAGGGTGGCCCCTGGAAAGCACGGCGCAATTTCCTCAAGTTGGTTGAAGGCATGCCACGTATCTGCCAGGGATGAGGGGACGCTGAAATGGTGTTTGAGTTCCATGGCGCTCCTAGCCCCTTTCCTCTGAAAGTCCGACGGCGGCCAGCACCGCACGCTTGGCCAGCACCGTTACGAGGTGGCGCCGGTAGGCGGCATCCCCGTTCAGGTCACTGGCCGGTTCCGTTCCATCCGCGGCGTTGGCACAGGCTGCCGCAATGGCGCCCACCTCCACGGCACAGCCTGCGAGCGCAGACTCGGTTGCTGAGGCTCGCAGGGGAGTGCTGGCCATGTTGGTCAGTCCCAACCGGGCCTGGGCAATCATGCCACCTTCCACCTGAACAAGGGCGGCCACAGCAACAATGGACCATTGCTGGGCCACCCGGGTGAACTTCTCATAGTGTGAGCCCCACCCGGTGTACTTGGGCACCGTAATGCTGGTGAGAATCTCGCCTTCTTGCACAGCCGTGGTGAAGTAGCCCTGGAAGAAATCGGCCGCGGCCACCGAACGCTGACCGGATGGGCCGCTTAGGTTGAACATAGCGTCCAGAGCAAGGATCGGGGCAGGCATGTCACCGGCCGGATCCGCATGGACCAGGGCACCGCCAATGGTCCCACGGTGCCTGACCTGAGGATCAGCGACTGTGGCGGCGGCCTGAGCCAACAACGGCACAAAGGAGGCAATCAGAGGATCTGTTGCCACCGTGTGGTGCGGGGTCATGGCCCCTATGCTGAGGGTCCCGCCGTCGTCCGTGATGCCGGACAGTGAAGGAATCCGCCCCAAGTCCACCACCATGGAAGGATCGGCCAGGCGCAGCTTCATGACGGGGATCAGGCTTTGGCCACCGGCGAGCACCTTGACGTCCTCACCGGCAGACTCTGCTGCGGCCAGGAGCGAAAGCGCCTCCGCAACCGTGGTGGGCGCGGCGTAATCAAATTCGCTGGGAATCATTGCACACCTCCGGTGGTCTTGGCTTCCTGCAGGGCATGCCACACACGGGCTGGCGTGCACGGCATCTTGATGTCTTTCACGCCGAGGTGCCGGATGGCGTCCAGCACCCCGTTGACGATGGCCGGGGTGGAGGCGATGGTTCCTGCCTCGCCCACACCCTTGGCGCCGAGTTGGTTGCTGGTGGCCGGCGTTTCTGTCCTGGCCGTGATGTAGTGCGGCAAATCAGGGGCGCTCGGGACCAGGTAGTCAACGAACGAACCTGAGACCAAGGTGCCGGCATCGTCATAGACGGCTTCCTCGTACAGTGCCTGTGCGATTCCCTGAGCCAGGCCTCCGTGGACCTGGCCCTCAACGATCATGGGGTTCACCACCACTCCAATGTCATCCACGCACACATACTTGAGCACGTTGACCTCTCCTGTTTCGATGTCAACCTCCATGGCCGCCAGGTGAGTGCCGTGCGGGTAGGAGAAGTTGCTGGGATCGAAGGTGGCCTCTGAGTCCAGATTGGGCTCCATGCCATCGGGCAGGTTGTGGGCGGAGAACGCGGCGAAGGCAATCTCACCGAAGGACGTGGATGTCTCCGTGCCCCTGACGGTGAAGGAACCGTTAGCGAACTCGAGATCCTGCTCGCTGGCCTCCATCATGTGGGCTGCAATGGTCTTGGCCTTCTCAATGACCTTGTCCGCGGCGGCCAGCACGGCCATGCCACCTACCGTCAATGAGCGGGAGCCGTAAGTGTCCATGCCACGTTGGGACACCTGCGTGTCG